>NZ_JAYGQS010000002.1:0-235410 GCF_035012965.1 Polynucleobacter sp. AP-Sanab-80-C2
GATATGGAGTCTTCAAGGGTACAAGCCCTAGAAAACCCATTTGGTCCCAAAGTATTGGGGATGTGATTGGTAAAGGTGTAAACCATGTGGTCGGTACCGGACGTAAAGCATGTGTCCGGTACGTACCTTAGTATTGCTGGTGGGTCGGGCGAGATTCGAACTCGCGACCAACGGATTAAAAGTCCGCTGCTCTACCGACTGAGCTACCGACCCAGTTAAGCCATAAATTATAGCAAGAAGTTTGTAGGCGATCCCTTGGTCTGCTGTGTCTGCCCGTAAGCCCTTGTAGTTACATGTAGCTTATGAGTTTGCTCTTCTGGCGACTGGTGGATTTTTGGAAAAATAATCCTTAATCCCCTTCAGAATAGCCTCAGCAATGCGGTCCTGGTAGCCATCATCATTCAGCCTGACTTCTTCTTGAGGATTGCTAATAAAGGCAGTTTCTACCAAGATAGAAGGAATGTCTGGTGCCTTTAAAACAGCAAAGCTGGCTTGCTCTACCTTTCCTTTATGTAAGGGCGCAAAACCACTAATTTGCTTCAGAATAGAGTTTCCAACCTGCAGCGAGTCTTTAATCTGAGCAGTGGTTGACATATCTAGGAGTAGATTAGCTACCTGTCGATCTTGGGTCTTGATATTGATGCCACCAATCAAGTCTGAAGCATTTTCTTTATTGGCCATCCAGCGTGCCATTGAACTACTAGCACCCATTTGCGAAAGCGCAAATACGGAAGCACCTTTAGCATGTGGCTGAATAAATGCATCCGCATGGATAGAAACAAAAAGATCCGCCTCAACTCGTCTGGCTTTTTGTACTCTCACATGCAGAGGTACAAAATAATCCCCATCTCTAGTTAAAAAAGGGCGCATATAGGCTTCACTCTCTATCTTGTCTTTGAGTCGCTTTGCAATCGAGAGAACTACATGCTTTTCTCTAGAACCTAATGAACCGATTGCACCCGGATCTTCGCCACCATGACCAGGATCAATGGCAATGGTGATCAGGCGTTTGTACTTAGCAGCTGCCGGAGCTTCTTTAGCCTCTGGTATGGCTTGTGCCACTGGCGACTTTGGCGCTTCCTTTTTAGTAGCAAACTGCGCAATGAAATCTACTTCTTCATTTGATTTAGCTAGAGCACTTTCCTTACGAGCGCTGCTTTTTACTAACTCCATCAAGGGATCAGGTGGAGTGGTAGGGTACAAATCAAAGACCATGCGGTAGTTGTATTCACCAACGGGGTCTAATGTGAAGAGTTGAGGCTTGATCGGTTCTTTTAAGTCGAATACTAAGCGCACTACTCCTGGCTGAAACTGACCTACTCTTACTTGCGCAATATAAGGATCATTAGGCTTGACCTTGGCTACTAAATCTCTCAAAGTGGGATTGAGCTCTAAGCCTTGCACATCAACTACCAGGCGATCAGGATTGGTGAGGATCTGCTGGCTAATAGGCAATGGTGTATCGGATTCCAGAGTGATGCGGGTGTAGTCCTCTGATGGCCAGACACGTACACCCAATATCTTGGCGCCCCAAGCAATCTCCACTTCTGTAAAAAGCAGTGCAAAGCTCAAGAACTTCGCTGAAGTTTTGAAATGCTGCCTTCTCGCAAGATTCGTTTGTCGAATAGTTTTTTTAATGCCCATTTACTTGCTTAAATTCTGTATTACATGATTCAGAACATGGTGGCCATCATTCAGGAGTGCTGTTATCGTCACTGATCTCTCATTCTCATCTACGCCCGGGAGTAATTCAATTTGTAGATCGAATGGTGGTAGAGTGCCTACAGCTTTTTCTGGCCACTCAATTAAACAAAAGCCAGGAATGTCAAAATATTCTCCAAAACCAGCTTCTTGCCATTCCAGAGGATCACGCATTCGGTAGAGGTCAAAATGATGCGCGGTAAATTCACCGCTATTGGTTTTGAGTGTGTAAGGCTCGCACAAGGTATAGGTTGGACTTTTGACCTTGCCCGCATAAGCCATTGATTGGATCAAATATCGTGCGAAGGTGGTCTTGCCTGCCCCTAAATTGCCAACTAGGGAGATATTGAGGTGTCCCTGTGGATTTTGTTCCATAAAACCAGTAATGCTGACGGCAAGTTGTCTGGCTAGGCTAGCGGTATCTGCTTCCTGCCTACAATGTTGCTTGATTATTGCTAATGGTGTTTCTGGGGTTTGAGCCATTGTTCTAGTTTATTCAATTATTGCGCTACATTCTCTATTCATATGCCTTTATCTGCCCATTCCTCTGCTCTAGACGAGTCTAAGTTACGTGCTTGGCTTGGAGAAAAGGCTATAGAGTTGGGATTCGATGGTTTGCGCATTACGGATACCCACCTGGGCTTGGCAAGCAAGCGTTTGCAGGAGTGGTTGGCAGATGGGCGTCATGGCCAGATGGAATACATGCAACGCCATGCGGATCTGCGTGCTGATCCACAGCGATTAGTGCCAGGTACTGTACGCGTCATTTGCGTCATCATGAACTATCTGCCACCCGATATCAATCTTGATACTGAGTGGCAACGCTTAGAGGATCCCTCTCAAGCAGTGGTCTCAATGTATGCCAGAGGTCGCGACTATCACAAGGTTTTGCGTCATCGCTTGCAAGAATTTGCCAAAGCTATCGAAGAAAAAATTGGCACTTTTGGATATCGTGTATTTACGGATTCAGCCCCTTTAATGGAAGTTGAGCTTGCTCGTAAAGCGGGTTTAGGTTGGCGTGGAAAACATACGCTCTTACTCAATCGTGAATCTGGCTCTACCTTTTTCTTGGGTGAGATCTTGGTCGATGTACCACTCCCAATCGATGAAGCGCAAGACGAACATTGTGGTACTTGTCAGTCGTGTATCGATGTTTGTCCAACACAAGCCATTACTGCGCCATATCAATTAGATGCACGCCGCTGTATCTCCTATCTCACCATTGAGAACCCTCAGGCCATTCCAATGGAGTTTCGCAGAGCAATGGGTAATCGCGTTTATGGTTGCGATGATTGTCAGTTGATTTGTCCATGGAATAAGTTTGCTAAGCGCACACAATTGCCAGACTTTGCACAGCGTCATGGTTTGGGACAGGCTAGTCTTTTGCATTTGTGGTCATGGACTGAAGCAGAGTTTGAAGAGCGCCATGAAGGCAGTGCGATTCGACGCATTGGTTATAGCCGCTGGCGCCGTAATCTCGCGGTCGCAATGGGTAATGCCCTAGCCAATCCAGTAGTAGCTAATGCAGACAAGAAAGCTATTCGAAAAGCCTTGAGTGAAGGTCTCTTATCAGCAGATGCACTCGTTGCGGAACATATTGAGTGGGCTCTCAATCCCATTCCTTAGGCAAGCTTAGACAATAATGGAGCCTAGCTCTTACAATTAGCCTATGTCATCAGCCGACCAACCTTATATTGATCCTAGCGAAATTGCACTAGAGGGTTCGGCAGCGGAGCGCTTTAAAAGTCCTCGCGATGCATTCTGGGTGGGAATGCGTGATGCAGCTGGAGCACCAGCCATGGTGCTCTTTGCTGGCATGGTGGGTTTTGGAGCCATGGGCAAAACCAATGGCTTTGATGTTTGGTTCACCACCTCTACCTCATTTTTTATGTTTGCCTTGCCAGGGCAGGTGGTCTTACTAGAAATGGCAATCACTGGTTCATCCGTCATTGCAATTGCTTTGGCAGTAACCTTAACTTCGACCCGCTTCATCACGATGACGGTGACACTCTTTCCGCAGTTTCATCAGAAGGATCGCAATCGAAGCTTATATGCTTCCGTCCATTTATTGGCCATGACGGCATGGGCAATTTCAATGCGTGAGTTTCATGCGATAGAGACCAAGCACCGCTTGGCCTATTTTGTAGGCCTTGGTTTACTCTGTTGGTTAATTTCGATTCCTGGAACGATCTTGGGTTTCTATTTAGCTGGCATGGTGCCGCCTGCTGTAACGCTGGGTCTAGTCTTTATTAATCCACTCTTCTTCTTATTAACGTTTACCGAAGTCAAACCTTGGATTAATCGTATTGCTCTTTTCATGGGTTGTATTTTTGGCCCGATCTTCTTTTTAATTGATCGCGATACCAGCTTACTGACAGCAGGTCTTGTAGGTGGGACTCTGGCTTACTTTATTGATCGCAAGTTCTTGCGTAAGAAAGCCGGAGTAGTAGGGTAATGAGTCCAATGGATACGATGACAAACGCGCTCTCGGGATGGGGTTTGTGGATTGCTCTAGTAGGCGCCTGTATTGGCACTTATTTCTGCAGAGCGATTGGTGTCATGCTTTCTCAAAGCATTAATCAAGAAAGCGAAATCTTTCGTTGGTTAGCGGCGGTGACCTACACCATGGTTGCTGCCTTGACGATTCGCCTGATCGTCATGCCTTTGGGTTTAATGGCTACCGTGCCTTTGTGGATTCGGATTTTGATTTGCGCCTTAGCGATTGGCGTGATGGTTTCTAAACCTTCTAAGCGTTTGGTTCCAGCCTTATTGACTGGAACCTTGCTGATGGTGGGTTATGGCGTGATTCGCTAAGCTTTTCATTCAACTGAAAGATGTGCCGCTAATATTCTGGCGATATGTACCGCTTCACGTTGCGTGCCGTCTGCAATTTGATGACGGCAACTAGTGCCATCCGCTACTACCCAACTATCGGGTGATTTACGAATGCTCGGCAATAGGCTCGCTTCAGCCATTTGCTTAGATACCTCGATATGCTCGGCTTCATAGCCAAAGCTACCGGCCATGCCGCAGCAAGATGATTCAATTAACTGAGGCTCTGCGTTAGGAATGAGTTTAAGTAGTTCCATGGCAGGTGTCACAGCTGCAAAAGACTTCTGATGGCAATGTCCATGAAAAAGGACTGGCTTACTGGCGGCTTTGAGTTGCAGGTTGAGTTTGCCTGCTTTCGCTTTGCTGGCTAAAAACTCTTCTAAGAGTTGCGCTTGCTGCGATACGGTCACGGCCCGCTCACCAAAACCCATCACTAAAGCCTCATCTTTTAGGGTAAAGAGACAAGAGGGCTCAAGACCAATAATTGGAATATTCTTTTGCGCGTAGGGCGCGAGATGATCGATGAGTTCACCGAGTGTTTCCTTGGCTTTATCCACCATGCCAGCTGCAAGGTAAGTTCTGCCGCAGCAAAATTCTTTGGAGCAAGTGTTTTGTTCTTTATTTTTAGCCTTGTTCTGACTCTTGTGCGGAATATGAATACGATAGCCAGCAGCAGTAAGAACGGTTATTGCCGCCTGCAGATTTTCATCTTCGAAGTAAGCATTAAAGGTATCGGCTAATAGCACTACCCCTGGTTGATTTGATAAGGCCTCAGGACTAAATTGATAGGGTGCGATTGCTTTTGGCTTACTCCAGAAAGTATTACCTTTCCAAATTGGCAAACTTCTTTGGGCGGAGATACCCATGATCCATTCTTGTAGCTTGGCAATCGGTGCAATGTGATTGCGCAGATTGAGGATCACTGGCAAGAGTGGAATACTGCTAATCGTGCCGGCATACTTGGGAAGATACGCCACTGCTAGATCACGTAAAGAATGACCAACCCGTTTCTTATAGGCTGATAGAAACTCAATTTTCATCTTGGCCATATCAACGCCAGTAGGACATTCACGCCGACAGGCTTTGCAACTCACACACAATTCCATCACCTCTTTAATGGCATCGCTGCCAAGTGGTGAAGTCTCGTCTTTGATATCGAGTTGATTGGAGAGTGCTAAGCGTAAGGTATTTGCTCTGCCGCGGGTCAGGTGTTTCTCATCCCGAGTCACACGATAACTGGGACACATCACCTCCGCATCAAACTTACGGCAGTGGCCATTGTTATTGCACATCTCTACCGCTTTAGCTAAGCCCATTGCAGGATCACCACCCGTGCCGGGCGCGGTAGTTTCTTCAGTAACAGGATTATTTTGTACGTTCCAGGCTGACCAATCTAATGCAGGCTGTAATGGAATCACTTGATAACTTGGCGAAAATCGAAAGTTACTCGCATCATCCATCTTTGGTGGATTAATAATCTTGCCTGGATTAAATAGTCCCTGAGGATCAAAGGCATGCTTGATTTCTGCAAGGGCTTCAGTGATCTTGGGGCCAAATTGCCATGAGATCCATTCACCACGACACAGGCCATCACCATGTTCACCACTGTAAGCACCTTTGTATTTACGTACCAAGGCAGATGCTTCTTCGGCAACAGCACGCATCTTTTGGGCGCCATCTCTGCGCATATCAAGAATGGGTCGGACATGCAAAGTACCAACTGAAGCATGGGCATACCAAGTGCCGCGTGAACCGTATTTAGAAAAGACATCCGTTAAGGCTTGGGTGTAATCTGCCAGACTCTCTAGCGGAACTGCGCAGTCCTCAATAAAGCTCACTGGCTTGCCATCACCTTTTAAGCTCATCATGATATTTAGCCCCGCTTTACGCACCTCCCATAAATTCTTTTGCAAGGAAGCGTCTGGCATAGATACCACTGAACCGGGTAAGCCTAAGTCACCCATGAGCTCTTGTAATGCCATGATTTTTTCAAGCAAGGGAGCATGCGCTTCCCCTGAAAACTCTACCAACAGAATCGCTTCTGGAGTTTGCGCAGTATGGTCAATCAGTGCAGTCTCAATCGTCTTCTTAAAACTGGGATTACTGCGTGCTAGATCAATCATGGTGCGATCGACTAACTCTACTGCAGTAGGTCCAAGTTTCACAATGTGTTGAGCACTATCCATGGCTTTGTAAAAGCTCGCAAAGTTCACAATGCCAAGCACCTTATGTTTCGGTAGTGGTGCAAGTTTGAGTTTGAGAGATTTAAAGTAAGCCAGCGTACCTTCGCTACCCACTAAAAGATGTGAGAGATTCACGCTGCCATCTTGCGTATAAGGTAGTTCACTTTGAGGGTGAAAGATATCGAGGTTGTAACCAGCGACTCGTCTGAGTACTTTCGGAAAGTGAGCTTCGATCTCTGGTTGAAGTGTGTTTGCTAAACCTTTTACAAAGTCACCTAACTGCTTAGCAACACCAGAGCTATTGGCGTAATTACCAAACTCGGCAATTTGACCATTCGCCAGCCAAGCATTGATACCCAAGACGTTATGCACCATATTGCCATAAGCAATAGAGCGGCTTCCACAAGAGTTATTACCTGCCATGCCTCCAATCGTGGCCTGCCCAGCAGTGGATACATCTACTGGATACCAAAGACCATGTTGCTTGAGGGAGCCATTGAGATGGTCCAGCACAATACCTGGCTCAACTTCCACGTAGCCTTGATTGAGATTGAGATCAAGAACATTTCTGAAGTATTTGCTGTTATCAATCACCAGTGCAGCGCCAGTAGTCTGGCCACACTGACTGGTGCCACCACCCCTTGGTAATACTGGTACACCAAGCTCAGCCGCAATCTGAATGGCTGTAGCAATATCTTCTGCGGTCTTGGGGACAAACACTGCCACTGGCATGGCTTGATAAATAGAGGCATCGGTAGCATAGCGACCACGACTTGCGCTATCGGTCATCACTTCGCCAGACGTTTCTTGGCGTAGGCGCTTTGCTAAGGTCGCTTGATCAATCATGACTTCTTTGAGGTCTAAGGGCTTATTCATTTAGCCATCTCCAGGCTGCCTGTTTCTGCTTTCAGAAGTTGTACGACAACATCACGCTTGTTCTGGACGTGCTGAATCATGATCTTGCGCATTCTCTGGCTATCACGTGCTTTTAAGGCATCGAGCATCTCTTGATGTTCTTCAACTGCCTTTTCCCATTTGACGCCGTCTTGGTTGGAGCGAAAGCGTAGCGCCTCGATACGAGTATTTACTTGAGTAAAGAGACGAGAGAGTACAGGGTTGTTCGCTGCTTGATTAATTAAATGATGGATACGTAGATTGAGTTTGTAATAACTCGATAAATCACGGCGCGCATACGAAGCCATCATTTCATACTGGAGTGCCTCTAATTCAGAGAGGCTGGCATCAGTAATATGATTTGCAGCCAGCTCTCCAGAGAAGCCCTCTAAGTCGGCAATCACATCAAAGGTGTGAATGACATCTTCCAAACTCAATTGCACAGCAATCGCTCCACGATTGGCGATCAACTCTACTAGGCCATCGGCAGCCAAGCGACGAATCGCTTCCCGAATCGGTGTGCGAGAAACGTTCAGGCTTTCAGCTAATTCACGCTCATTCAGTTTGCTGCCTGGTGCAATCTTTCCCTCTACCAAGAGTGATCTGAGTTTTTGGAAGATTGCCTCATGCAGATTCTGGGAATTTGGCTGCTCTGTGACCGTCATATTGAGAACCTATAATTTGTATACAAAAATATCAATAAGTCATGATAAAGCATAAATTATGGCTTTAAATGCTTAAATTAGGGTTTATTTTTATATTAAATGAAAATAAATTGTATACAAAATGGAAAATTGCCAAAATTTGTCATACACTAGCGGCTGAAACGAGTTCCTAGAATTCACCCCCTTTTAAATACCTAAACCCATCCATAGCGAGACAAAGCATGTTGAAACTTGATAACCACCCATCAGGACGCCATTTTTTACATATTCCTGGCCCAAGCCCAGTGCCTCCACGCGTATTACGCGCCATTAGCTATCAAACCATTGATCATCGTGGCCCCGAGTTTGGTGCGTTTGGCTTGAAGGTTTTGGATGGTATCAAGAAGATCTTCAAAACAGAGCAGCCGGTGATCATTTATTCCGCTTCCGGAACGGGATCATGGGAAGGCGCTTTAGTGAATGTTCTCAATCCTGGTGACACAGTCTTGTTTTATGAAACTGGTCAGTTCGCCAATTTATGGCGCGCACTTGGGCAACGCCTCGGTCTGAAGGTCGAGGTCGTTGGTAAATCTGGACAAGATTCTTGGCGTTGGGGCGTAGATGCTGCCGTGATTGAAGAGCGTTTGCGTAAGGACACTCAGCATGAAATCAAGGCTGTATGCGTAGTGCATAACGAAACATCGACTGGCGTTACTTCAAACATCGCCGCAGTACGAAAAGCGATCGACTCCTTAAAGCACCCCGCTTTGTTGTTAGTTGATAGCGTCTCTGGCCTTGGATCTGCAGACTACGAGCATGACAAGTGGGGCGCGGATGTTACTATTTCTGGTTCGCAAAAAGGTTTGATGTTGCCTCCAGGTATTGGCTTTAATGCCTTGTCAGCAAGAGCCATTGAAGTGAGCAAGCAAAACAAAATGCATAAAGCGTATTGGGCATGGGATGAAATATTGGAGTCCAATAAAAACGGTTACTGGCCAACTACACCCAGTACGAATTTAATGTACGGTTTGCATGAAGCGATGGACATGATGATGGCTGAAGGTTTGGACACAATCTTTGCGCGTCATCAGCGTTTGGCTGCCGCTTGTCGTGAAGCTGTTCATGCTTGGGGGCTCGAAATTCAATGTCAGGATAAGGATTGCTACTCTCCAGTGTTAACTTGTATCGCTACACCTGAAGGTATGGATGCCGACAAATTACGCAAACATGCTTTGGAGAAATTTAATCTCTCCTTAGGAACAGGCCTTGGAAAAATTAAGGGCAAAGCATTCCGGATTGGTCATTTGGGTGACTGTAATGAGCTCAATTTGATGGCTGCTTTAAGTGGGGTTGAAATGAGCTTGGGTGCTATGGGCTTTAAGCCTAAGGCTAGCGGTGTAGTAGCTGCTCAAGAATTCCTAAAATAACCACCATTTAGGCCCTTTCAGCTGCGTATAGGGCAAAGGCAGGGTGCAGATCGTCCGGGGTCAGACTTAAAGGGCTGAGCCTGGCTGCAGCCTTTATAATTCAGGCACTTGTATTGATGGCACTTTCATCACATAAAACATATTCGAGACAATAGTATTTAAAAAGGATTCAACATGTTGGCAACTAAACCTTATTTAACTCAAGCGGATGCTCAAAAGATTTTGGATGCAGCCAACAAGCATGCCGCTGAAAATAATTGGGCAGTCACGATCGCTGTTTGTGATGATGGTGGACATGTACTAGGTTTGACCCGTCGTGACGGATGCGCACCAGTATCTGCTTACATTGCTCAAGAAAAAGCGCGCACCGCTGCAATGGGTAAACGTGAAAGCCGTGTGTACGAAGAAATTATTAATAACGGTCGCACCTCTTTTTTATCTGTCCCACATATTTCGGGCATGTTAGAGGGTGGGGTCAATATCGAGGTAAATGGGTTTACCATCGGCGCAGTCGGCGTTTCCGGCGTTAAATCGACCGAGGATGCCGAAACCGCTAAGGCCGGCATTGCGGCCATCCTGTAAGTTACCTTGATCAATACTGCTACTGAAATAAATTCATCTACAGGGCTTGGCGACTTAGTCGTTCCTAGCGCCGCCCCTAGTGTTACCCCTCCAGCAACAATTACTTTTGCTGATTTTGGTTTAGACCCGCTGATTCAAAAAGCGGTTGCTGAACAAGGCTATAACACTCCTACTCCGATTCAAGCGCAATCAATTCCGCATGTTTTAGCGGGGAGCGATTTAATGGGTGCTGCACAAACTGGCACTGGCAAAACAGCAGCCTTTGTATTGCCAATTATTCAAAAGATTTTGCGTCATGCTAGCAACAGCGCCTCACCCGCACGCCATCCGATTCGCGCCTTAGTCTTAACTCCAACCAGAGAGTTGGCGGTGCAGGTAGCAGAGAACGCTGCTAACTACTCGAAGCATACGGATCTGCGCGCAGCTGTGGTCTATGGTGGCGTGGATATGAAAGAGCAAGTTGCTATCTTGCGTAATGGTATTGAGATCTTGATTGCCACACCAGGTCGCTTACTTGATCACATTGGGTCTAAAGTGGCTAATTTGTCCCAGGTAGAGATTCTGGTGCTAGATGAAGCCGATCGTATGCTCGATATGGGTTTCTTGCCTGATCTACAACGCATCATTAATTTGATTCCTGCGCAAAGACAGACCCTGTTGTTTTCGGCAACCTTCTCACCAGAAATTAAGAAGCTCGCGCAGAGTTATTTGCGTACACCGGTGACGGTAGAAGTAGCTCGTCAAAATGCTGCGGCCGACACGGTTAAGCAAGTCATTCATATGGTGTCAGCAAGTGATAAGCAGCGTGCAATTGTCCAAGTCTTAGAAAACCGTACGCGTCAAGGTTTATCGCGTCAGTGCATCATCTTCACCAATAGTCGTTTAGGTTGTGCCAAGTTAGCACGGGCCTTAGAGCGTGATGGTATTAAAGCAGGTGCGATTCATGGCGATAAGAGTCAGGGTGAGCGTACCTTAACTTTGGATGCATTCAAGTCTGGCGCGATTGAAGTGTTGGTGGCGACAGATGTGGCAGCGCGGGGTTTGGATATTCCAGATATGCCTTGCGTGATTAATCATGAGTTGCCTTATAACGCTGAAGACTTTATTCACCGCATCGGTCGAACAGGTCGTGCTGGTAGTACAGGGGATGCGATTGCTTTAGTAGATGCCAGTGAAAAGCGTTTATTAGACGATATTGAAAAGCTAATGAAACGTAAGTTGGATATCCAGCCTTTGCCTGAGGGTACTCCTGCTTATGCCAAGCCATCTACTAGTAGTAATGCCCCAGCAAAAATGTCAGACCCATTTTTCTATAAACCTTATGAGCCTAGCGCCGCACCACAGTCATCCGATGTAGTAAAGCCAGAAGTGAAAAAAGTGGGTATTGTGGCCGCTAAGCCAGCAGTTGGCGCCTTATTGGGCGGTTTCAAAAAGAAGTAATTAGCTCCAGGCATGAGTGGCTGCCAAGAGCCACTCTGCAATGGTGATCCTCTCACCATCAGGTAACCCAACCAATCCTAAATGTGTTGCAGCCTTGCGAAGCTCTACAAGAGAATGTGTTTGATCTTGTGTATTAATTTGGGTTGCTAAGGTTTGCTTACTCAATTTTTCGCCGTGTTCATCTAATACCAAGGGGAGATGTTTGTAATGAGGCGTTGTGTATCCCAAAAGAGTTTGTAAATATATTTGCCTAGCGGTGTTGCTTAGCAAATCTTCGCCACGTACGATATGGGTAATACCTTGCTCTGCATCGTCTACGACTACGGCGAGTTGGTAAGTAAAGAGACCATCACTTCTGCGCAGGATAAAATCCCCGACTTGTTGATTGAGATTCTGACTTTGAGTGCCAAGGGCTAAATCCTCAAAATCAATCTGGCAATTTGGGGGCAGCGCAACTCGCCAAGCTGCCTTCAGGCCTAAAATTTCAGAACTTGTATGGCTCTCTAGTTGACTTGCTCTGCACGTCCCCGGATAAACCATCTCTTGATTGCGCGGCGTTTGAACTCCAAGCTCCGCTAGGTTATTGGTAATTGTTTGCCGAGAACAGGTACAGGAATAGAGGCATTTGAGCTCATTGAGGCGTTCTAAAGCCTTTTGGTAGCGATCCTGATGTTTTGACTGAAATGTGGGAGCTTCATCCCAGAAAAGGCCACATGCGAGCAATTGGGACTGAATGAGCTGATCAGCCCCAAGGGTGCATCTAGGGGGATCCAGATCTTCTATTCTGAGCAGCCATTTACCACCATTTTTACGGGCATCTAACCAGCTTCCTAGGGCCGCAACCAGCGATCCCGCATGGAGTGGTCCAGTAGGCGAGGGGGCAAATCGCCCGCGATAGCCGTCGGCTGGGGATGAAGGGTTTTTGAGCTTGGACACAGCTAAAATCATCTCATGGCTTTACCCCGTTTTGTACATCTCCGCATTCATTCCGAGTTTTCGATTACGGATGGAGTCGTGCGCATTGATGATGCAGTAGCTGCAGCTGCCAAAGATGAAATGGGTGCCTTGGCTCTCACCGATTTAAGTAATTTGTTTGGCCTAGTGCGGTTTTATACAGCCGCTCGCTCTGGTGGTATTAAGCCGATTGCCGGCGCAGATGTTTGGGTGAGCAATTCCCAAGATCCCGATCAGCCTCACCGACTGTTATTGCTAGTACAAAACCATTCTGGCTACCTCAATCTTTGTGAGTTACTCAGTAGAGCCTCTTTGGATAATCAATCACGTGGTCGTGCTGAAGTCGATTCAGCTTGGTTTAGTGAACCTGCTGCAAAAGCGGAAGATAAGAAAGCCAATAGAACACTCTCTTACGGATTAATTGCGCTGTCAGGTGCGCGTATGGGTGAGCTTGGTGCCGCATTGTTAGCAGGTCAAGAAGATCAAGCTCAAAGCGTGGCGAGACGTTATGAAAAACTCTTCCCCAAATCGTTTTACATTGAAGTGCAACGCGGTGGTCATCCGCAAGATGAAAAGCAACTTCAGCTGGCATGCCATTTAGCCAATGAGTTAGATCTACCGGTAGTAGCGACACACCCAGTGCAGTTTATGCAAAAGAGTGACTTTACGGCGCATGAGGCGCGCGTTTGTATTGCTGAGGGTGAGCTGCTGGGCAACCCGCGTCGTCAAAAGAAATTTAACGATCAGCAGTATTTTTTGACGCAAGCAGAGATGGAAAAGCGCTTTGCAGATTTACCAGCAGCTTTGGCGAACTCAGTTGAGATTGCGAAGCGTTGCAACTTATCTCTGGTTCTAGGTCAGCCACGCTTGCCAGATTTTCCGACGCCACCAGGCATCACGTTGGATGAGTATCTTTTAGCGCAATCTGAAGTTGGTCTCAAGCGTCATATGGAGCGCAACTTTCCAGACCCAGAAGAGCAGGCTAAGGAGATGTCTCGTTATCACGAGCGCTTAGTGTTTGAGGTTAAGACGATTTCTCAAATGGGCTTTCCTGGTTACTTCTTGATCGTTGCAGACTTTATTAACTGGGCTAAAAACAATGGCGTCCCTGTCGGTCCAGGTCGTGGCTCAGGTGCAGGTTCTTTAGTGGCTTACTCTCTCGGCATTACCGATCTCGATCCACTCCGTTACAACTTACTCTTTGAGCGTTTCTTGAATCCAGAGCGGGTATCAATGCCCGACTTTGATATCGACTTTTGTCAGCACGGTCGTGACCGTGTGATTCAGTACGTGAAAGATAAATACGGTAAGGATGCCGTCAGCCAAATTGCGACTTTTGGCACGATGGCTGCCAGAGCAGCGATTCGCGACGTGGGCCGGGTTTTAGAGCAGGGCTATAACTTTGTTGATGGGATTGCGAAGCTTGTCCCCAATAAGCCAGGTCAATACATGACCATTGAAATAGCGAAAAAGGAAGAGAAGCAATTAGCCGAGCGTGAAAAGAATGAAGACGAGGTCCGTCAATTACTCTCATTGGCGCAGCAACTCGAGGGTATGACGCGTAACGTTGGCATGCATGCTGGCGGTGTTTTAATTGCCCCAGGTCGACTGACAGATTTTTGTCCGCTCTATACCCAAGAGAGCAAAGATCAAGATAGTAGCTCTGTGATTAGCCAATTTGATAAGGACGATGTTGAGGCCATTGGCTTGGTGAAGTTTGACTTCTTAGGTCTTACGACGCTCACTATCTTGGCAGCAGCAGAGCGCTGGATTAAAGCACTGCATGCTGATCGTAAGGATTGGAGTATTAGCGATATTCAACTCGATGATGAGCGAGCTTTCGACGTATTGAAACGGGCGAATACGGTTGCGGTATTCCAGCTAGAAAGTCGCGGCATGCAAGGCATGCTGCGCGATGCTAAGCCTGACCGCTTTGAAGACATTATTGCGTTAGTGGCTCTATATCGTCCTGGTCCGATGGATTTGATTCCAGACTTTATTGAGCGTAAGCACGGTCGTCAAAAAGTAGAGTATCCAGATCCGCGTATTGAACCCGTTCTGCGTGAAACCTACGGCATCATGGTGTATCAAGAGCAGGTGATGCAGATGGCACAGATGATCGGTGGCTACTCACTTGGTGGTGCCGATATGCTCCGCCGTGCTATGGGCAAGAAAAAGCCAGAAGAGATGGCACAGCATCGCAAGATCTTTAGTGATGGTGCAAAAGCAGGTGGCATCTCCGAAGGAAAAGCCAACGAGATCTATGACTTGATGGAGCGTTTTGCAGGGTATGGATTTAATAAATCTCATGCTGCTGCCTATGCTCTCTTAGCTTATCAAACTGCTTGGCTCAAAGCCTATTACCCTGCTGAATTCATGGCAGCCAACTTATCGCTCGCGATGGATGACACCGATAAGGTGAAGATTTTGTATGACGATTGTTTGGCAAACCAAATTCGGGTGTTCTCGCCCGATATCAATACGGGTGTCTATGAGTTCACGCCCTTGCGGGCACCCGATGCTGCGCCTGATGCGCCGATCAGTCATATTCGTTATGGCTTAGGAGCGGTTAGGGGTACTGGTGAGGCAGCGATTGAAGCCATTGTCAAAGCACGCGAAGCCGATGGACCATTCAAGGACCTGTTTGATTTCTGCGCTCGCGTAGATCGCAGACAAGTGAATCGGCGTGCTATAGAAGCACTGATGCGTGCAGGTGCGTTTGATAGCCTCTATAAGGACTCCCTAGCAGCTGGCGGCAATCTCTATGATGTTCGCTCTACCTTGTTGGCTTCTTTGGCAAGAGCGATTGAAGCGGCTGAACAGGCAGAAGCCTCGATTCATCAGGTAAGCTTATTTGAGGTTGCGGGCGAGGATCATCAACACCAGCCTGAGCTGGTACGCGAGCCTATTTGGTCTGAGAAAAAACGTCTCCAAGAAGAAAAAACGGCTTTAGGACTATGTTTGACGGGTCATATGTTTGATGCCTACCGCGAAGAGACCTCTCACTTCATTCGCCAGCCATTAGCGAAAATTACCGAAGGCAAAGATCAGCTGATTGCCGGCATTGTGACATCAGCACGCATGTTGACAGGTCAACGCGGCCGCATGATGATTGCGACGATTGATGATGGTACTGCCGCGCTAGAGGTCACTTTGTATAGCGAGGTCTATGAGCCCAACCGTTCCTGGCTAAAAGAAGATGAGCTCCTGATTGCTAAAGTAAATGTGACGCCAGATAAGTTCTCTGGTGGCATGCGAATTGTGTCTGAGGTGGTCATGGATATTACTGGGGCGCGGATGCGCTTTGCGCGCAATGTGCATGTATACCTGGATTCAGCGGTAGACATCAGAATGCTGCGTAGCCAAATTGGACCTTACCTCATGGCCAATCGCACTCGAGACCCGAAGTTGGGTGCGCATGTGCCAAGCCCCAATACAAATGATGGAGTAAAAGGTTTGATGTTGACGGCAGATGTGACTACAAGTGGTGGTGCTTGCTTAATGCAGTTCCCAGAAGAGATGCGCATTTATCCGGATGACGCCTGCTTGCATAGCCTCAATCAATTACTGACTTCAAAACAAAAAGATCCTGTGCAAGTTCAGTACCACTAGCCTTTATTTTCTTTCTAGGATCTTTTCTACTGCCTCAATGACTTGAGCGGGTTCTAGTAGGTCCAAGCATTCACTATTGCTATCTGCGCGATCTAAACAACCAGCCTTACGACACGGTACGCATTCCCCGGGACCTTGCAAGATAGTGATGTTGCCAACCGTTTGTGTGCGAGCGCGTAATTGATAAGGTTGCACGCCAATAAAGCCATTGGGCCATGGCCCAAAATTGGTGGGTGGTGTAGCGCCAAATAAAGCAATGGTTGGCGTATTGCAGGCTGCTGCTAAATGGGTGATGGAAGTATCTACTCCAATATACAAACTAGCTGCACGCAATAAAGATCCTGCTTGAGGGATAGATAGCTTGCCCGCAGTATCAATCACCTTTTGGCGAACCTTGGGTTCTAACAAGGATAGGATGTCATGGTTTAGTTGTAAGTCTTGTTTTGCTGGTGAAGCGCTTAGCACCACCTGAAAGCCGCGATTAACTATATAAGTAATGAGCTTCTGCCAATGGCCAAGAGGCCAGCGTTTGTAGGCTGTCAGAGGGCCTGGATGAATCACGACATAAGCATGAGTCAGTTCGCTGGCAATGACTGGTGTCAAAGGCTCGCCAATAGGTGGTGTGACATTAATCGGGTTTGCAAATAAATCGCTAGGGTTTCTGAAGAATACTTCCAGAAGGCGCAGTTTTTCAGTAATGACATGCTGTGTAAAGTAATCTACCTCAACGGTATGCATTGAAATGAATTTTTTCCAAGCATTTTGCTTATTTGCATTACTTTGCTTGCCTTGAGGATGTCCACCCAAAACGCCTACTCTATGAAATGCAGCAACCAAGCCATATAAGTAAGCACGATCGCTTGGCTGAGTCACAAAGGCGAGGTCATAGCGTTGAAAGAGTTGGTTAAATAATGAGAGGTATTCGCCAAACCCAGGTCGGTCAGAGGTTTCAATAATCTGGTCAATATCTGGATTACCCTTGAGCATATCGAGCTTGCCCTTGTATCCCAGAAAATGAAATTCAGCATCGGGCCACAGTTCACGTGCTTTGCTAATTAAAGGTGTTGTGACCAGTACATCGCCAATTTGCCGAGTCGCAATGAATAATACTTTTTTGGGCTTTAGGGTGGAGAAGTTGGTCATATGTGGATCGCTTACATTGCCTTTGCCAAAATCTTTTCACGCACACGCCGCGCATTTTCAGCAGCATTGCTCTGATCATGAATTTGATGAAAGAGATGCAATACTTCGGTAGACCATGATCCTGATTTGCGCTTGATATGATGCCGCTGTAAACGAAAGACAAAGTCAGCATCCTCGTGACCCCAGCCGGTCATGGTCTCGTCAAAGCCATCAATTGCTTGCGCATCGGTTTTCCAGCAAGCCATGTTGCAACCCTTAATACGCCGCCAAACAAATTTTTTATAGTCGCGCCAAGAACCATTGCCGAGTTTGATTTTGAGTGGCCAGTATTTATTAATACCACCATTTAGACGGTACTCCAAAAGCTTGGAGATAAATAGCTTAAAGTCCCAGCGGGAAGTGGCTAGCAACTCTTGTGTTAGTTTTTCATTGAGTAGGACTCGGCTGCCAGTAACGAGAAAGCCCTTTTGTGCAA
Organism: Polynucleobacter sp. AP-Sanab-80-C2; assembly: GCF_035012965.1. NCBI lineage: Bacteria > Pseudomonadati > Pseudomonadota > Betaproteobacteria > Burkholderiales > Burkholderiaceae > Polynucleobacter > Polynucleobacter sp. AP-Sanab-80-C2. Next base: position 17,888 of record NZ_JAYGQS010000002.1, read on the forward strand.
GCTCGCGATGGCGAGCAACAAAATCCGGCTGAACCAGGCAGTCTCCGTCTAAAAAGATGAGGTAATCACCTTTAGCTGCTTCAATTGCTTGGTTGAGAATTTTGGTTTTTCGGAAACCTTGATCTTCTTGCCAAAGGTGCGTTATTGAAAGTGAATGTGTTGATTGAAAGGCACCAATGATTTGTTTAGTGCTCTCAGTAGACCCATCATCGGCGATGATGATTTCAAAATGATGGTCTGTTTGAGTAGCTAGCGATTCTAGGCAGAGCTTCAGGGCTTGCGGCCAGTTATATGTAGCCAGCAAAATCGAAATCATTTACGCGCTTCCTGATGGAGATGCCAGAGCTTGATGTAGCGGTAATACGTTCCCTGACCATTGGAGATGGCTAAGGCAAATCCTTGACCCCCATCCAAAAACCCAGCACGAATAATATAAGTGCGTATAAATGCCCAGACACCATGCAAAACTGCCTTTAAGGGGCTACTTGTTTTGCCTTGGGCAAACGCTTGCTCAGCAGAGGCTGTGGAATAACGATCCAGTTTTTGCAGCACCTTAGAGTAGTTCATGAAACTGTAGTGCAGCATGGGGTTTTCTAGCTTTGCGACAGCGCCATTGGGAATGAGTCGCTCATGGACTAAGTCATCTGAGAAGCGGGCAGTACCTCGCTTAAAGAGCCGGTCTACGTAATCTGGGCTCCACCCAGAGTGGCGAATGAAGCGGCCGCAGTACCAAGATAGTCTGGGAATGGCAAAACAATTGATCTGGGCGCTATGGTGAACTGCCGTCACAATTTCTGATCTGAGTGCAGGGGTGAGTCTTTCATCGGCATCTAGAGACAAAACCCAGTCACCCGTAGCCAAGTCCAAAGCGCGGTTCTTTTGGGGGCCAAAACCTGGCCAATCCGAGGGCTGAGCAATCGTCGCGCCATACTTTTGGGCGATTTCTAGGGTGCGGTCAGCGCTGTGGGTGTCGACCACCACAATCTGCTGGGCAATGCCTTTTAGAGAGGCTAGACAGTCGTCTAAATTGGCCTCTTCATTGCGGGTGATGAGTATGACTGATAAGGTGGGCATAATTCATTATATGAATGCTCAAGACCGGACCGCTCTAAATCGCTTAATTACCTATCTTAAGCCCCATATTGGGCTGATTATTGGTTCCTTAGTCGCCATGGCTTTTGTGGCTGCAGCGGAGACCTCGATCCCTGCTTTGATGAAGCCTCTATTGGACCGCGGCTTTACTGGTGGGCTTAATAACAAGCTCTGGCAGATACCCGTCTTTTTGGTTGGATTGGCGCTAGTACGTAGCCTAGCTCAGTTTCTATCGAATTATTTGCTTACCCGAGTCATCAATGCGGTCCTTCTCAAACTGCGTGAGCAAATGTTCCAAACCTTGTTGCATGCAAGTACTGCTTTCTTTCAAAAAAACTCAGCCTCCAATTTAATTAATGCCGTTGTTTTTGAAGTGAATAATGTGCTGTCAATTATGGGCGGCATGCTCATTAGCCTGGTGCGCGACTCACTAACTGTAGTGGGATTGATGGGCTACTTGATTTATCTCAATTGGAAACTCACATTAGTTGTGCTCATCATTTTCCCGGTCATTGCTTTGATCATGAGCAAAATTAATCGACGCTTGAGGTCGCTTAATCGCGAGCAACAAAACTTGACGAGTGAGTTGGCCTACATTGTTGAGGAATCTGCTGCCGGCTACAAAATTGTGAAGGTGCACGGTGCCCAAGAATATGAAATGAATCGCTTTTTGCAAAAAGCAGAGCGTTTACGCCAATTTGCTTTGAAGTCGGCCGTAGCGGGTGGTTTAAATCAACCCATTACACAGTTAATTGCTTCAATGGCGCTATCGATTGTGCTGGTGATTGCATTGATGCAGTCTTCTACTGAAGGTACTACGGTAGGCGGTTTTGCGGCGTTTATTACCGCAATGATGTTAGTGATTTCTCCTTTGAAGCATTTAGCTGATATCAATCAGCCTTTACAACGCGGTCTCACTGCGGCAGAAATGATTTTCGGCTTAATGGACCAGCCTTTTGAAGAGGCTGAAGATCGCAAGCAGAATATGAAGCCTTTGGATAAAGCCAAAGGTGCAATCCGATTTGAGAAGGTGGGTTTCTCATATCAGCAAGAGGCGGGGCGTAAAGATACATTGACCAATATTGATCTCACGATCAAGCCTGGCGAAATTGTTGCGTTTGTTGGACCTTCTGGTGGTGGCAAGTCAACCTTAGTCAACTTACTGCCTCGATTCTTTAAGCCAACCAGTGGCCATATTTACTTAGACGACTTGTCCTTAGAGGATATTGTGCTGGCGGATGTTCGCAAACAACTTGCCTTTGTAAGTCAGGATGTCATTTTATTTAATGACACGATTGCTGCCAACGTAGCGTATGGCGCGGCCAGTGAAGAGGGTATTGATCGTGGTCGGGTGATCGAGGCTTTAGAGGCGGCCAACTTGAGTGCCATGATTCGTGAGCTTCCCGAGGGGATTGATTCGATGGTGGGCGATAACGGCAACCGCTTATCTGGCGGACAACGTCAGCGTTTGGCAATTGCTAGAGCTATCTATAAAAATGCGCCGATTCTGATTTTGGATGAGGCTACTTCTGCCTTGGATTCTGAATCAGAGCGTCAAGTACAAGATGCTTTAGAAAGATTAATGGCTGGCAGAACTACCTTGGTGATTGCGCATCGCCTCTCCACGATTGAGCATGCAGACCGAATTGTCGTTTTAGAGCACGGTAAGATTGTGGAAAACGGCTCACATGAAGAATTGATCAAGCAAGATGGTCTATATGCCAACTTACATCGCATTCAATTCTCTAATGCGTAAGCTTGCTTAAATAGTCTGGATCCTTAGCTCAGAACGATATCGTATTGTTCTTGGCGGAAGCTGCCTTCTGCCTGGAGCGTAATCGGTTTGCCAATGAAATCGCCCAACTGCGCCAAGAATTGATTTTCTTCCTCAAGAAAGAGGTCAATCACGTCTGGTGCTGCTACGATCCGAAATTCTCGCGGATTAAATTGACGATGCTCACGTACAATCTCACGCAAGATCTCATAGCAAATCGTTTGTGCCGTTTTGATTTCACCTTTACCCATACAGGTAGTACATGGCTCACAAGTAATATGAGCCAGCGATTCACGAGTGCGCTTGCGAGTCATTTCTACCAAGCCTAATGCTGAAAATTCACTTACAGAAGTACGAGCGTGATCACGCTCCAAATTCCGCTTCAGTTCATGCAATACCGATTCTTGATGATCTTTGCCTATCATGTCGATAAAATCAATAATGATGATGCCGCCTAGGTTGCGTAAGCGCAGTTGCCGAGCAATGGCCTGAGCTGCCTCAAGATTAGTTTTAAATACCGTGTCATCCAAATTACGGGCGCCTACATAGCTACCAGTGTTGACATCAATCGTTGTCATTGACTCTGTTTGATCGATCATCAGGTAGCCACCGGATTTCAGATCAACACGTCGACCTAAGGCTTTATTAATTTCGGCATCGACATCAAATAAATCAAATAGGGCGCGTTCGCCACGATGCAAAGTGAGCTTGCCTAATAAGTTAGGCATATATAGATTGGCGAAGCCTTTGAGCTTCTCAAAATTCTCTGCCGAGTCGACCCGAATTTGAATTGTTTCTTCGCCAGCAACATCGCGCAATACCCGCTCAGCCAAGCTCAGGTCTTGGTAAAGTAGGCTAGGCGCAGCTTTGTGCTTCATTGCTTCACGAATACTTTCCCAAGTGGTTCTGAGATAGCGCATGTCATGTTGCAATTCGGTATCTGAAGCATCTTGGGCGCTGGTACGCACGATGATGCCGCCTTTCTCATCTTCAGCCATGAGTCCAGCCAGACGAGTTTTAATTGCTTCACGCTCTTCTGGTTGATCAATTCGTTGGGAGACACCGATATATTTTTCGGTAGCGGTATCGGTTCCTGCGGGAGGTAAGTAAACTAAATTACGCCCTGCAATACTGAGTTGGGTCGTCAGACGTGCGCCCTTAGTGCCTAAGGGGTCCTTCAAGACTTGGACTAATAAAGTTTGACCTTCAAATAGTAATTTTTCAATCTGGGGCTGCGGATTGCTTTGGGTGATGTCAGCAACGTGCATAAACGCAGTACGCTCCAAACCAATTTCAATAAAAGCAGACTGCATACCTGGTAATACGCGCACAACTTTTGCAAGGTAGATATTTCCAACAATACCACGTTGACGAGTTCTCTCAATTTGCAGTTCCTGAACCGCACCTTGCTGTATTAAAGCAACCCGCGTCTCTTGCGGAGTGATATTGATGAGTATCTCTTCATTCATATACAGTTAATTTGAGCGCGTTTGAGTAGTTGAGCAGTTTCATAAAGGGGAAGTCCCATGATACCGCTATAGCTACCCTTGATCGAGGGGATAAAGGCGCTTCCGCCACCTTGAATACCGTAGGCGCCAGCCTTACCAAAAGGTTCTCCGCTTCCAATATAGGCGTTGATTTGTGATTCCGACAGGACGGCAAACTGAACCTCAGATACTTGCAATAAAAATACCGGTGATTCTTCAGGCGTGATCGTCAGTGCCACCCCAGTGAATACCTCATGGGTTTTACCACTCAACATTCCCAGAATACGAGTAGCATCGGCAACATCAGAGGGTTTTCCGAGAATTTCACCATCGGGATGATTGGGAAGACTAACCGTGGTGTCTGCACACAAAATTGGCGCCCAAGGTAAGCCACTCTTTTTCCAGCGCTCTAGTGCAACAGCGCTTTTCGCTAAGGTCACTCGCTCTACATAAGCAAGTGCTTTTTCATGGGGGAGGGGTATTTCAATGCTTTCAACATCTTCACCCACTTGAGGAAGGAGCATTTCAAAGTGCACCCCTATTTGTTTTAAGAGCTCTTGACGGCGTGGACTTTGAGAGGCGAGATAAACAAAAGAATACACAGCATTACTCACGGTGATAGGGATGACCTTGAAGAATAGTCCAGGCGCGATAGAGTTGCTCAACCAGTAACACTCTAGCCATCGCATGTGGCAGTGTGAGGCTAGAGAGACGCCACATCGCTTGTGCATGCGTTTTGAGCTTGGCATCTAGACCATCGGCTCCACCAATTAAAAAGGTAATGTCAAAACCTTCTTGACGCCAGCTTGCTAGCTGAGTAGCTAGATTCTGGGTGGTTTGATCTTTACCGCGCTCATCTAGGGCAATGACGCGTGAGCCCTTTGGAATAGCTGCCAGGATTTTGACTGCTTCTTTTGCTGGAGTGAGATCAGGCTTGATTTCTTTAATCTCAATACTGCAATCCGCTGGCATGCGTTTGATGTAGTCTTGAGTTGCTGTTACAACCCAATCGGGCATCTTGTGACCAACTGAAACAATGGTTAAGCGCATCGGCTAAGTGGCGTGAATAAAAAAATTACTCGTCGTCTTCGGATTCGCTTGCTTTAGCTAGGCCTTTGGCACCAGCCAATTTGACGCGCACCGGTTTGGCGCCCCACATACCTTCTAGTTGATAGTAAGAGCGCAACATCGGCTGCAAAATATGAACCACAATATCACCGCAGTCTACGAGCACCCATTCACCAGTCTCTAAGCCTTCGATAGAGATCACTTCACCACCTTTGGCATTGACCTCTTCTTTGACAGACATGGCTAAAGACCGTGTTTGGCGATTGCTGGACCCTGTAGCAATAATCACGCGATCGAATAACTCGCTGAGTTTGGTGGTGTCATAAACGCGAATATCCTGCGCCTTAACATCTTCTAGGGCATCAATAATGACGCGTTGTAATTTACGTAAGTCCATGGTGTCTATGCAATATCTTTTAGTGTTGAGCTTGATCTTAGCTTGATTACTGGTACAAGCCCAGATTTGTAATGATTTCTAGTGTTTGTGATGGAATTTGCTCAGACTCAATAGAGCTTCGAGCAGGTGACTGAAGGCGACTTCTGAGGTCGGTAGAGGAGAGGTCTACTGCAAGACCTTCATCAATGTAGATGAGGCCAGCCGCTTGATTTTCAAGAGCTGCTGGATCAAAAGTTTGGCGGGTATCGAGTAATTCTTGAATTTCAGGGCTCATCTCAGCCATGAGATCGTAGTTTGGTCGGCTGGCTACTGCGAAATGCATGTACTGAAACAACTCGCGCCAAGCAACCCAAGTTGGTAGGTGAATCAATGAGTCCACTCCAGTCAACCAAATTAAGCTTGCTTGGGAACCAAAGCGTTCACGTAAGGATTTGGCAGTATCAATACTGTAACTCGGGCCAGCACGCTCAATCTCTATGCGATCAATACCGACTTGTGTGGGTATCTTCAGATATGAAAGTGCCTTGGCTAAATCAATACCGGCAGCCTCAGTGAGTTGATAACGAATTTCAGCGGCTGTAATGTTCGAGCCCTTCTGCCATGGTTCACCACTGGGTATGAGAAGTAGCTCGTCTAAGTGTAACTTTTTTGCAAAATGACTCGCTAATCTGAGATGCCCTATATGGGGCGGATCAAAGGTGCCACCCAGGATGCCAATTTTTTTACGAGCGCTCAAGCTAACCAATCACGTGGTTTGAGGTAATAGTCATACAGCTTAGCTTCTGGTGTCCCAGGCTTGGGCTGATAGTTGTACCACCACTGCACTACTGGGGGCATGGACATCAAGATGGATTCGGTGCGACCACCCGAGTGCAAGCCAAAGATCGTACCGCGATCAAAGATGAGGTTGTATTCCACATAGCGACCACGTCGGTACTCTTGGAATGCTTTTTCTTCAGCGGTAAAGGTATCTTGATAGCGGCGTTCAACGATTGGCAGGTAAGCATTAATAAAAGCATCACCTACTGCACGGGTCATTGCAAAACTTTTCTCAAAGCCCAGTTCGTTGAAATCATCAAAGAAAACGCCACCAATGCCACGGGGTTCTTCACGATGTTTCAAGTAAAAATACTCGTCACACCACTTTTTAAGGCGAGGGTAGAGCTCTGCTCCGAATGGATCAAGAGCATCTTTTGCAGTTTGATGAAAGTGTTTGCAATCCCCATCAACGCCGTAGTAGGGTGTGAGATCAAAGCCGCCACCAAACCACCAGACGGGTTCTTGATCTGGGGCTTGCGCAATAAAGCAGCGCACATTCATATGGGTGGTTGGAACCTTGGGATTATTAGGGTGGAAGACTACTGATACTCCCATCGCTTCAAAGCTGCGACCAGCTACTTCGGGACGGTGATGCGAAGCTGAGGGTGGCATTTGATCACCTCGAACATGAGAGAAGCCAACCCCACCCTTTTCGAGGATATTGCCACCATCTAGAGTGCAGGTGCGACCATAACCTTTGAGCTTGCTATCTTCAGGTTTATGCCATTCGTCTGCAGCGAAGGCTTTGCCATCTAATGCACTCATGGCATTGGTGATGCGATCTTGTAGCCCTAAGAAATAATCTTTTAAGACTGCGATATCAATTTGAGTATGTTGAGTTGACAAAGGTGCTCTTACTTTCATTTAAGTGCGCGATAGCCAATATCTTTGCGATATTGCATGCCATCAAATTCGATTTGATTAATTGCATCGTAAGCTTTTTGTTGGGCGCCGCGAACAGTATCCGCCAAGCCGACCACGCAGAGTACCCGTCCACCAGAAGTCACTACTTTGCCATCTTGTAGTTTGGTGCCAGCGTGGAAGGTGATTTGATCTTCGGTGTCAACCGGAATACCGGTAATGACATCGCCGTTACGAGGCGTGTCTGGATAGTTATGGGCAGCAAGCACTACCCCTAAAGCAGTGCGACGATCCCACTCAAGTTCGATTTCATTCAACTTGCCATCTACTGCGTGATCAAGAGCATTTACGAGATTACTACGTAAGCGCGCCATGATGGGTTGAGTTTCTGGATCACCCATGCGGCAATTGAATTCCAGTGTTTTGATTTTGCCATCTGGAGTAATCATCAGGCCTGCATAAAGAAAGCCTGTGTAAGGCAAGCCATCCGCCTCCATACCTTTAACAGTAGGCATGATCACTTCACGCAATGCCCGTGCATGAATTTCTGGGGTCACAACAGGCGCAGGAGAGTAAGCACCCATGCCGCCAGTATTGGGGCCTTGGTCACCATCTAATAAGCGCTTGTGATCTTGACTGGTTGCCAGCGCAAGAACATGTTTGCCATCTACGAGAACGATAAAGCTGGCTTCTTCGCCGGTGAGGAATTCTTCAATGACAACGCGGGCACCAGCATTGCCGAGTTTGTTATCGGCGAGCATCATCTCCACTGCAGCATGAGCCTCTTCTAAGCTCATGGCTACTACAACACCTTTGCCAGCAGCCAAGCCATCAGCTTTAATCACAATCGGTGCACCCTTAGCGTCAATGTAAGCATGAGCTTCTAGAGTGCTAGAAAATGTTTGGTAATCAGCCGTAGGAATGCCGTGACGTTTCATGAATGCTTTAGAAAAGTCTTTAGAGGATTCTAATTGAGCAGCCAGTTGAGTTGGTCCAAAAATACGTAAGCCATGATTACGGAAGACATCCACAATTCCTGCGGCTAATGGGGCTTCAGGACCAACAACCGTCAGGTGAATCTTTTCACGTTTCGCAAAATCAGCCAGCTCTTCTAATCCGGTAATCGGTAAATTCTCAATGCCAACAGCGGTTTGCTTGGCGGTTGCAGTACCGCCGTTACCTGGCGCCACATACACTTTTTGCACTCGAGGAGATTGCGCCAGTTTCCAGGCTAAGGCGTGTTCGCGTCCACCAGATCCAACGAGAAGAATTTTCATAATAGAAGAGTTAGTAAGAGTTTAAAGAGCAGCGTTGGTAAAGACTTCTTGTACGTCATCTAAGTTTTCAAGTGCATCCAGCAATTTTTGCATGCTCTCCGCTTGATCACCTTCCAGCGCAATCTCTGTTTCTGGTCTCATGGCAACAGTCGCTAATTCGGCTTTTAATCCTGCTTGAGAAAGCGCATCTTGCACTTTAGGAAAATCTGGCACGGGAGTTAATACCTCAAGTGATCCATCATCGTGAGTGATCACATCATCAGCACCCGCATCTAAGGCAACTTCCATCAGTTGATCTTCGCTAGTGCCGGGGGCAAATAACATTTGACCGCAGTGCTTAAATAGAAAGGCAACTGAACCTTCAGTTCCCATATTGCCACCATTTTTATTGAAAGCATGGCGCACTTCAGCAACGGTGCGAGTACGGTTATCGGTGAGGCAATCAACAATCACTGCTGCGCCGTTCATGCCGTAACCCTCATAACGAATCTCTTCGTAGCTCACTCCCTCTAAAGAGCCGGTGCCGCGCTGGATAGCTCGTTGCACATTGTCATTCGGCATGTTGGAATCTTTAGCCTTGTCGATCGCTAAACGTAAGCGAGGGTTAGCCGTCAGATCGCCGCCGCCTAATTTGGCAGCAACAGTAATTTCCTTGATGAGTTTGGTCCAAATCTTGCCGCGTTTTTCGTCTTGACGACCTTTGCGGTGCTGAATATTGGCCCACTTCGAGTGGCCGGCCATACGGGTAATTCCTTTTAATAATTTGGCTATAAGTCTCTATTTTAAGGGGTTCTATGCCCAAGGTAGGCGGCAACTAGGCAATTTTTGTTACACTCTCATGTCTTAGCAGTAACAAAGCATCAAATTGCGCAGAATTTCCACTGCAAACACCTGCCTCGGTGATGGAATTGGTAGACGTGCCGGACTCAAAATCCGGTGCCGCAAGGCGTGGCGGTTCGAGTCCGCCCCGAGGCACCATTTAACGGTCAATCAAGCCGTCAAATTTCTCCAAGCACTATATTTCGTAAGTTTCGGCTTTCTCACTCATTGCTTGCTCAACAATTTTCTTGGTGAGCGTGGGCGAGAAAAGTTCAATGAAGGTATACACAAAAGATCTTAGGTATGCGCCTTGTTTAACTCCAATGTGCGTGACGTTGTTGCCAAACAAATGACCTACGGGAATCACTTTGAGGTTGCGATCTCTTTCAGAGTCGTAGGCATGACCAGCAACAATGCCAATACCCATACCGGCTTCAACATAAGTTTTAATCACGTCAGCATCAATTGCTTCTAAGATGATGTCGGGTGTAATACTGCGTTGAGCAAAGGCCGCATCAATTTTGCTGCGACCTGCAAATGCTTTGTCGTAAGTAATGATTGGGTACTTTGCAATTTCTTCGAGCGTTACTGTTGCTTGATTTAGTAGCGGGTGACTCAATGGCACCATGACGACGTGCTGCCATTGATAACCCGGTAGAGCGAGGACGCCAGGTGTATTGGCTATTCCTTCAGTAGCAATGGCGATATCAGCACGGTCATGACTTAGTAGCTCCGCAATCTGCCCAGGGCTACCTTGTTGAATACTGACGCGCACTTTTGGAAAGCGCTTAGTAAATTCAGTCAGCACCTTAGGGAGTGCATAACGAGCCTGGGTATGGGTGGTGGCAATCACAAAGTTGCCTTGGTCTTGACTGGCAAAATCCTCGCCAACTCGCTTTAGTGTTTCCACTTCATCGAGGATTCGTTCTACCGAGCTTAGAATACGTTTGCCAGGCTCAGTGAGTGAGCGAATACGCTTGCCGTGGCGACGAAAGATCTCCACACCCAATTCATCTTCTAGTTCGATGATGGCCTTCGATACGCCAGGCTGAGAAGTGAAGAGTACTTTGGCGGCAGTGGTGAGATTGAAGTTTTGCCTAACTGCTTCGCGGACAAAACGAAATTGATGAAGGTTCATATAAGACTCCTATCTATATATCTAAAGAGATATAGGAATCTGATTCTATATGAATTTTTGGTCTTAGGCTTTAGAAACCCAACGTAAAGCAAGGAGCGCTAAAAGAAAGTAGAACATCGGCGGGACTAAGGCCGTCAAGAAGGTCGGCCATGCGCTTAACAAACCGACGTTGGAGAAAAGAGAATTAAATAGCTGGAAGCTCATCCCTAGCATGATTCCGCCAAACACTTTAATACCAACGCTGCCTGCACGTACTTTTAAGTAAGCAAACGGGAGGGCTAGAGCCAGCATCACAAAAATGGTGAATGGGTAAACTACTTTTTTCCAAAAGGCAATGGCGTGACGTTGTATATCTTGCTTGTTATCTTGCAGGTGAATAATGAAACGACCTAAACTGACAATCGACATTTTTTCAGGGCTGATCAAGAGTACGTTCAAAATTTGTGGCGTGACTTCAGACTCTAAGGTCAGAGTAGGGTGGGTAAATGTCCTCGAAGAAAAAACGGGGTTGAGAGGATCGGTCTGTTTGATTTCTTTGAAGCGTGTTTCGGTCACATCTTTTAATGCCCAAATTCCAGCTTCATCGAAATGACCTGATGGGGCGCTCCGAATCGATAGCAGATTGTAGTTATCGTTAAATTCATACATTCGAATATCACGAATCTCATTGTCTTTATCGACCTTACCCACATTCACATAGCGTACACCTGGTCGAACGGGACCGCTACCGTCCTCATCTCTGAGGCGATCTTTCACCCAAACGCCAGTCTTAAATTGCGCTGAGTAGCTAGTGCCTAAGGCCTTCATGCGAATTTGTTCAGACTTGCTTTCTGCATAAGGGCCGGCCCACTCACTCATGATGAGGGTTAGGAGCACCAGGGGCAATGAAATTTTGGTAAGTGTAATGAGGCCACGCTTGACATCAAGTCCTGCGATACGCAAGATGGTGAACTCAGATTGACTCGCTAGCATGGCAAATACATAAATGCTGCCAATCAAACCTGCAATTGGAATAATTTCAGAAATACGGCTCGGCGCCTTCAGCAATACATGGAGTAATGCGATTGGTAGGGTGTAGCCACCTTGAACTGAGCCTAGCTCGCTCAAGATGTCAAAGAATAAGAAGAGGGCAACTAAGGCAAACAAGATGAAGCCAAAGGCCGCATAGATCTGCTTAGCTAAATAACGCTCATAAATATACGGAAAGAGCAGTTTCATTTGTGAGAAAAGGATGCGGGAAGTTGACGACGCCACCACCGAATGGATGGATTGATGCGATTGCGTATCAGTACATATGCAATCAAAAATGCTAAAAGATGAATAGGCCAAATTCCGACAAACACACTGAACTTCCCTTGTGCAACAAAGTTTTGCGTGAGATTCAGTAGGTTGCTATAAATCAAATAAATAAGGACCGCATAAAACATCGCAGTGTAATTGCCTAAGCGGGGATTGACATACGCTAGTGGGATGGCAATCAGAACCAAGCCCAGAGCCATCAGTGGCAAACCTAGGCGCCAAAGGAGCTCTGCGCGATTGGCATTAAATGCTGTTGGATTATTGTCGTTCAGTAACTCGGAAACCGTTTTTTCTCGATCACGTGGGGCTGGCGCCAATGCTTCTTTGCTTCGGATCTTAGTGGTGTAATCATTGAACTCTAGGATTCTAAAATCTGGTGCAGTAGGCTGCCCTTCATAGCGCCGCCCATTATGCAAAACAATGGATTTTTCTCCGCCTTCGGCGTTTTGAATATAGCCAGTGGAAGCGACTGCAATACTGAGGCGCCCATTTTTATGGTCAGCTACGAATATATTTTTCACTTCACTTTTATCAACATCAAGCTCTTCAATAAAAAAGACGCGCTCTGCTCTGGCAGATTCTTTAAATTGGCCAGAAGTCACCATCGATACATCATCACGTTGCTGAAAGCGCTGGCTAATGAGGGTAGTTTCTCGATTAGCCCAAGGCCACACAAAAAGAGCCAGCAAGGCAATAATGATGATGAGTGGAGTAGCAAATTGCAAAATAGGGCGGACCAAGTTACTGATGCTTAATCCACTAGCAAACCAAACGATCATTTCAGAATCTTTGTACCAGCGCACTAAAACAATCAGTATGGCAACAAAGAGTGATACGGTTAATAAAACGGCAAGATAGCCTAGGGTAGCCAAAGAAATGAGAACGATGGCATCTTCAGGATTAACGGAACCATTGGCTGCATATCCCAAAATTCGAATCACCAAAGTGGTGACCATGATGGTGACCAAGACCAAAAAGACTCCGCCTGTAGTAAAGCTAAGTTCGCGGCGAAGGGCTTCTTTAAAAATCATGAATGGTGATGGATGGGTCTGAACGTAGTTCTGGGGGTATATGAAAAGCCAAAAGGACTTATTTTGATGTGGGAAAAATAGGTTAATCTCATGTCGGAGGATAATGGATAAACATCCTAGATTTCTATCTTTCGCCCTTGAATCGACCTAAAAATACTGCAATAGATTATGACAATTCAATTTAGCACCAAAATTTTCCCTCAAGCTGACCTGCAGAGTGCAAAACTGCTCAAACCGAGCCTCAAAACAATGCTGGCTCAAACTACAGATTGCCTCGTTTTGGGTTATTCCAAAGCTGACTTTGAAGGATTTGCGAGCAGTAAAGGTGCCAAGACCAAGGCCGGCGTTTTGGCGGAGTTAGATCTGCTCTTGGGCGGTTCAGTAAGTCACGCCAACGTTTTGGGCGATTTAGATAGCAAACAAGCCTCAGTTTGTTTATTGAGAGCGGATAAATCTTGGTCTGCGAATGCAGTCAAAGCTAAGCGGGTGCTATTACTCAGCATGGGTGATCTGCGCTTAACCGCCGATCAAAGTTTGACGGCTTATTCCAAAGTGGCACGTGCAGGATTAAAGGCATTGAGCGGTGGCTCAATTGAAAATGCAATTTGGTTTGCTCCGAGTTTTACGCTATCTAAAACATCTGAGAAGATTGCGCAAGAAGTGCGGCTCACTATTCAATATGCTGGCGATCAGGCTTATCGTTTTGGTGTGCGTCAACCGGCGATGAAATTTAAGGCGAAAGATAAGGCTGATACTTTTAAGCATTTGATCTTTGCAGGCAACAATGCTTGCGCCAAAGAATTAAAACTAGCGATTGAGCAGGGTGGTGCGATGGTTGAGGGGATGAACCTTGCCAAGGACTTGGGCAACCTTCCTCCTAATATTTGTACCCCAACTTATTTAGGTAAGACTGCACAGGGCTTGGCTAAAAAGACCGCCCTGAAGGTTGAAGTGTTGGGACTCAAGCAAATTGAAGCTTTGGGTATGGGCTCATTTTTGTCTGTTGCCAAGGGTTCTGAAACCCCGCCGCAATTTATCGTGATGCGTCACCAAGGTGGCAAAGCTGGAGAGGCTCCAATTGTCTTAGTTGGTAAAGGCATTACCTTTGATACGGGCGGTATTTCTCTGAAGCCTGGCGAAGCGATGGATGAAATGAAGTACGACATGTGTGGCGCCGCATCGGTCATTGGTACCTTGTATTCCGCCGCACTAATGAAGCTCAAGAGGAATGTAATTGGCGTAGTGCCTACATGTGAAAATATGCCATCTGGTAGAGCAACACGTCCAGGAGATATTGTGAAGAGCATGTCAGGTCAAACTATTGAGATTCTCAATACTGATGCTGAAGGCCGTTTGATATTGTGTGACGCACTAACTTATGTGGAGCGTTTTAAGCCTAAGGCCGTAATTGATGTAGCAACCTTAACAGGTGCCTGCGTCATTGCATTAGGACATGTGCATAGCGGCGTGTTTTCTGATGATGAAGTCTTGGTAGATGCTCTGACGAAAGCGGGTAAAGATTCCTTAGATACGGTATGGCGCTTACCTTTAGATGCTGCTTATCATGAGCAACTCAAATCCAATTTTGCGGATGTTGCTAATATTGGTGGACGCCCTGCAGGAAGTGTCACCGCAGCCTGCTTCTTATCGCGCTTTACTGAGAAGTACAAATGGGCTCACTTGGATATCGCTGGAACCGCATGGAAGAGTGGTGCTGCCAAAGGTTCAACCGGTCGTCCAGTTCCTCTATTGGTGAATTTCTTGCTTGAGCAAAAGTAAGTTAGCCAATTTATATGGCGCGCATTGATTTTCATAGCAATGTAAGTGACAAGCTGGAATATGCCTGTCGCTTGACCCGCAAAATCTGGAGCGCCACACCAGAGTGCCAGCCGGTTCGACAGATTGTGATTGTCGGTGAAAAAGGGGATCTACAGAAGTTGGATGATTTGCTTTGGACTTTCAGTAGTACTGACTTTATGCCGCATTGTTATATTGACGATGAAGCTGCTGCAGAGACACCCATCATTCTCACAGATAACTTTGCTTCACCTTATCTAAGCACTATTCCCCATGCTGACGTGATGATTCATTTGGGTATGCGCATGCCGCAAGATGTGCCGGCTTTAGTAGAGCGCTTTCCGCGGATTGTGGAAGTCGTAACAGTGAATGAAGCGGAGCGCTTAGCAGGGCGCGAGCGCTTCAAGGCCTATCGTGAATTAGGTCATGAGCTCCATAACTTTGATCAATCCAAGAGTTAATTTCCATTTTTCATGTTGATCCATCCACAGTTTGATCCGGCAGCACTGCGTATTGGATCCTTTGCGATTCACTGGTATGGCTTGATGTATCTCATGGCCTTTGCGCAATTTCTGTTGCTAGGTCGTTTACGCATTCGTACTCCTCGTTATCAGGCTTTGGGCTGGACCTATAAAGACCTAGAAGATTTATTATTTGCAGGTGTATTGGGTGTAGTGCTTGGAGGTCGCTTGGGTTATACCCTTTTTTACATGCCGAGCTTTTACCTTGCCAACCCATTGAGTATTTTGAAAATCTGGGAAGGTGGCATGTCTTTCCATGGCGGTCTCTTGGGTGTTCTGGTGGCCCTATGGTGGTTTGCAAAGAAACGCCAGACGACTTTTTTTGTAGTGAGTGATTTGGTGGCGCCTTTGGTTCCCTTTGGATTGGCATTTGGGCGCTTAGGTAATTTTATTAATGGCGAGTTGTGGGGTAGGCCAACCGATCTTCCTTGGGCAATGGTTTTCCCCCTAGTGGATTCCATTCCACGTCATCCATCACAAATTTATCAATTGCTGGGTGAAGGTGTTTTACTCGGAATCATTCTTTGGATGTATGCAAGTAAGCCTCGCCGGATTGGACAGATATCCGGATTATTTTTACTAGGCTATGGAGTCTGTCGTTTCTTGGCTGAGTATGCTCGTGAGCCCGATGCTTTCTTGGGGCTCTTGGGCCTTGGCCTATCGATGGGTCAGTGGCTCTGCATACCAATGATGATCTTCGGTACCTACTTGCTGCGCCGTCATTCGGCCCCCCTTATTTCTTAAAGGCTTCATCATATTAAGAATCCCTTTATCATTATTAGAAATTTAATGAAAATGCAGTTGATTTAATTGATTCATCCAGTAAGTAGTACTACATGGTTTATTGGATTTATTCACTGTTTTAATAGATAGGCTCCCATGCTGGAAAAGTTAGCAAAAGCGCGTTATTTTTCGCGTGTCACTGGCGCAGTAAACCGCCTCATTTCTGAGAGAGGCGAGTCTAATGCTGTAAGCATGGCGGATGATGTCATCAATAACTATCGAAAGCTTTCCAAAGATCAGCATTTGAAGTTTTTCACTTTCTTATTTGAAAAACTCAACCCAGATCCTGCTGCGGTGATGAGTGCAGCGCAAAACTTTTCTGCTGAAGCTAGCGCGCGTAATTACATCAAACTGCAGCGTGTTACTGAGCCTCCAAGGCAAGAATTATTTCGTCGCCTCAATCGCGCAAGCAATGGCACTGCAGCATTGGTAGGCATGCGGCGTGATTTATTGCAGCTACTAGAAAAGCAACCTGAACTCACAGCAGTTGATTTCGATTTACGCCACTTACTGTCTTCCTGGTTCAATCCTGGCTTTTTGAAGATGCATCGAGTGGATTGGAAATCCCCTGCTGAAGTCTTGGAGAAATTAATTCAACATGAAGCAGTGCATGCCATTGATGGTTGGGATGATCTACGTAGACGTTTGCAGCCTGATCGCCGTTGCTTTGCCTTTTTTCATCCGCAATTACCTAATGAGCCGCTGATTTTTGTTGAAGTAGCTTTGCTGCCTGAGATTCCCGCAGTGATTACTCCCCTAGTTGATAAGAAGGCGGAGACTGTTCATCAAAACTCCCAATACAAAGTCGCTGCGTTTTATTCTATTAGTAACTGCGAGCCTGGCCTGCGTGGCGTTTCGATGGGTAACTTTTTGATCAAGCGTGTTGCTGAGCAGTTGCATGCAGAGTTCCCTGGTCTGAAGACTTTTGTGACTCTCTCTCCCATTCCTGGATTTATTGATTGGGTTGCTGCAGGTGCAGATATCGCTGGCGACAAGACAGGAGTGCAATTAAAGCCAGCTATTCGCACTGCTCGGGAGAAAGCTCTAGAGACGATGGGTCTTGCTAATCAGTCTTGGACTGAACGACTAGGTGCTGGATGGCATCCTGATAATGCGAGTGAAAAAGAAAAGTCAGCCTTACTTTGTCTGGCAAGTATTTATCTTGGCCTAGGGTCTGCTGGCAGAAATGGCAACCCAGTAGCCAAGTTTCATTTGGGAAATGGTGCGAAGTTGCATCAAATTAACTGGGCGGCTGATCTTTCTCGTAAGGGATTACGACAGTCAGCAGCCCTGATGGTGAATTATTTGTACGATTTATCGTCAGTTGAGGAGAATCATGAGCGATTTACGCAGGGTGAGATTGATTACTCGCGTGCGGTAGGTCGTTTAATGCAGCCTTAGATAGTGATAAATGCAGGGTTTTGGAGTAGAAGCTCTAAAGCAGAATTTAGAGAGCATTCCCTTTAGAATGGGAAGAAGCTGGACAGTAGTAAGGCTCAGCAAAGCATTCAGTAGTGAATAAATGACGTAAATAACTTACAAACAATAGCCAAATAGGCTTGTGGAGGAGACATGATGATTCAGCAAACATTAAAGGGTTTTTTCAGAAAAGCTCTATTTGTCGTTTGTTTTGCACCATTAGCTGTAATGGCTCAAGAGTGGCCTAATAAACCCATTACATTTGTGGTTCCATTTCCAGCCGGCGGCGGAACAGATGCATTTGCAAGACCTTTGGCTGCTCAGCTTACTAAGCAGTTGGGTAAGCAAATCGTGATTGATAACCGTGGTGGCGCAGGCGGCACATTGGGCGCATCTATTGCAGCAAAAGCGGCGCCAGATGGCTACACATTTTTTATGGGCGCTGCTCATCACGCCATCGCCCCGGCAATGTATCCCAACCTAGACTACGACATTGAAAAGAGTTTTATTCCAGTAGCGATGGTTGCAAATCCACCACAAGTGATTGTGGTGAACCCAAAGAACGTGCAAGTGAAAGATCTTAAAGAGTTCATTGCGCTTCTTAAAAAGAATCCTGGCAAGTTTAACTATGCGAGTGCTGGTAATGGCTCTTCACACCACCTTGCTGGGGAGCAATTTAAAATGCTAACCAAGACTTTTATTACCCATATTCCTTATCGTGGCGCAGGACCAGCAATGCAAGATCTGATTGCCGGTCAAGTAGATATTGAATTTGATGGACTGGGTTCTTCTGCTGCACAGATCAAGAATGGTTCGATTGTGGCTTTAGCGGTAGCATCACAAAAGCGCGCACCTGGCTTTCCAACCATCCCTACGGCAGCTGAAGCTGGCTTGGTGGGTTACGAGGTTTCTACTTGGTATGGTTTGTTTGCCCCAAAGGGAACGCCACAGCCGATCGTTGACAAAATGATTGCAGAAGTACAAAAGGCTATTAATACACCGGACATGAAGACGATCTGGACTAACAATGGTTCTGATACGCCTAATTTATCCGGCGATGCTTTTGGAAAATTTGTTAATGCCGATATAAAGCGTTGGGCTGCGGTTGCTAAAGCTTCTGGCGCTAAATTGGATTAAGACTGCTTCCCTAAAATGTTTGTTTGATCAGAGGTTCTAATGAATTTGTATTCAGTATTGGAAAAAGGTTTTCCAAAAGATAAAAAAGCCTGCGCTATCGAAACGCATGATGGCCTCTATTACTCTTGGGGGGACCTAGAGCGCGCTACTGCGAAGATGGCTAATTTGCTGAAGAGTCTGCAGTTACCAACCGGTTCACGCGTAGCAGTTCAGGTTGAAAAATCTCCTGAAGCACTTTTTCTATACTTGGCTACGATTCGTGCTGGTTATGTGTATTTGCCTCTGAATACAGCTTATCAAGTTGCCGAGATGCAGTACTTCATTGAGAATGCTGAGCCTGCAGTAGTGGTTTGCAGCGGAAAAAATTTCTCTTGGGTATCTCAGGTTGCTTTTAAGGCTGGAACCAAACAAGTATTTACTTTAAATGAAGATCGTTCTGGAACATTGTTGGAGCGTGCTGGTAGCTTAAGCGACACCTTCAAGACGGTTGCCACGAAAGATGATGATTTGGCTGCAATCTTGTATACCTCCGGTACTACTGGTCGTAGTAAGGGCGCGATGCTAACCCATCAGAATTTATATAGCAATGCACAGGTCTTACAAAAGTTTTGGGGTTGGGTAAAAGGCGACGTACTCTTGCACGCATTACCCATCTTCCATGTGCACGGTTTGTTTGTAGCAGCTCATGGCGCATTAATTAATGGCAGCAAGATGATTTGGTTGCCGCGTTTGGATGTTACACAGCTCATTCATCATATGCCTCAATCGACTGTGATGATGGGCGTACCAACTTTCTATGTACGCTTGCTTGCTGATAAAGGCTTCACCAAGAAAGTGGCGCGCAATATGCGCTTATTTATTTCTGGTTCCGCCCCATTGCTTACAGAGACATTTAATACCTTCAAGGATGTCATTGGCCAGCCTATTTTAGAGCGCTATGGCATGAGTGAGACCGTGATGTTAGTTTCCAATCCATATAAAGGATCCCGCGTAGGGGGTTCTGTTGGTTTGCCATTGCCTGGCGTTAAAGTACGTGTGGTAAGTGAAGACAATAAATCTTGTGGTGTTGATGAGATCGGTAGCATTCAAGTTAAAGGTCCGAATGTATTTAAGGGTTACTGGCGCATGCCTGAGAAAACCGCCGAAGAATTTACTAAGGATGGTTGGTTCAAGACAGGTGACGTTGGCCGCTGGGGTGGTGATGCCAATGGCGGTAAAGCACCTAAGGATTACTTATGTATTGTTGGCCGCAGCAAAGATTTGATTATTTCCGGTGGCTATAACGTTTATCCAAAAGAGATCGAAAGTTTTATCGATGATATGGATGGCGTTGATGAGAGCGCAGTGATTGGTATTCCGCATCCTGACTTTGGTGAAGCTGTCATGGCTGTGGTAGTAGCCAAGCCTGGAGCTAAGTTGAATGCTGAAGCGATGATTGCCACCTTGAAAACCCAAATTGCTAATTTCAAGATACCAAAGCGTTTAGAAATTGTTTCTGACTTGCCACGTAACGCTATGGGTAAAGTACAGAAAAATATTCTGCGTCAGCAGTACACCGCTTAATTAAAAGCCAAATGCCTTGCGGCTTTCATTAAACATGAAGACTGCAAGCATTAATAGCATCACACCAAAGATGCGTTTGAGTTGAGCAACATTCAACTTACGCGCCATCTTTGCTCCAAGTGGAGCAGTGAAAATACTGATCGCCACAATACAGGCTACTGCTGGGACATATACAAAACCCAGAGATCCTGAGGGCAGGTTAGGGTGATCCCAGCTGCCATACATATAGCCAATAGTGGCGGCTGCAGCGATTGGAAATCCTAAGCCAGAAGAGGTGGCCATAGCGGTGTGGGGTTTAACATTGCACCACAGCATAAATGGCACGGTGATAAATGCACCTCCTGCACCAACTAAGCTGGCTAAGCTACCCGCAAATGCCCCAAAAGAAAATAAACCTAGACTGCCTGGCAACTCTCGTCCTGCGCTTGGTTTTTTATTCAGAATCATTTGAATAGAGCTATACACAATAAAGATGGCAAAGAAGAGTGATAACCAAGAGGTGTTGAGTGCTTCAAAGATTTCACTACCGCCAATCAAACTGCCAATCACTAAACCTGGGCTCAAGGCGGCAACAAGTTTCCAGTCAATCGAACCGTGTTTGTGATGCGCCCAAATAGCTGAAGTAGTGGTGAATAGAATAGTCGCCATGCCAGTGGCGATGGCCATGTGCACAATCACTTCTTGGTTAAAGCCTAGATGATTAAAAACTAAGATCATGAACGGCACCAAAATCATGCCACCACCAATTCCGAGAAGTCCTGCTAAAAATCCAGAGATACTGCCACACAGTATCAGCATCAGGATATCGCTTAGTAACATGAATTCCCCGCCTTGGCCGCTAGGCCGTCATCCTGAACCCAAAGGTTCAAGGTGGAACGGCTACTCTGCTTCGGGTGCATTAAGAGGTTCAGGGAGTGACCAAGTCTGAGTTGGCACTGTGAACTTGCAAAACGCTCACGCCCACAAGGTAAAGATCGTTCCGGATGCTTGCGCATCGGTTCAAGGAACTATTGGCCTTGGCGAACCAGGCAGGGAAAGAGTTTGCAACAAAGTGTCCACTTGTTCTTCAAGCCCACGAATTTCCGCTTGAAGACGAGCTACTTCATGAGAGCTCATATTTGAAGAAGAGCTTTGTTGCGATTGATTTTTCTGCAATGTAATGAAGTCACCTGCAATCTTGAGTGCGGCCATCATGCTGGCTCGTTCAATGCTGCGGTTACCACCGCTAATAGCCAGTTGAATTTGTTCATCGACCAACACACAGGCGGCACGAAGCAGTGGTTCGTGTTCAGTGCTGGTTGCTAGAGTGATCTTTTGACCGGCAAGAGTTACTTCAATGCGTTGTTGGCTCACTGTCGTCCTCTGGATTGGTTGGTGGAATTGCTTCGCCAAGTAAGTTTAGTTGACGACCATCACTTTGTTCTGGCAAGCGACTCAAAATGCGCTGAACCCGTTTTTGAGCATCCTCGATTTTGCCCTCAAGCAGCACATGACTTTGATTGAGATTGCGCACAGCTTCTTGAATTAGTGAAATCTTCTCAGACAGGCGCTGAATGGATGCGCTCAGGGCACCCAGATTTGCATCGCCAGTGAAATGAGAGATAGGCTCGTTCATATTGGCATTGTAGCCTCAGGTAGCCAAGGTGAGAGTCTGAGTGATAAGTGACTGATTATTGGGGCCAAATAATCCACACCCTCTTTTTTCTTGCTTTCCAAGGTGGTAATCCGCTAGTTAAAACTATATTTCGCACTTACGAATACCGATCTAGGGTCATTAGGATAGTAAAAATAATTGTTTGCATTGTTACTGTTGGGACCAGTTACGAAGCCATAGCCACCATAACTTGAGTATTGGGCATTTCCAACATTTTTAATCGTGAGTCGTGCATCCCAATTACCAAACTTGTAATTGGTATAAATGTCTGCAACGGTATATGAGGGCATGGTGGCTAAGGAGTTGTAATAAACCGGTGATGCATCATAGTGTTGGTTTCCAACGTAGTTCACAACACCGCCAACAGACCAATTACTTGTCAACGTATACGTAGCTCTAGCATTTAGCAATAGATTTGGTAGCTGAGGTATGGATTGATTTTGATATGGTCCACTTGCATAAAATGCATGTTGAACTGTTCCCCCAGCGCCAACTGACAATTGAGGGGTTAATGCAGTAAGTGCATTAAATATCACTCCATTTCGATTGATGTCATATGGGGAGTTAGAGTTAATGAAGGTAGAGGGGTTGTACATGATTTCATTTTGAGAAACTGAGCTAAAAATAGATGCGGTTAGATTGCTTTTAAGTACTTGCCAGTTCCCGCCAAGTTCATAGGTTTGAGCGGTTTGCGGCTTAAGAATTCCACCAAATGTTGAGCCGCCGCCATTTTTAGACCATCCCCAAAATTCATCGACATTGGGAAAGCGATAAGACTGATTCCATTTAATGTAGATTCTTTGCCCCTCAAGGTACCTAAAATTGAGTGCCACATCACCTGCATTTGCTGAGTAGGTTTGACTATCATTAGCGGCACCATTCCAAATGTCAGTACCACTAGCAGTTGCACTTTGAGTTTGGTATCGGTACCCCCCATTTAGTTCAATACCATTAGTAATAGGTAGCTTCTGAATAAAGTAGACCGACTGGTTATATAGACTAGCATTAGCTGCTCCTTGAAGCGGAAGGCTAGCTACACCCCAAGGTCCAGGCGGATAGACATTGGCTGCCGTTTGATTCATTACGGCGCTATAAGTATTGCTTGATGATTGGCTAGCCTTATTAAATTCATAACCCAAAATACTAGTTCCGAATGAACCAAAATCCCCCTTGATGCGTGGAGTAAAGTTGCCTTGCCACCCTTGAAACTTGGTAAAAGACGGGCTGATATAGGGATAGTCGCCAATGCCTGAGGCTTCAGTGGAGTAATAGGGCTGATTAAAGAAAGTATTTTTATTACTATAAAAGCCATCAACTTCTAGGTTGAAGGTGCTTCCTAGCTCCTTCGCTAGCCCAGCTCGAATACCAGTGTTGTTGGCGCCGGTGCCGGAACCTATATTGTTAAATTTTGCAGATTGCGGATTTCCCTGCCCAACTTGGCCTACAACTCCCCCAGGGTTTTGTTGATTTGAGTAGCTATAAAAAACATCGGCGTATACATTATCTTTTCCGCCCAAAGCTTGAGTAACTTTTGCATCAAAGGCGTATGCATTTGCAGAGGAGTTCTGTCTCCAGCCATTAGAGTTGGAGGTATTAGCGCTCAACTGTAATGTGGTTTGTTCCAAAGTATTTCTGAAAATAGCATTATTCACTAAAGTATTGAAGCTGCCATAGCTAGTGGAGACTTGATTTAGATCTCTTTTTCCGCCATTGGTGATAATGTTAATTACGCCTCCTATGGCACCATTGCCATATTGAACGCTAGCACCCCCATGTAATATTTCAATGCGATTGATTGAATCAAGTGGAATGGATTCCCAAGAAACAGAAGATGAATCGATGGGATTTATTTTTTGACCATCGACTAGAATAAGAGTCGTACTATTGGCTGTAACTCCATAGCCGCCCATGTCAATGGTGGCACCAAGATTTAATTGACCGCTATTGGTATTTCTTACATTGAGTCCACCTATCTGAGACAGAATGTCTGGAATATTATTAGAAGTGGATTCAGCAATTTCTTCGCGAGTAATGACTTGCACGTTTGCGGGTACTTCATTCAGGTTTTCTTCAAAACGTGAACCCGAGACAATGACTGTGGATTGAGCGTTTTGCGCGTATGAGAAAGATGCATTACTCAGTAAAAATAAGCTTATGCAAATTCGATTGATTTGCTTTTGTTTGAACTGCTGCTTCATTCGTTACTTTCTGTTATCGATTGCCTAGCTCACTTCCCCGTAAGCTGGGTCGAACAGAATTTCTCGTGCAGGAGATTGGCGTCAATTTGGCGGCAGGGTTGGACCGAGCGCTGTCATCGGCGCGCGAAGGTCCCCGTCCGCGAAATTCCACCTGTCTTGGCCGGTATCCGGGCTAGTAAATCTCAGAATCTGGCCTTCCCATGCGATTGACGCGCACAGTGGCGTATTTCAGATTCCTGACCTCCAAAATGATTATTTCGGAGACATTTACTTACCGTTGCGGGGGCAGCACACGTTTAGTGTTTCCCGTTTAACTCTATTGCATTGCAACAAAGCACCACGACTGTTCAATTCTAGCCTACTTAGATGCTGGGTTAGGGTTTTTATCAAGTTATTGGGATAAAAAAGCCTACAATATGAGACCCAGGATGAAGGAATCATGACCGTATTAGATAAGCACCCCGAAAAAAACTTGATTCGGCTTCAGTTGAGGCAAAACTCAGTTCTCAAAAGCCTCAATGAAACTGTGATGGCCGAATTAGAGCGTCATTTAGAGGTCTCGGATCTCAAAAAATCAGAAATACTCTTGCATCAAGGCGATCACCAGATGGAGCAGTATTTTGTGCTGGATGGCATTCTCAAGCGGATTGTTTCCAGTGCAGATGCTAAGGAAATGATTTTGCGTTTTGCGATTGAAAAAGATATTGAAACGAGCTATGCAGCATGGCGCCTAAAGACCGCAGCCCCCTACAGTATTGCCTGTGTAACCAAGGCTCGTGTGGCTCGGATGCCCCTTAAAAAGTGGGCTGAATTTCTAGATGAACATAAGTCCCTGAAGGAAAGTTTTGAATTTGAGGTCATGCGCTTGATGAGCGAGATCATGGCTCATACCATCACCTTGCATATGCTCGATGCCCCTGGCCGAGTAGAGCGCTTTTTACGCAAATATGAAGATCTCTTTGAGCTTCTCCCCAAAAAAGAGCTGGCCGCCTACCTGAATCTCTCTCCGGAGACTTTGAGTCGCCTCAAAACTAAGCATAAAGAGCTTTTTATATAAGCCTTCTGAAGCCTCATATCTCTTTGGGTATTGAGGATTTAGGGGGAAATTGACCGAAGTCAATGATGAACCCCCGCCCCAAGCCTAATATTCACCTCAGCCTAAGCGGGGGCAATACCCGTGGTGCGATTAATAACTTTATTGGAGACAGTAGCGCAAGCTAGATTGCATTAGCTCTCATTCGGGGCTATCCGTAATTCACATAAAAATTCTATGACAACAGATAACCAAAACACCCAATTAACTGATGGCTTTCACCTCGTGATCGATGCACTGAAAGCAAACGACCTCGATACGATTTTTGGTCTTGTTGGTATTCCAATTACTGACTTATGTCGTTTGGCTCAAGCTGAAGGTTTGCGTTTTATTGGCTTCCGTCATGAGCAACATGCTGGTAATGCTGCAGCGATTGCAGGTTACATGACGCAAAAGCCGGGTATCTGCATGACTGTTTCTGCGCCAGGTTTCTTGAACGGTTTAACAGCATTGGCTAACGCTACTGTGAACTGCTTCCCGATGATTTTGATTTCTGGCTCAAGCGAACGTGAAATCGTTGACTTGCAACAAGGCGATTACGAAGAGATGGATCAGCTCAATGCTGCTAAGCCTTATTGCAAGGCTGCTTATCGTATCAATCACATTGAAGATATCGGCATCGGTTTTGCTCGCGCGATTCGTGCAGCAGTTTCTGGTCGTCCAGGTGGCGTGTATTTAGATTTGCCAGCTCAGTTGCTTGCTCAAACCATGCCGGTTGAAGAAGCTAAAAAATCGATCTTCAAAGTAATCGATCCGGTTCCACGTCAGATCCCAGCTGCTGATGCAGTTGCGCGCGCATTAGATGTTCTTAAAGGCGCCAAGCGTCCATTGATTCTTTTGGGCAAAGGCGCTGCATATGCACAAGCTGACAAAGAAATTCGTGACTTAATCGAAAAATCGGGCATCCCTTATTTGCCAATGTCCATGGCGAAAGGCTTGTTGCCAGATAACCATCCACAATCAGCATCTGCAGCACGTTCATTTGTATTGGCTGAAGCTGATGCAGTAATGTTGGTTGGTGCACGCTTGAACTGGTTGCTTGCCCACGGTAAAGGCAAGACATGGGGCAAAGATCCTAAGAAATTTATTCAAATCGATATTCAGGCAAACGAAGTGGATAGCAACGTACAAATTGCTGCGCCATTAATTGGTGATATTGGTTCGTGCGTCAGTGAAATCTTGAAGGGTATTGCTTCAGTACCTAAGCCAAGTGCTGAGTGGACCAATGCCATCAATGAGAAAAAAGATAAGAACATGGCAAAGATGGCTGAAACTTTGGCCAAAGAAGCTACGCCGATGAACTTCCACGGCGCATTGCGAGTGATTCGTGATGTGATCAAGAAGAATCCAGATGTGAACTTGGTAAACGAAGGTGCCAACACACTCGACTATTGCCGCGCGATTGTGGACATGTATAAACCTCGTAAACGTTTTGACTCTGGTACTTGGGGCATTATGGGTATTGGTATGGGCTATGCGATTGGCGCTGCAGTTACTAGTGGTTTGCCAACGGTTGCAGTTGAAGGCGATAGCGCGTTTGGTTTTAGCGGTATGGAATTGGAAACGGTTTGCCGTTACAACCTGCCAATCACAACGGTTGTATTTAATAACAACGGTGTTTACCGTGGAACTGACGTAAACCCAACAGGCGGAGCTGATGTGGCGCCAACTGTGTTCGTGAAAGATGCCCGTTACGACAAGATGATTGAAGCATTTGGTGGCGTTGGTTACTACGTCACTACCCCAGCAGAATTAGAAGCAGCGTTAACGGAAGCGATTGCTGCCGGTAAACCAGCCCTCATCAATGCTGTTATTGATGAAACTGCAGGTACTGAGAGTGGACGTTTAACGAACTTGAACCCATCCACAGCAAGTGCTAAGAAATAAGCTTCGATTGGGAATTCAACACGGTAATAAAAAGTTAATATTTCGAGATTAAATTTAGAAGCAAACAAGAAACATTTAAGGAGAAACAAACATGACTAAACCATTAGACGGTATTCGCATCATTGACTTCACCCACGTTCAAGCGGGTCCTGCATGTACTCAGCTGTTGGCTTGGTATGGTGCAGACGTTATCAAAGTAGAGCGTCCAGGCTCTGGTGACGTAACGCGTAGCCAATTACGTGACATTCCAGGTGCAGATGCTTTGTACTTCACGATGCTCAACGGTAACAAGCGTTCTTTGACGCTCGACACGAAGACCCAAGAGGGTAAAGAAGTGTTGGAAAAAATGATCAAGACTTCTGATGTGATGGTTGAGAACTTCGGCCCCGGTGCTTTGGATCGTATGGGCTTTTCTTGGAAGCGTATTCAAGAATTGAACCCAAAGATGATCATGGCTTCTGTAAAAGGCTTTAGCGATGGCCATTCATACGAAGACTTAAAAGTGTATGAGAACGTTGCTCAGTGTGCTGGTGGCGCTGCTTCTACTACTGGTTTCTGGGATGGTCCTCCTACAGTTTCTGCAGCAGCATTAGGTGACTCTAATACTGGTATGCACTTGGCAATTGGTATTTTGACTGCTTTGATGCAACGTGAAAAAACAGGCCGTGGTCAAAAAGTTTCTTGCTCAATGCAAGACGCTGTATTGAACTTATGCCGCGTGAAGTTGCGCGATCAACAGCGTTTAGACAAAGTGGGTTACTTGGAAGAGTATCCACAGTACCCACACGGCTCATTCACTGACGTAGTGCCACGTGGCGGTAACGCTGGTGGTGGCGGTCAGCCAGGTTGGGTGTTGAAGTGTAAGGGCTGGGAGACTGATCCAAACGCATACATCTATTTCACCATTCAAGGTCATGCTTGGGAGCCAATTACTAAAGCTTTGGGCAAACCAGAGTGGGCAACTGATCCTGCATACATGACTGCCGAAGCTCGTCAAGACAAGATTTTTGATATCTTTGCAACCATTGAAGATTGGCTCAAAGACAAGACTAAGTACGAAGCTGTGGATATCCTCCGCAAGTTCGATATTCCATGTGCTCCAGTGCTTTCCATGAAAGAATTGGCTGCATCACCAGACTTGCGTAAGAGCGGTTCGATCGTTGAAGTTGACCACAAAGTACGTGGTAAATATTTGACTATCGGCAGCCCAATCAAGTTCTCTGATTTGGAAATTGAAGTGAAGCCATCTCCTGTGTTGGGTGAGCACACTGATGAAGTGTTATCTGACCTTGGTTACAGTACGGATGACATCGCTAAGTTGCACGCAGCTAAAGCGGTTTAATAACAATCACAATTGCTGTTCATTTGAAGGTGCTCCTCGTGAGCGCCTTTTTTATTCCCTAGGCAGGATCTGTTAAAGCGCCTTTTGAGCTTGAAAACTCACTGCCATGGCTCCATATGCCCCTAATAAAGGCTTGGTCGTGCTATTTGCTTAAAAATTAGGCATCTATTATTCATCCTGATTTCTCGCTGGTAAAATTGAGTCAATTCAAAATTTTCATTCTTATTAGGACTTAAATCATGGCAAAAGCACTAGAAGGGGTCAAAATCCTCGACTTTACGCACGTTCAATCGGGCCCAACTTGCACTCAGCTGCTGGCTTGGTTTGGTGCAGATGTAATCAAGGTAGAAAAATCAGGCGAAGGGGATGCTACTCGCGGTCAGCTACGTGATATTCCGGATGCGGATAGCTTGTATTTCACAATGCTCAACCACAATAAGCGTTCGATCACTGTCAATACAAAAACCCAAAAGGGCAAAGAAATTCTTGAGCGCCTCATTAAAGAGTGTGACGTATTAGTTGAGAACTTTGCCCCAGGTGCACTCGATCGCATGGGCTTTTCTTGGGAGCGTATTCAAGAGCTCAATCCAATGATGATCATGGCTTCTGTAAAAGGCTTTGGTCCTGGTCCATACGAAGATTGCAAGGTCTATGAAAACGTGGCGCAATGTGCTGGCGGTTCTGCATCGACAACCGGTTTTGATGATGGCCCTCCTATGGTGACTGGCGCACAAATTGGTGACAGCGGAACGGGTTTGCATTTAGCTTTAGGTATTGTGACTGCCCTTTATCAGCGCACTCACTCTGGCCGTGGTCAAAAAGTATTGGCAGCGATGCAAGATGCGGTGTTGAATCTGTGCCGCGTGAAGTTGCGTGATCAACAGCGCCTCGAGCGAGTGGGCTTGATGCAAGAGTATCCGCAATTCCCGAACGGCGAGTTTGGCGATGCTGTACCTCGCGCTGGTAATGCCTCCGGTGGTGGTCAGCCAGGCTGGATTGTGAAATGTAAAGGTTGGGAAACTGATCCCAATGCTTACATGTACGTTATAGTGCAAGCCCCAGTTTGGGAGGCGGTCTGTAAAGTCATTGGTCGCGAAGATTGGATTACCGATGTGAGATTTGCTTCGCCAATGGCACGCTTGCCCCATTTGATGGAGATCTTTGGTGAGATTGAAAAGTGGACCATGACTATGACCAAATTTGAAGTCATGGATGTATTGAATCAATACGACATCCCATGCGGTCCAATCTTGTCTATGAAAGAAATCGCTGAAGAGCCTGCACTACGTGCTACTGGTACTGTGGTTGAAGTTGATCATCCTATTCGTGGCAAATACCTCACAGTTGGTAACCCAATCAAGATGTCGGACAGTCCAACTGAAGTTACACGTTCACCTTTATTGGGCGAGCATACCGATGAGATTCTGAGTGAATTAGGTTATTCCACTGATGAATTAATTTCATTACGCCACGATAAGGTGATCTAAGATGCGGGTTGCGTTAATTGGGAGTGCCGATTTTGGTAAAGCTGCCTTAGAGGCTTTTTTAGATCGTGGCGATGAGGTTGTTGCCGTTTTTTGTCCGCCCGACAATCCCAAGTCAACTAAACCAGAGGTACTTAAAGAGGCTGCCTTAGCAAGAGGTTTGAACCCCTTGCAATTCGCCTCTCTCAAAGGTCCCGAGGCTGCTCAAGCCATGATTGATAGTCAAGCTGATATCTGTGTCATGGCTTATGTATTACAGTTTGTGCCGCAAGAACTTTGCAAGATTCCGAAGCACGGCACGATTCAATACCACCCCTCACTTCTACCAAAATATCGTGGACCAAGCGCTATTAACTGGGCAATTGCTTTGGGCGAAGAAAAAACTGGTCTAACCATTTTCCGTCCATCCGATGGTTTAGATGAAGGTGAAGTCATTCTGCAAAAAGAGGTACCTATCGGCCCTGATGACACATTAGGTAAGATCTACTTTGACCATCTTTTCCCGATTGGTGTGAAGGCATTGCTAGAGACGGCTGATTTGGTAGTTGCAGGCAAACATCAAGAGTTGGTCCAAGATGAATCGCACGCTAACTACGAAGGTTGGTTTGATGCCAATGCTGCCCAAATTCATTGGGCGACACATATTAGTCAAATCTATAACTTGATTCGGGCATGCAATCCAGCCCCTGGCGCATGGACCAAGTTTGGTGAGCAAAAGGTACAGCTCTACGATTGCCACAAGCATGTCGCGGCTACTTTTAGTGCCGTCAAAGGAAAACCTGGCGAAGTAACGCAAATCACTTTAGATTCTTTCTTCGTCGCCTGTCATGGCGGACAAATTGAAGTGCTCAAAGCTAAGGGTGCGGCAGGGAAAGTCACTGGTGCCGAGTTGGCTAAAGAGTTAAATTTACAAGTAGGGCAGTTCTTTACGCTTTAAATCTTTTTCTTGAGCGCTTGCTTAATCAAGTTATGACCAAAGAATCAACAATAGAGTCTGCAGCAGAGGTAAGCCCTCAAATTTCTCCCTCTAAGTCAGGGGTGATTAAGCAAGAGCAAGGTGAGAATCTTGCTGACCATGAACATTCGACCTATCAGAGATCTGCTAATGCAAGAAGGGCAGGTCTTAGTAAGCGTGAAATCATGGAAGAGTTATCTCGCGAAAGATTCCCCTGGGATGAGTAAATCACGGACAAGTCTAGAGATTAAACCTCTAGATTATCAATCAAGCGGGTTTTACCAAGCTTAGCAGCCGTGAGAATCACGAGTGGCTCACCAGCTTGCAAACTTTCATTGGAGGCGGGTGCTAAATCACTTTGTTGGCGGATGGCGATGTAATCTGGTTTCCAGCCGCGCCCCGTAAGAGTGGCAACAGCTTTCTTTTCAATCTCGGAGAGTGAATGGGTGTTCTGTTCTTTCGATTGAAGTACTTGCTCGCGAACTTCTTTGAGTACTCTTTGTAATTCAGGCGCTTCTGCACGTTCTTCTTTGGAGAGGAAGCTATTACGAGAGGAGAGAGCAAGACCATCATCAGCACGAATGGTCTCCCCTGCAACAATTTCAACTGGTAAAGCAAATTGCCTTGCCATTTGCCGAATAATCATCAGTTGCTGATAATCTTTTTTTCCAAACACGGCTACTTTAGGTTGCACACAGGAAAAGAGTTTGAGTACGACCGTACAAACACCCTTAAAAAATCCAGGACGGAACTCGCCTTCGAGGATGTCGCCGAGTTGTTGAGGTGGATCAACACGGTACTCTTGGGGTTGCGGGTAGAGGTCACGCTCAGTCGGTGCAAATAGGATGTACACACCTTCTTTTTCAAGCTTTTCGATATCCGCTTGCATCGTGCGTGGATAGCTATCGAAATCCTCATTCGGCCCAAACTGCAAGCGATTTACAAAGATACTGGCAACTACTGGATCCCCATGTTGCCTAGCTAAGCGCATAAGCGAGAGGTGGCCTTCATGCAGGTTACCCATGGTTGGTACGAAAGAAGCACGATTTTGTCCGCGCAGGTGATCGCGCAGCTCTTGAATGTCACTAATAATTTTCATGCAACAGGCGTATAGGCGAGGCGCACATAGATTGGCGCGTATGGCTCAGCTTGGGTAATTTCAATTAAGGCTTCACGAGAGAGTTCCAGCATGGCAATAAAGTTCACAATCACTATTGGAATGCCATTGCCAGATTTGATAGCGTCTTCAAATAATTCACCAAACTCAACAAATTTCGTATTTTGTAAGCGACGTAAAATGCGAGTCATGAAGTCGCGAACAGAGAGTTCTTCACGAGTAATCGTGTGATGCTGATTAAGTTTTGCGCGGTGTAGAACATCACGCCAAGCCATTTGTAAATCTTCTAAATTCACTTCTGGCCATGTGATGGCAACAGTAGTGTCAACAAAGCCATGGGCTACTTGGAAGTCACGACCTTGCTGGGGAATCTGATCTAGTTCTTGTGCAGCCAGTTTCATGCGCTCGTATTCTAAGAGGCGGCGTACTAGTTCTGCGCGGGGATCATCTACCTCTTCTTCGCTATCTGCTTTCTTCATTGGCAGCAACATGCGGGATTTAATTTCAATCAACATCGCCGCCATTAACAAATACTCAGCAGCAAGTTCAAGATTATGGTGACGAATTTGGTCTATATAACTCAGGTACTGTTGAGTAACCTGCGCCATCGGAATATCGAGAACGTTGAAGTTCTGTTTACGAATTAAATACAGCAAAAGGTCGAGTGGCCCTTCAAATGCCTCTAGAAATACTTCAAGTGCATCTGGCGGAATATAAAGATCAGTAGGGAGCTTAAATAGAGGCTCGCCATAAAGCTTGGCGAATGCTTCTGACATTCCATCGGTTACTGATGGAGTGCTATCTAGTAAATCGGATATTGGCTGAGTACTTGGCTCATTGCCTGCATTAGTCATTCGAGTAAACGTAGGCGCGTTGTTTTAATTTGGCGACTTTAGCGCGACGCTGATCTTCAACGGAAAGTGGCTCTTTGTCCCACAAGAGGGCGCGTCCAGCTTGCTGATCTGCCTCGAGGTGTGGTTTCTCAGTTTTGAGTTCACTTAAGAACTGGGTGAATTCAGATTGATATCTTGCCATCGTATTTCCTAAAATACTCAATAAATTCAATAACTTATGGTATTTAATTCCAAAAGTTATCTGGGGACTACGACCACCATTATAGGTGCTTTTTAGCCCCCGTTTTACAAGTTTGCTGCCAGCAAAGCCTCAATTTGAGGGGCTTCAACTCGAGTCATGAGGTGCTTATAGGTCTTGATTGGGTTCTTGCTGGAAAGCGGGGTATTGATATCGCTCCAGGATTGCGGAGGTAGAGAGAGAAATTCTTCTACTCCAATAGCTACCTGCGGAATGACAGGTTTGAGATAAAGACTCAGCATGCGGAAGGCTTCCAAGGTCACACTACAAACACGCTGTAAATCTGCTTCACGCTCTGGAGCTTTAGCGATTTCCCATGGTTTATTTTCATCCACGAAACCGTTGACCTTATCTGCGAGCTCCATGATTGTGCGTAAGGCTTTTGCATATTCGCGTGCTTCATAAAGCGCAGCAATTTTTTCACTGGCCGCAGCAATTTCTTTCAGTAATGGGTTGCTCATGGCTTCATCAGAAACGATGCCACCAAATCGTTTTACTAAGAAGCCGGCACTGCGACTTGCAATATTGATGTACTTGCCTAACAAATCGCTGTTCACACGTGCAACGAAATCTTGAAGATTTAAATCCAAATCTTCCATGCTGTCATTTAATTTAGTAGCAAAGTAATAGCGGAACCACTCAGGATTGAAGCCACACTCGATCACACTGCTTGCAGAAATCAATGTGCCGCGTGACTTACTCATCTTCTCGCCATCAACGGTTAAGAAGCCGTGAGCAAATACATTGGTTGGCGTGCGATAGCCTGCAAATTGCAAAGTAGCTGGCCAAAATAAAGTGTGGAAATACAGAATATCTTTGCCGATGAAATGGTATTGCTCTGTCGTTGTGTCTGGCTTCACCCATTCATCAAAATTGAGACCTTTAGCTTGGCAGTAATTGAGGAAGCTGGCGTAGTAGCCAATGGGGGCATCCAACCAGACATAGAAGTATTTGCCAGGCGCATCAGGGATTTCAAAGCCGAAATACGGGGCGTCTCTGGAGATATCCCAGTCACCCAACTTGTTATCTCCAGGCTCACCCACCCATTCCTTCATCTTGTTGCGAGCTTCAGTTTGGAGCGGAGTTTTAACTTGGGTCCACTCGCGTAAGAATGCTTCGCAACGTGGATCAGATAACTTAAAGAAGTAGTGATCGGAAATCTTTTTGATTGGGGTTGCACCACTCACTACTGAGAACGGATTTTTTAAATCCGTTGGTGAATAGGTGGCACCACATTTTTCACAGTTGTCACCATACTGATCTTTGGCGCCGCACTTGGGGCACTCACCTTTAATAAAGCGATCTGGTAAAAACATCTCTTTCACAGGATCGTAAGCTTGCTCAATGGCGCGCTTTTCAATGAAGCCTGCATCGCGTAACTTGAGATAAATGCTTTGCGCTAACTTTTCATTCTCAGGGCTATCAGTGGTGTAGTAGTTGTCGAATGAAATTAAAAAGTCATCGAAATCACGTTTATGCTCTTTCCAAACATTGGCGATGAGTTCTTTTGGCGTGATACCTTCTTTTTCAGCGCGCAACATGATCGGGGTGCCGTGGGTATCATCGGCCCCTACGTAATGAACCTCGTGACCACGCATCCGTTGAAAGCGAACCCAGATATCAGTCTGTATATATTCCACCAAATGGCCGATATGGATCTGACCATTGGCATACGGTAAGGCGGAAGTGACAAGAAGGCGACGCTGGGGGCTGCTCATGTAAAGCGGTCTTAAATAAGAAGTAACAAGGTTAAATTAGGGCTTAATCCACAATTATGCGGGCTTGAGCAGTAATTTTAGTCTGCGGTTAAAGTAAAACCCCGATTAGTCTCGATAAAATACGTTTGTACCCTATTTAGAAGGCGCCCAATGTCAGTAGTAGCAGCAAAACCGAACATTCAGATGTCTAATGCCTCCGTGCCTTTGGTGCACGAGGTAGAGATCATGGATGAGGCGGGGCGGGCTAAGCTTGCTCATATCCCTGGGGAGCGCCCACTGACTATCTACTTAGATAAACGCGAGGTGGTCACCTTGATGACCTTGGGTAGCGCCCCTGAGGCTCTAGTTTTAGGTTATCTAAGAAACCAGCGCCTAGTGGAGTCACCTGATGACATCGAAAGCATCCAAGTTGATTGGGAGACAGACTCTGCTGCAGTCAAGACACGCCGAAGCACGGTGGATATTGATGCTCTCACCAGCAAGCGCGTAGTGACCACGGGTTGTGGCCAGGGCACTATGTTTGGCGGTCTTATGGAGGAGATGTCAGAGATTCGCTTGCCCGATGGACCCAACTTGTCCCAAGAAGCAATTGTTACATTGGTGGATCACATCCGAGTACATGATTCCATCTATAAAAAATCAGGTTCAGTCCATGCCTGCGCCGTGTTTGAGAGGGCGGAAGATGGAGGCGTCAAACTCCTCCACTTTATTGAGGATGTTGGTCGTCACAATGCGGTCGACTCCATTTCTGGCTTAATGTGGTTGGCCAATAAACCTGGCAAAGATTTGATCTTCTTTACAACGGGACGCCTCACCTCAGAAATGGTGATTAAAGGCGCTCAAATGGGCGTTCCTTTCTTGCTCACAAGGTCGGGGGTCACCCTCATGGGCTTAGAGCTGGCCCGCAAAACCAATCTGACCATCCTATCCCGCTGTTCCGGTAAACACTTCGAGATCTACAACGCCCCAGAGCGGGTGGTTTTTACCCAAAAACCCCAATAAATTGCTGGGCGGGTGAGGTGAAGGTTTTACAATTCGCCCATGACTATTAAATCTGACCACTGGATCCGCCGCATGGGCGAGCAAGGCATGATCAGCCCATTTGAACCTGGGCAGATCCGCCAAGACGCTGCAGGCAACAAAATCGTTAGTTATGGCACATCAAGTTATGGCTATGACATTCGTTGCGCAGACGAATTTAAGATCTTTACTAACATCAACAGCACGATTGTTGATCCCAAAAATTTCGATGAGCAATCGTTCGTAGATTTCAAGGGTGAGGTTTGCATCATTCCTCCCAATTCATTTGCTTTGGCAAGAACGGTGGAGTACTTCAAGATCCCGCGTAGCGTCTTAACAGTTTGCGTAGGTAAGAGCACCTATGCACGTTGCGGCATCATCGTGAACGTCACACCATTTGAACCTGAGTGGGAAGGTTATGTCACTTTAGAGTTTTCAAATACCACACCATTACCTGCCAAAATTTATGCAGGCGAAGGTTGTGCACAAGTGCTCTTCTTTGAGAGTGATGAAGTGTGTGGCACATCTTATAAAGATCGCGGTGGTAAGTATCAAGGTCAGCGGGGCGTGACCCTGCCTAAGACTTAAATTTTTCTGTCATAAATTCGAGTTCGTAAACCTAAAGGGTTGCCATGAAATTTCGTTTCCCAATCATCATTATTGATGAGGATTTTCGTTCCGAAAATATTTCGGGTTCTGGTATTCGCGATCTTGCTGAGGCAATCGAAAGCGAAGGCATGGAGGTTATTGGCTTAACCAGTTATGGTGACCTAACTTCATTTGCTCAGCAAGCCTCCCGCGCTTCTTCATTTATCGTCTCGATCGATGATGAAGAGTTTGTTTCTGATTCTGAAGACCATGATCTTCCAGCGCTCAATAATCTCCGCGCATTTATTACTGAGGTCCGTAAACGTAACGAAGATATTCCGATCTTCTTATATGGCGAGACTCGTACCTCACGCCATATGCCTAACGATATTCTGCGTGAGCTTCATGGTTTCATTCATATGAATGAAGACACCCCAGAATTCGTGGCGCGTCACATTATTCGTGAAGCTAAGGTTTATCTTGATTCTTTAGCGCCCCCTTTCTTTCGCGCGCTCACGAACTACGCTTCAGAAGGCTCTTACTCCTGGCATTGCCCAGGGCACTCAGGTGGCGTAGCTTTCCTTAAGAGCCCAGTAGGCCGGATGTTTCATCAATTCTTTGGTGAGAACATGCTGCGTGCTGACGTTTGCAATGCCGTAGAAGAATTAGGTCAGCTCTTAGACCATACCGGACCAGTCTTGCAGAGTGAGCGCAATGCAGCCCGCATTTTCAATGCTGACCATTTGTTCTTTGTCACTAATGGCACCTCTACATCTAACAAGATTGTTTGGCATTCGACAGTAGCTCCTGGCGATGTCGTCTTGGTAGACCGTAACTGCCATAAGTCTGTGATTCACTCCATCACGATGATGGGTGCAATCCCCATTTTCTTAATGCCAACGCGCAATCATTTAGGCATTATTGGACCGATTCCAAAAGAAGAATTTGAGTGGGCCAATATCAAGAAAAAAATTGATGCCAATCCATTCATTAAGAATAAGAATGTTGTCCCTCGTGTGATGACGCTTACTCAGAGTACCTATGATGGCATTGTCTATAACGTCGAGATGATCAAAGAGATGCTTGACGGTAAAGTCGATTCACTGCACTTTGATGAAGCTTGGTTGCCTCATGCTGCCTTCCATCCCTTTTATAAGGATATGCATGCGATTGGCTCTGATCGAAAGCGCACCAAGAAGAGTTTGATGTTTGCCACCCAATCAACCCATAAGTTATTGGCTGGTCTCTCACAGGCCTCGCAAGTCTTGGTCCAAGATGCAGAAGATACGAAGCTAGATCGTGATTGCTTCAATGAGGCCTACTTGATGCACACCTCCACTAGTCCGCAGTACGCGATCATTGCTTCTTGTGACGTGTCTGCTGCCATGATGGAATCTCCAGGCGGCACGACCTTAGTTGAGGAATCGATTGCAGAAGCCATGGACTTCCGTCGCGCGATGCGTGAGGTGGATGATAAATTTGGCGCTGATTGGTGGTTTAAGGTTTGGGGCCCAGATCATTTAGCGGAAGAGGGTATTGGCGAGCGCTCTGACTGGGTATTGGAGCCCAATGCAAGCTGGCATGACTTTGGCAAACTCGCTAAAGGCTTCAATATGCTTGATCCCATTAAGGCTACTGTTGTGACCCCTGGCTTGGATATCGAAGGTAACTTTGGTTCTATGGGCATTCCAGCGAGCATCGTGACTAAATATCTTGCAGAGCATGGTGTGATCGTGGAGAAGTGTGGCCTTTACTCCTTCTTCATTATGTTTACCATCGGCATCACTAAAGGGCGTTGGAATACGCTTGTAACCGAATTGCAGCAGTTCAAAGATCATTTTGATAAAAATGCACCTCTCTGGAAAGTCTTGCCTGAGTTTGTAGCAAAACACCCACGCTATGAGCGCGTTGGTCTAAAAGATATCTGCCAACAGATTCATGAGTTCTATAAGAGTCGCAATGTAGCGCGTATGACGACAGAGATGTATACCTCTGATATGGAGCCAGCGATGATGCCTTCAGAAGCTTGGGCCAAGATGGCGCATAAAGAAGTGGATCGTGTACCACTGGATAAATTAGATGGTCGTGTCACAGCGATGTTAGTTACTCCATATCCGCCAGGCATTCCCCTCTTGATTCCAGGTGAGCGCTTTAACAAACGAATCGTGGACTATCTCTACTTTGCGCGTGACTTTAATGAAAAGTTCCCAGGCTTTGAGACTGATATCCATGGCTTAGTGAAAGCTGATCTAGATGGACGCAGTGAATACTACGTGGATTGCGTCAGGCAAGAGCGCGATATCACGCTTTAAGTCTGCTTGAGGATAAGGGCCATGCCCTGCTTCTGTGAGATCTTCTTATTTAACTGACTTATCTAGCTGGAAGCTTACTGGCGCATCTTCATCGACTTTGCTCGTCGAGTTATCTGATTTATTTTCTTCGCCAGTGAAATTGAAATCCTGACTTTGTACGATTGCGGCAGGTTTATCTAAGAGAGTAGTGACTAGCGCTGGGAAAGCCATCACTACGACAACCATCATGAGTTGCAGTCCCACCCATGGCAATGCACCCCAATAAATATCACTACTTTTTACCTCTTTTGGTGCTACACCTCTGAGATAGAAGAGCGCAAAGCCAAAAGGAGGGTGCATAAAAGAAGTTTGCATATTCACGCACAGCATCACACCAAACCAAACTAGAGCTGCACTTGCTGCGGCTTGTGGATTCCCATTCATTGAGTCGAGCAATACGGGTGAGAGCAACTTGACTGCTACCGGGGCAAGCAAGGGCACCACAATAAAGGCGATTTCGAAGAAGTCTAGGAAGAACGCTAAGAAAAACACAAAAAGGTTTACAACAATCAGAAAGCCAATCCAGCCACCGGGCAGACTTGAAAAAAGTTCCTCAACCCAGCGACCCCCATCGACCCCTTGAAAGACTACTGAGAAACAAGTCGAGCCAATCAAAATGAAGACCACCATCGCTGTAATCCGCATGGTGTTTTGATAGGCCTCTTGAATGAGCCCTTTGAGATTGGGAATATTTGCGCGTCGTATCCAGGCGAGTAACAATGCACCCATCGCACCCATAGCGCCTGATTCTGTAGGAGTAGCAATCCCAGTCATGATGGTGCCAAGCACCAAGAAGATGAGTACTGCTGAAGGAATGATACCCATGAGGCATTTTTTCCAGAGAGACCAGCCCTTAAGCGTCAACTCACCCTCAGGGGCGGGTGGCAAATCATCTGGACGAATGCGTGCCAAGAAAAAAGTGTAAAGAGCAAATAAGGCAATTTGTAAAAGCGAAGGCCCCCATGCACCTAGATACATACTGCCCACATCTGCACTACCGCTTTGGGTTTTGAGTTGATCGGCTAAAACAATCAGAACTAGCGACGGGGGAACAAGTTGGGTAATCGTTCCAGAAGCCGCTAAAACACCCGTAGCGTAGCGCATGTTGTATCCGTAACGCATCATCACCGGCAAAGAGATCATCGCCATAGCGATCACCTGAGCCGCTACAGTGCCCGTAATTGCTCCCAAAATAAAGCCGACAATGATCACGGAATATCCTAGGCCTCCACGTACTCTGCCAAAGAGCTGCCCCATCGAGTCCAGCATTTCTTCGGCGAGGCCACAGCGTTCAAGGATCGCACCCATAAAGGTAAAGAAGGGGATTGCTAGAAGAAGATCATTGGCTAGAACACTGCCGAAGATACGCTGAGGAATAGCTTGTAAAAAAGCCATACCAAAAAAGCCTTCGCTCATGGCGATGAGAGAGAAGAATAAACCAGCCGCCATTAATGAGAATGCCACCGGAAAGCCAATCAACATAAAGATGACTAGACCGCCAAACATCAAGGGAGGCATCCATTCTAGGGAGATCATTGCATGGGCTTGTCGTAATGGAGATCTTCAACTGGCAAGATCATCTTCCCCCTGAGTGCACCGATGCGTTTGATCATTTCAGATAAGCCTTGCAGGCTCAACATAAAAAAACCAAAGGGCACAATCAATTTAATGGGGTAACGCGCAAGACCACCGGAGTTCATCGAATGTTCCATCACTAACCAGGATGGATAGAAGAGGGTAGTCCACGAGAGCCAAGTAAATAGCAGGCAGGCAGGCATTAAAAAAAACGTCAAACCAAAAAGATCTACCCAGAGTCGACCCCGATCTGAGAGTTGGGAGTAAATCAGATCAACCCGGACATGCTCATTACGCTTCAAGGTGTATGAAGTACCCAACATGACTGCAGCAGCAAACAAGTACCACTGTAATTCGAGTGGCCAGTTATTGCTGATATCAAGACCATAGCGGAGTAATGCGTTTGCCGCGGAGACTACACAAGACAATAGAATCATGATGCTAGCGGCCTTGCCTAGCAATTGATTAACGCGATCAATACCCGAAGAGAGTTTGGACCAAAACCCCATGTGATCTAGAGATCTGCACGGCCTCGCTTAATGGCAGCGAGTACTTGTGTGGGTGCCGTACCACCAGCATGCTGGCGAGATTGCACAGAGCCATCAACAGTGAGCAATGCAAAGACATCATCGCCAATGAGCTCTGGGCGATTATCTAAGCCACAAGCAAAGCGCAGTTCAGACAAGCTCAGATCAGTCAGCATGCAGTTTCTGCCAACGCAAGCTTTCACGGCGTGTGCAACAGCTTCATGGGCATCGCGGAAGGCTAAGCCTTTCTTCACCAAGTAGTCAGCTAA
The DNA here is from genome assembly GCF_035012965.1 of Polynucleobacter sp. AP-Sanab-80-C2. NCBI lineage: Bacteria > Pseudomonadati > Pseudomonadota > Betaproteobacteria > Burkholderiales > Burkholderiaceae > Polynucleobacter > Polynucleobacter sp. AP-Sanab-80-C2. The sequence goes on from NZ_JAYGQS010000002.1 coordinate 59,040, forward strand.
GTCGGTAGCAGTTGCAAAACCTTCTTCAGCAGCAGCTTTCATCACATCAGCCTTGACTTCAATATGGGGAACCATATCAGCAAAGATGCGTAAGGTATCTTGCACAGTGTCAACTGCATCAAATAAAGGCTCTTTGTCTTCCTGATTGTCTTTGTTATATGCCAAAGGCTGACTCTTCATTAGCGTCAATAAAGAAATCAAGTCACCATAGACGCGACCCGTTTTACCCCGTGCTAATTCTGGAACATCAGGGTTTTTCTTTTGCGGCATGATTGAGCTTCCTGTGCAGAAGCGATCTGGTAAATCGATAAAGCCAAAGCGTGGGCTCAGCCAAAGCACAAGCTCCTCTGATAGGCGAGAAACATGCATCATTAAAATAGATGCAAAAGCACAGAACTCAATCGCAAAGTCACGATCTGACACCGCATCTAAAGAGTTATTGCAGATACCGTCAAAACCGAGAGTCTTGGCAACTTGCTCGCGATCAATCGGATAGGTAGTGCCAGCTAATGCAGCGGCACCGAGAGGTAAGCGGTTAAAGCGAGCGCGTAAATCTGCCAGGCGACTTGCATCACGACTAAACATTTCGTAATAAGCCATCAAGTGATGACCAAAGGTAATGGGCTGGGCTACTTGAAGATGAGTATGACCCGGCATGATGGTGCCAGCATGCTTTTCTGCAAGATCCAATAGGGCGGTACGCAAGGTTTTTAAAGTGGCAGCAATCTCATCTACACTGCCACGCAACCACAAGCGCAAATCAGTAGCTACTTGATCGTTCCGCGAGCGACCGGTATGCAGGCGCTTACCTGCATCACCGACAAGCTCCGTTAGGCGGGCTTCAATATTAAGGTGGACATCTTCTAGGGCCAATTGCCAGTGAAATTCACCGGCCTCAATCTCACTTTTAATCTGAGCCATCCCTTTTTGAATGTCAGCTAAATCCTGGGCGCTGATGATCTTTTGGGCTGCTAGCATTTGGGCGTGAGCCAAGGAACCTGCGATATCGACCATCGCAAAGCGTTGATCAAAGCCAATAGAGGCTGTATAACGTTGAACAAGTTCGTCAACCGGTTCAGCAAAACGGGCCGACCAAGCTTGGGCTTTGTTGGCTAGGGAATTTTTGGATGAGCTCATAAACACAGTATATTGGTGTAGGTCTTTAATTATTTTAAATGTTATGTCCCAAAACTTAAATTCTGTATCCCCTTCAAGTGCTCTGGAAGCCCCAAAGCGTCTAGTTATCGCCTCCCGTGAAAGTCGTCTGGCTATGTGGCAAGCCGAACACGTGCGAGATTGCCTCAAAAAGCTCTATCCTGGCTGCGACGTGCAGATTCTGGGGATGACCACTCGGGGAGACCAAATTTTGGATCGAGCCCTCTCTAAAGTGGGTGGCAAGGGCCTTTTCGTCAAAGAATTAGAAACTGCCCTCGAAGATGGAAGAGCAGATTTAGCGGTACATTCCCTCAAAGATGTACCGATGGTGATGCCTGAGGGATTCGATCTATCTTGTGTGATGGCTAGAGAAGATGCCCGTGATGCCTTCGTATCGAATGATTATGCAAGCCTGGAAGATCTTCCAAAAGGTGCTGTTGTAGGCACCTCGAGTTTACGTCGCGAATCCGTACTCCGCGCTAAATTTCCTGATTTAGAAATTCAACCTTTACGTGGCAACTTAGATACGCGTATGAGTAAGTTGGATCGTGGCGAGTATCAAGCCATTATTTTGGCTGCAGCAGGATTAAAGCGCTTAGGTCTAGAAAATCGTATTCGTGCTTGTCTTCCGTACGATCCCTACACACCAGCCGCTGGGCAAGGTGCTTTAGGAATTGAGACGCTAAGTAGTCATCCTAATATCAAGCAATGGTTGTCGCCACTCAATGACCTGCCAACCCTATATGCTGTCTCAGCAGAACGCATGGTCTCGCGTCAGTTAGGCGGTTCTTGTGAAGTACCCTTGGCAGCGCATGCCGTATGGGATCAGAACCAAATGCAAATTCGGTCTTTTGTCGCCAGCACCGATGGCAAAGCAATTTGTTTGGCCAATGGCAATGCATCGGTTCAGTCAGTGGAAGATGCCGAAGCTTTGGGGCTTGCGGTTGCAAAAGATTTACTCGCTCAGGGCGCTGCTGATTTAATTCCAAACATCCCAAAATAAAATTCGATCAATAGTTGCGATGAGCACAAAAACGATTGTGATCACCAGGCCGAGCGGTCAAGCTCGCCAGTTGATCGAAGTGCTCACCCAAACTATCGAGAAGAGCGGGATTGCTAAGCGAAGTCTGCCAGAAATCGTTGCACTTCCTTTGTTAACGATTGTTCCTAAGGATGATGAGCAGCTTGCTGACCACATCGCTAGCACCTTAAAAGATGCTGACTTGGCAATCTTTGTTAGCCCTAATGCCGTTGAATCTGTCATGCGTTTGCTTGAGCGGGACTGGCAAGACTTTTCTAAGAAGATTATTCCGATTGGCGTCATGGGTGGAAGTAGTGCTTTAGCCCTCAGGAACCATGGCATTGGGTCAGAAGCAAATCCGACCCCTGTGTTGATGCCGAAAAATAATGAGCAATGGGATTCAGAAGGATTGTGGCAAGAACTGCAAGGGCTGCAGTGGGATTGGTCCAACAAGAAGGTTGTGATTTTTAAGGGTGAGGGTGGCCGCGATTGGCTGGCAGAGACCCTCAAAAAGTCTGGCGCAAGAGTAGAAGCCATCTCTACATACACTCGTGTGCCCTTGGATACTCATAATCCCGCATGGCACGCCATACAGCAAATGGACGTTTCTAAATCTCTTTGGCTGTTAACCTCATCTGAGGCAGTACGTTATCTTGGCCAAGTGATGAAGGATCAATTGGTGCAGGGCTTGCAAAGTGCTAGCGCCTTATGTCCGCATCACAATATCGCTGATGCAGCCAAAGCCATTGGCTTTGGTGAAGTGTTAACTACCGAGTCAGGCGATGAAGCCTTAATTAAGGCCACATTAGCATGGATCACGATTTCGTAGTTGAGTAGTTGAGCAGGGCTGGTAAGAAAATTTCGTTCACCAAAATTGGGTGACCCTTTAAACGATAAAGGGTACGCCGTGCCCACAACGGTGAGCTCAGACCAACATGACTCTTCGAGCATTTTTTCCATAGAGCACTGCTTTTATCTAAGCGAGCAATATCGCGAGCAGGCTTTACTTTCGAGTGCATGCGCGTTTTCGCAAAGAGCACTGCACCTAATGGCTTTGTTCCTAAGCGCAATACTGCATGATTGCTACCACTCGCACTGAAAGTAGGGATGATGCTATGCGCCATGACGAGAGGAATATTATTCACGCAGAGTAAAACCTCACGAACGCGACAGCGTCTGATTTTGAAATGAAAATAGCGACTCTCATCGCTATTTAAGGTTTGAGGACAATCACGCAAAACCTGAACTTGCAGTTTTTGACCAATCGCATCCTCAATTTTTTGGGTTAGAGACCCAGTGTCCCTTAGCCATGGTTGCCACTTTCGTGGCGCCCGATGAATTTGACCGGAACCGACTCGATTCCATGCAGAACGGAGACGATTGCGGTCAGTCATATTTAGCTACCGCTAAAGTTACGACGTTGGCCGCCAGACTTTGGTTTGGCAAAGCGTGGGCCGGCCGGACGTGCAGGACGGGAATCCGCAGAACGTGCAGGACGTGAATCCGCTGAGCGAGCTGGACGGGAGTCACCTGAGCGGCTTCCACTTGTATTACCGCCGCCACCGCCACCAAAGCGTGACTCAGAACGAGCGCCGGAGCCATAGCGACCACCACCGCCGCCTGAGCGATTACCGCCAAAGCCGCCGCCAGAGCGACCACCACCAGGGCGGCCACCGCCACCACCAAAGCTAGGCTTGGCTTGTGGCTCAAGACCTGCGATGACTGAAGCAACAATATCTTGTTGAGTAAAGCGTTCGATATTACGAATCTTGGCGCGATCGCGATGTTCAACCAAAGTGATTGCAACGCCATTACGACCAGCGCGACCTGTACGACCAATGCGGTGTGTATAGTCTTCAGGCTTCATTGGCAGACCAAAGTTAATGACGTGACTAATGCGTGGCACATCAATACCACGAGCCGCTACGTCGGTTGCTACCAAAATCTTGGTATGACCTTTACGAAGTGATTCGAGACGACGCATCCGTACAGCTTGAGGCATTGCACCGTGCAGGGCAGTAGCTTCGTAGCCATTAGCACGCAAGGTATCAGCGATCTTTTCACTTTCTACTTGAGTGCTTGCAAACACAACCGCTTGATCCAAAGAGGCGTCAGCCAAAATATGCTCAAGGAGTTTGTGCTTGTGCGACATGCTGTCAGCCCAGTGCAACTTCTGCTCAATGTTGGCATGCTTTTCACCGGCGTGAGCAAGTTCGATACGCTTAGCATCTGTAGTCAACTCGTTTGCTAAAGACATAATCTTGGGCGCAAAAGTTGCAGAGAACATCAAGGTTTGGTTGCGACCAGCACAACGTTTATCAATCGCTTCTAGATCATCAGCAAATCCCATGTCGAGCATGCGATCAGCTTCGTCAATCACGAGCTGCTTAACATCATCTAATCGAATTGCTTTGCTATCGCACAAGTCGAGTAAACGACCTGGGGTTGCAACAACTAGCAATGCACCTTTTAATGCTTGGATTTGTTTGCCGTAAGGCATACCACCCATGACAGTAGCAATGCGGATGCCTTTCATGCCACGAACTAAGTTCACTGCATCGGCGGCAACCTGTTGCGCTAACTCACGAGTAGGGCAGAGCACTAATACTTTAGGTTGTGCACGACCGGGTACAGGTGAATTATTTGGGTTGCTTTCAATCAGTTGATTAATTAAGGGCAATAAAAAGGCTGCGGTTTTACCGCTACCGGTTTGGCTGCTGACCAATAAGTCGCCACCGGCCAAAGCAGCAGGGATAACCTGAGCTTGCACAGCAGTAGCTTGGGTGAAACCTAGTTCAGCAACGTTTTTAAGAAGTGGCGCCGCTAAGGCGAAATTCTGGAATTCAGTTCCAGTGCTCTTTGAGTCATTCGACTCAGGTTTAGTTTCTTTAGAAAAAGTCATGCTATTACACATCCCCTTAAAGGGATGTCTCCGTATGTTGCACCCATGGTTTTTTATAGGGTGCGATGGTCAAAGGCATCGACCATCAGACAAGCGGCAGCGCGTTTTTTTAACTTCGGTGTTTATAACTTCTAAACGATACGCTGAAATAGAGCTGGGGGGCGATGAATCATATTGCTTAAAAAAGCCTCCCATTATGGCAGTTTGAGACTGTGATTACAAGGGTTTTCCCGAATTAATTATGATGTTGTGATGGAATGGTTCACATTAAGCCTCTTATCACCTTCAAATGCAGGAATCGTGGACTTCTCAAGTTATTTGCTTGGGACGCTGCTCATCATCTTGCTACCTGGCCCTAATTCGCTTTATGTATTAACAATTGCAACGCAAAGGGGTTGGCGTGCTGGCGCTTGGGGTGCGCTTGGAATATTCATCGGCGATTTAGTGTTGATGAGTGCTGTTGCTCTAGGAGCCGCATCACTCTTGATGTCCTCACCTTTACTGTTTCAGTGTGTACGCATCATCGGGGCAATCTATTTGGTTTGGTTGGGAATAGGTTTGCTACGAAGCGGGCAACAGCGCTGGACGACGCAATCGCATTCAAAAGTATTTGAGATTCAAGCACGCTTAATGCAATTACATCCGCTGCTCGCTGCTCTCTCACTTTCTTTAACAAACCCGAAAGCAATCTTTTTCTTTATCGCTTTCTTCTCGCAATTTATTCGGCCAGATTTTGCACATCCAGCCCTGACTTTTATTTACCTTGCAACGGTTCTGCAGATGATGAGCATGACCCATCTAACAGGGCTGATCTTTATTGGGCAATTTTTCTCAAAGTATTTCAAGCATCACTACCGCTTTACTGCGGCAGTATGGATGCTTGCAGGCATCCTATTTATTGGATTTGCAATTCGTTTAATGGTTGACTGACTACTTTAAGCGACGCAACAACTGCTCCACTTTTTTTCCATAAGGCGGACGCACAGCTTGAGTACCTTTTAAGAGGCTTGTGCCAAACAGCCCACGCACTTGAAGAATTGGTTTTTGGTGACTAAAGGTATCAAAGCCTGCTTTACCGTGATAGCTGCCCATGCCGCTAGCCCCCACGCCGCCAAAAGGTAAGGAATCAACGGTGGCATGCAAGAAGACATCGTTAACAGTGATGCCACCAGAGCGCGTGTTCTCTATCACTTGCTGCAAATACTTTTTATTTTTACCAAACCAGTACAAGGCTAAAGGGTTCGGTTTGCTATTGACATAAGCGATAGCGGCTACAGTATTGGCTACAGTGATGATTGGCAAAATCGGGCCAAAAATTTCTTCGTGCAGTACCCGAGCATCATGAGGAACATCAATTAAAGCAATGGGTTCAAAGCGTCTTCCGCCTGCAGCAGGATTATTTAATAGCGGGATGACTTTTGCACCACGCTCCACGGCATCACTAACAAGGTGCTGCCAACGCTCTAGCCGGGCATCATCAATCGGGCCAGCTAGCTCTTCTGGGTTACTAAATTGAGTCTGTGCTGCTGCTTGCAGTTCTTGAATGAACTCAGCCTGACTGCTACTTTCAATGAGAACATAGTCGGGCGCAATACAAGTTTGACCGCTATTGAGCAACTTGCCATAAGCAATCGCCGCAGCAGTTTCCTTAAGTTTTGCAGAGGTATCAATAATGGCAGGGGTCTTGCCGCCAAGTTCTAGTGTCACTGGTGTTAGGTTTTCTGCGGCTGCGCGCATCACTTTTTTGCCTATAGCCCCTGATCCGGTAAACAATAAATGGGCAAATGGTAGAGCGGCAAATGGTTCCGCTACATCAGGACCGCCAGTGCTGACGCAAAATTCACTAGGGTGAAAGTATTCTTGAATTAAGCCTGCCAAAAATCCAGAGGTACGTGAGCTCCGTTCGGAGGGCTTTAGCCAAACGCGATTGCCAGCAGCTAATGCAGCAATAGCAGGAAGGAGAGCTAACTGTATTGGATAGTTCCAAGGGCTCATGATGCCAACAACGCCAATCGATTGGTTTTCTAGCCAAGCCTCTGAAGAGCCCATATACCAGGGGGTTTCCATGGGTACTGGTCTCATCCAGTGTTTTAGATGCTTGCGAGTGTATTTGCAGGCTTGATACACCATCTGAAATTCAGCGAGGCGAGTTTCGATCGGATGGCGAACGCCAAAATCAGCGATCAAGGCCTTGCATAGCTTTTCTTCATTGGCCGCAATCATTTTTTCAATTCGACCAATGCGCTCGAGCCTCACTTCTAGGGTGGGGTTGGGTTCAGCTGCGTAGGCTGCTTTGATTTCATCAAACTGGATAGTGAAGCGATTCATAGCGGATTAATAGTTGGCAAACATGTAAATAAGGTATTAGGATAAAGCCATGACTGAAATTGCTGATAAAAACCCACCTTCCTTAGAGCGAGCAACCCTAGGCGGAGGATGTTTTTGGTGTCTTGAGGCTGTTTACCAGCAGATTCAAGGCGTGAAAAGTGTCGTCTCGGGCTATGCTGGGGGCGCTAGACCCAACCCCTCTTATGAATCCATTTGCACAGGTGTAACAGGCCATGCAGAAATTGTTGATATTCAATTTGATCCCCAGGTAATCTCTTTCAGAGATCTACTGGAAATCTTCTTTGTGATTCACGACCCTACCACCTTGAACTATCAAGGTAATGATCGTGGGACGCAATATCGTTCGGTGATTTTTACCCATAGTGACGAGCAGACCAAGATTTCTCATGAGGTCGTGCAAGAGTTGGAGAATTCTAAAGTTTATGCGGATCCGGTCGTGACGCAAATTGATGATGCGCCAACAATTTACCCAGCTGAAGATTATCACCAGAACTATTTCCAGCAACATCCCCATCAAGGGTATTGTGCTGCTGTAGTGGCACCAAAGTTGGCGAAATTTAGAGCGAAATTTAAATCGCTGATTGCGCCAAAGTATGCTTAATCGCTAAGGTGCTTAAGGAGCAAGGCGATTGATTTTCCAATTGCTGCCATCGCGCTTGTAATGAATGCGATCGTGCAGCCTAGAAGGGCGCCCTTGCCAAAATTCAATCTCGGTTGGGTTTAGGCGATAACCACCCCAGTGCTCAGGGCGTGGAGGTTTATCACCAAATTCAGACTTGAAGCGTTTTTCAGCTTCTTCTAAAAACTCTCGGTTTGGAATAGCAGTGCTTTGGGGGGAAGCCCAGGCACCAATGCGAGATGCTGGAGGACGAGAATGGAAATACTGATCACTTTCCTCTGGGCTAACGCGCTCGACAACTCCCTGAATGCGGACCTGGCGTTCTAACTCATGCCAATGAAAGAGGAGTGCGGCTTGAGGGCGCACAGCAAGCTCTTTACCCTTTTGGCTCTCGTAGTTAGTAAAAAAGGTAAAGCCATTTTCGTCGGCACCTTTTAGTAAGACAATACGGGCAGAGGGATTTCCGGCTTTATCGGCGGTAGCTAAGGTCATGGAATTAGGTTCAGGACACTCTGCTGTGATGGCCTGGTTAAACCAAAGCTGAAACAGCAGCAAAGGATTGTGTGGAACCTCAGATTCTGAAAGCTGACCAAAGGTGTAGTTTTTACGGAGTTGAGCAATAGAGTCCATTTATTCAGTATAAAGAGAAGCTATGGCAGAAGACAAGATTGAAAACGTGGATGAAGGTGGTGTTGAAGAGCGCCGCTTCGGAGGGGTTTCTAGACTCTATGGACCTGAGTTGCGTGCCCGCTTTCAGAATGCCACTGTTGTAGTAGCGGGCCTTGGTGGCGTGGGATCTTGGGCCGCAGAAGCGCTGGCACGAACTGGCATTGGCCATTTAGTACTGGTCGATTTTGATCATATTGCAGAGAGTAATACCAATCGTCAGTTACATGCATTCGATGGTCAGTATGGCAAGGCTAAAGTCGAAGCAATGACCCAACGTATTTTGCAAATCAATCCTGAAATTCAACTAACTGCCTGTGATGAATTTTTAGAGCCAGAGAATCTCGACCGCATTATTCCTATGAATGCTTATGTTTTGGATGCTACTGATTCAGTGCAAACCAAAATTGCACTCTCAGTTTGGGCTCGGAAAAATCAGCGCGCTTTAGTCATGTGTGGTGCAGCCGGCGGCAAAACTGATCCTACTTCGGTACGCTGTGATGATTTATCCCGCACTGAACAAGATGCCTTGCTAGCCAAAGTACGCCAAGGGTTACGGCAGGACCATGGTTTCTCTAGAAACCTAAAACACCAGATTGGTATTCGAGCCATCTACTCTCATGAGCCTCGTGCTGGTGCTAGTACCGGCGGATTGGCTTGTTCTGGTTACGGCTCAACTGTCATGGTTACGGCCACTTGCGGTTTAGCTGCTGCTGCAGAGATCCTCAATCTGATCGGTCAAGATCAAAAATAATGGCATTGACCAGTTAGTTCAGAAAAATTCCTATAAATCCTTAAGGGGATTCCCTGTAGGAAATTACTGATTCTGTTGCAGTCATATCCAGCAAACGAACCTGATGCCTCATGATTTAAAAGCAATTTATATTTGCTGAGTATTTACTTTTGATCATTTAGTCACTTTAGTTATTTTTATCCCCTAGTGCAGATGACAAGTCCTCCCTAGACTTTGCTTCGTTGGTAAACCGCCAACGACAAATCGAAAGGAGGTCTCTTTTGCAGACTGAACAAACCGGCTTGAAACGCCACCTTAAAGTAAGGCACATTCGTTTAATGGCCTTAGGTTCAACGATTGGCGTTGGATTATTTCTGGGATCTGCGAGTGCAATACAAATCGCTGGACCGTCCATTCTCTTGGGATATCTACTTGCCGGAATCGTGGCATTCATCGTATTACGCACTCTAGGTGAGATGGCGGTGCATGAGCCCGTGGCAGGCTCTTTTGCTGCTTACGCCAATAACTATGTTGGACCACTAGCGGGGTATATGGTGGGTTGGGGTTATTGGACCTACTGGATTGTGGTCGGAATCGCCGAGGTCACAGCAGTTGGGATCTATATGGGGATCTGGTTTCCAGAGATACCTCAATGGGTTTGGGCGTTATCGTCGATCGTCATGATGGGTCTGATCAATCTCATTGCCGTAAAAGTATTTGGTGAGTTTGAGTTTTGGTTTGCGCTCATTAAGGTGGTAGCCATTGTGGCGATGATCACATTGGGTGGATCAGTCATTCTCTTTGGCTTTACGAATGATTGGCAGCCAATCGGCCTAAGTAATCTTTGGCAGCATGGTGGTTTCTTCCCTAATGGCATTAGCGGTATGCTGCTCTCTTTGCAAATGGTCTTATTTGCATACGTTGGCATCGAGATGATTGGTCTTTCTGCTGGAGAGGCGGAGAATCCGAAGAAAACGATACCCATGGCGATTGACTCTTTAGCTTGGCGCATCCTCATTTTCTATATGGGTGCGATCTTGGTTATCTTAGCGATCTTTCCATGGAATGAGGTAGGTCAGCAGGGCAGTCCATTTGTGGTGATGTTTGAGCGGATCGGCTTACGCGAGGCAGCCGGGTTGATCAACTTCGTAGTGATCACTGCGGCTCTCTCATCATGCAATGCTGGTATCTTCAGCGGTGGTCGACTTTTGTATGCTTTGTCATCAAACGGCTATGCCCCAGCGTCTTTTGCCAAGCTCTCAAAGTATGGTGTGCCGCATCGTGCGGTGATAGTAACTGTGGCGGTTTGTATGTCAGGCGTAGTGCTGAACTACTTTGTGCCTGATAAGGCCTTCCAATACATCATGGCAGCGGTCACCTTTGTGGGCTTGATGGTATGGATTGCCATCTTGTTTACCCAAATGAAGTTCCGTCGCTCTTTAAGCAAAGCGCAAGTAGCTGAATTGGGTTACCGCGCACCTTGGTGGCCTTATTCCTCATGGTTTGCTCTGGCATTTATTTTCTTAGTAGTAGTGCTGATGGGCTTTCATGAAGATGCGCGCATGGCCTTGATATTAGGCCCATGTCTATTAGGGGTGTATCTCGCGATGTTTTACATCGTTGGCTTGCACCGTAAAACAAAAAATAGTCGTCAATTTAAATAACAGGAGATAGCAATGATTATTGGCGTTCCACAAGAAGTAAAAAATAATGAATTTAGGGTGGGCCTCACACCAGGTAATGTCAGTGGCTTATGTAAGCAAGGGCATTCGGTATTGATTCAAAGAGGTGCTGGGATGCAAATTGGTTTGAGTGATGAGTCCTATCGTATTGCAGGTGCTACTTTGATCAACAGTGCAGCAGAAGTATTTCAGAAGGCAGAGATGATTGTGAAGGTGAAAGAGCCCCAGCCACAAGAATGTGCCATGCTGCGTGAGGATCAAATTTTATTTACCTATTTACATCTCGCGCCAGATCCAGCCCAAACCAAAGCCTTATTAGCATCCGGCGCGACATGTATTGCTTATGAGACGGTTACCGCCATGAATGGTGCTTTGCCTTTACTTGCTCCCATGAGTGAAGTAGCAGGACGAATGTCGATTCAGGCTGCAGCTTCCCATTTAGAAAAAACCCATGGTGGTTTGGGAGTATTGATGGCAGGTGTACCTGGTGTCTCGCCGGCTAAGATTGTGATTTTGGGTGGTGGAGTAGTCGGTCGCAATGCTTTACAAATGGCAGTAGGTATGGGCGCAGATGTCTGCATCTTCGATCGCGATATTGATCGCCTGCGTCAGATTGATATGTTCTATGGCAATCGCGTACGCACTTTTTATTCTGATAGTTTGTTAATTGAACAAGAAGTGTGTGAGGCTGATGTGGTGATTGGCGCCGTTCTTTTGCCAGGTGCTGCTGCACCTAAACTGGTGACACGAGAGATGGTCAAGAAAATGAAAGCAGGTGCGGTGATTGTGGATGTTGCGATTGACCAGGGCGGTTGCTTTGAAACATCGAAACCGACCACTCATGCAGATCCGACCTTCCTGGTGGATGGAGTACTGCATTACTGCGTAGCCAATATGCCAGGTGCAGTCGCAAGGACATCTACCTTTGCATTAACCAATGCAACCTATCCTTTTGTAGAGGCGTTAGCTAATCGTGGGGTGGTGAAGGCATTATCGATTGACCATCACCTACGCAATGGCTTGAGTGTTCATAAAGGTGTTTTGACTTCTCAGCCTGTCGCACAGGCTCAGGGTCTTGACTTTGCTCTTGCGGAGGAGCTCTTTGTAGTCTAGTCACCTGAAGGATTTACACTGGCTAGATACTTACTCATTAAAGCCACAAGATCCATGGACGTTTCAGCCTTAACCCTCTCCGCTGGTGTAGTTGCATTAGCGGAGATGGGTGACAAAACCCAATTACTTTCTTTAATGCTTGCTGCTCGCTACCCTAGGCAAGCACTAGCCATCATTGCAGGTATTTTTATTGCCACGATTGCAAACCATGCCTGCGCTGCCTTACTTGGACACTGGCTGATGACCCTAGTTTCTCCAGATGTGATGCGTTGGATTTTGGGCGCCAGTTTTTTAGGGATTGGTTTATGGCTTTTGGTTCCCGATCATATTGATGATGCGGCAGATTCTAAAGTGGCCGATCGTGCGCTTCAGGTATTGATGCTGACGGTTGTCCTATTCTTCTTGGCTGAGATGGGAGATAAGACGCAAATTGCAACTATTGCTTTGGGTGCTCGATATGAGGATGTGGTTTCGGTAACGATCGGCACTACATTGGGGATGATGTTGGCTAATGCCCCAGCGGTATGGATTGGTCAGAAATTTACCCAACGTATGCCAATCAAATGGGTGCATGCTGTTGCAGCAATCACGTTTATTGCTATTGGTGTGGCCACTCTGGCATGGAGTTAAGCTAATCCTCTACATTTGGGGATCTCTCGACTTAAAATAGTCAGATGAAAACTGATCTGCCTCAGAGCTTTCGTCGGCTCGAATATCTTCCCCCCGTATATACCTTTGACCAAGTTGAGTTGGATATTGCTTTAGATCCCGCCCGCACGATCGTGAAAAGCAAAATCGAAGTATTACCAGGCAAAAGTTTTGAACCTGGCGCACCTTTAGTGTTGGTTGGTCAGGAGTTGGAGTTTGTGAGTTTACGGATTAATGGCGAAGCGCATCGCCATTTTGAACTCACCCCAGAAACTTTGAGTATTCATTCTTTGCCAAATGAGGGTAAAGATAAATTCATTGTTGAAATTATTTCAGTGTGCGTTCCCAATAAGAACACCAGCCTCATGGGACTATATGTTTCGAATGGGAACTTCTTTACGCAATGTGAAGCAGAAGGCTTTCGGAAGATTACTTATTTCTTAGATCGCCCTGATGTGATGGCGCGTTATCGTGTGACTCTGCGAGCGCGTGAAGCTGAATGCCCTGTACTCCTTTCAAATGGCAATTTATTAAAAGAAGAGAAGTTACCCAACGGTTGGCATAGCGCAAGCTGGGAAGATCCATTTCCAAAACCCTCTTATTTATTTGCCTTAGTTGCTGGCAAGTTGGAGTGCATCGAAGAAACCATCACTGCTAGCAGTGGTGCCAAAAAGTTATTACAGATCTGGGTTGAACCGCATGATCTGAAGAAGACCCGTCATGCTATGGATTCATTGATTGCCTCGATTCATTGGGATGAAATGCGCTTTGGTTTGGAGTTGGATCTTGAGCGTTTCATGATTGTTGCAGTAGGTGACTTCAATATGGGTGCGATGGAGAACAAGGGCTTGAATATCTTCAATACCAAGTTTGTTCTAGCTCAAGCTGAAACTGCAACAGACGCTGACTTTGCCAATATTGAAAGCGTTGTAGCCCATGAGTATTTTCATAATTGGACCGGTAATCGAGTGACCTGCCAAGATTGGTTTCAACTTTCCCTCAAAGAAGGCCTAACTGTCTTTAGGGATCAAGAGTTTTCCGCAGATCAAATGGGTACTGAGTCTGGCAGGGCGGTTAAGCGTATCGAAGACGTGAGATTGCTACGTCAATTGCAATTTCCAGAGGATGCGGGTCCGATGGCCCATCCCATTCGCCCTGATGAGTATCAGGAGATTAATAACTTCTATACCGTTACCGTATATGAAAAGGGTTCAGAGGTTGTCCGAATGTATCAGACCTTGCTGGGCAGAGAAGGTTTTCGCAAGGGTATGGATTTGTATTTCAAGCGCCATGATGGACAGGCGGTCACTTGTGATGATTTCTTAGCGGCGATGGCTGATGCTAACGGTAAAGACCTCACTCAGTTCAGAAACTGGTATAGCCAAGCAGGTACGCCACGGGTGAAAGTGGCAGAGCACTATGATGCGGTCAATCATCAGTATCAACTCACTCTGACGCAAAGCTGTGCTCCAAGCCCTAGTCAGAATGAGAAAAAGCCATTTCATATTCCACTAAAGATCCGCTTGATTAATGCTGCCAATGATCAAACAGAGCAATTACTAGAGCTTACTGAACCAACTCAGTCGTGGACCTTTGACAATCTCACTGAGCGTCCCGTTCTATCTATTAATCGTAATTTCTCTGCGCCAATTAACATCGATTTTGAGCAAAGCGAGGTAGATCTCTTAACCTTATTCTCTAGCGATGATGATCCTTTTAATCGCTGGGAGGCGGGTCAAAAACTAGCCATGCAAATGATTTTGAACAAGCGCTTGCCTGATTCTGGTCTGATTGACGCTTACCGCAATCTATTGCTTGATCCCAATTTAGATCCTGCATTTAAAGAGCTTGCTTTGACGCTGCCTGCAGAGTCTTATTTATATGAGCAGTGCGCTAGTGTAGATCCCCAAAAAATCTTTACTGCACGTCGTGCATTCCGAAGAGAAATTGCTAAGCAGTTGCAACTAGAGTGGGCTGCGCTTTATCAGCAGAACCAAACGCCTGGACCATTTAAGTCTGATGCTCTTGATTCAGGAAAGCGTGCGCTCAAAAATCTCGCTCTCACTATGTTGCTTGAGGCTGATCTAAAGATTTGGGCGCCAATGGCAGCAAATCAATATCAAATTGCTGACAATATGACTGATCGCTATGCCGCATTGGCGACATTAGTCATTCATGGTGCTACGCCTGCCAATGATTGTTTGCATGATTTCTTTAGTCGCTTTGTAAACGATGCTCTGGTAATTGATAAGTGGTTTGCATTGCAATCGAGCCGTCCACCGGTTGATGGACTTGAGCTAACTCTTACTGATGTCAAACGTTTGCGTGAGCACCCAGCATTCAAGCTGAACAATCCAAATCGTGTACGTAGTGTGATTCATGCTTTTTGTGCCAACAATCTAGCAAGCTTTCATCAAGCTGATGGCAGTGGTTACGCTTTTTGGGCTGAAAGTGTCTTAGCTCTAGATCCCATTAATCCACAAGTTGCTGCGCGCCTCGCTAGAGCATTGGATCGCTGGCGCCTGTTTGCAGAGCCTTATCAAGGCAAGATGAAGACTGCCTTAGAGCGGGTGGCTGCATGCCCAACCCTCTCGCCAGATGTGCGCGAGGTTATTGGTAAGGCTTTGGGGGACTGATTTCTTATGACTTCGTTAGTGAAGTTGTTGGTTATAAGAAATACCAAGCTGGATCGCTAGTGACTCAAGGTGTTTATCAAGAGTCCAAATGAGTGCATTTTCTGATAGAAGAGTGGAGGCAAGCAGAGAGATGTCAATTGCACCGCATCCGGATTCATGAAGTTTATGCGTTTCAATAAACTGCAATGTTTCTTCGGTATTGGCTACAGTAGCTTGCTGCAGTTTTTTTAAATAATTTAGAGTTCTTGAGCGTGGCGACGGAGGAGATCCGCATGAAAGCTCAATCAAAATTAGAGGGTGGCATAGAATTCGATCATTTACTAACAAAGACGTAAATGATGGATTCAATTTTCTGAAGTGAGATACCCACACTGAGGTATCCGCTAAAACCATCGTCATGTTTATTGAGCACCATTGGATTTGCGCCGAGGAATGTTTTTCATTTGGGGCGCCTTACCCCCTAACGCAGCAAGTCGTTTAGCGATTTGTACCCGTACAAATACATTCATGGCTTCACGGAAAAGGTCTGCCTTATCCATGCCAGGATCAGCAAGATCTAGCCCGCTTTGATATAGGTCGTCATCAATGGTTACTGTAGTTCTCATGATTATTCTCATCAAATTTGATGTAAAACAACATCAATTTAGTCATCATATACGATGATTTTAGTCTTGAAAAGAGGAAAATTAGATCGAAAGCAAATAAGAACCTTCTTTTAGGTAAAACTTTCATTACAGGGCAAAATAGACCCTAATCTCAATAGCACCTTGGAGAAATCGCTTTGTCTTCCAGTACCCATACAAATTTCAAGCAATATCTAGCAACAACTAAATCTCAGGGCGTAGCAATTCCCGTTGGACTACAAGATTTGCTGGTTGCTGTTGTTAATACTTGTTCTACCTTAAGTCATGAAGTCGCTCAAGGAGCTTTAATTGGTTTATTAGGATCCGCAGGCACTGGTAATGTGCAAGGTGAAGTTCAGCAAAAGCTAGACATCATTGCCAACGATTTATTAATTGAGGGCGTTAAAGCTTGTAAGTCACTTGCTGGGCTGGCGTCTGAAGAAATGGAATTACCAGTACCAGTGCAAGGTACCGGCGACTATCTTTTATTGTTTGATCCATTAGATGGCTCTTCCAATATCGATGTGAATGTGTCTATCGGCACGATCTTTTCGGTACTCAAAAAGCAAGATCCACAAGCGTCATTACAAACTTCTGACTTTCTATTATCGGGTCGTCACCAAGTAGCGGCGGGTTATGTGGTGTATGGCCCTCAAACAACGATGGCTTTAACTTTGGGTGATGGCGTAGTGATGTTTACCTTAAATAAAGTGACCGGTGAGTTCTTGTTGATTAAAGATGCTGTCACGATTTCGCACTCTACTAAAGAATTTGCTATCAATATGTCTAATATGCGCCATTGGGCTGACCCAGTGCGCCGTTATGTAGAAGAGTGTTTAGCTGGTGCAGGTGGTGCGCGTGAAAAAGATTTTAATATGCGCTGGATTGCATCGATGGTGGCTGATGTGCATCGTGTTTTATCCCGAGGTGGTGTTTTTATGTACCCCTGGGATCAACGTGAGCCCCATAAACCCGGGAAATTGCGCTTAATGTATGAAGCCAATCCAATGAGCTTTTTGGTTGAACAAGCAGGTGGTGCGTCTACAAATGGTAAAGATCTGATTATGGATTTACAACCTACAGATTTGCATGAGCGTGTCTCTGTCATGCTGGGATCTAAAGAAGAGATTGATCGCTTACAGCATTACCATGCTTAAAGTGAATTAAAAAATCAAACCCAGTTTTCTAGCTTTAAGCCAGAAACTCTTGAAAACTCTTTGAGATTATTAGTGACTAGCGGTAAGTCTAATGCTAGCGCTTGTGCTGCAATCATCGTATCTAGCGAACCAATGGGTTGTCCTTGTTTCTCTAACTGAGCGCGCAATGTAGCATAGGCCCAAATGCAGTTGCTATCAAAAGGAACAATAGTCATTGGCGCTAGAAATAAATTGAGTGCCTGTTTATTTCTGATTGAATTTGTTTTTTCTACGCCATAAGCGAGCTCCGCAGCAACAATGGTAGATACACCAATCTCGCCAGACTGAAATGATTTGAAACGCTCTAGAACGCTAGGTGGTTTTTGATTGATGATGTAGATACAAATATTGGTGTCTAGCAAAATCAAGGGGCAATCTCCACCCGATCTTGTTGCTCTGGTTGATCACGAGTTAATTGCAGTCCTGGCTCAAAACTGTCTAAAGACGCGCAAATTGCTGTAAATAAACCATTTTTTGGCAAGAGGAGGACGCCGCCAGCAAAGTGCTGCACAGTGACTTCGGAATCTGTAAAACGATATTCCTTGGGAAGTCGCACCGCTTGGCTACGACCGGTTTTGAAGATTTGGGCTATGTCCATGATTTCCCCTCTTTTGATATGTATCAGTGATATATACTTTAATGAGATTCAATCTTTTTAGCAAGCCTATTTTTCAGTAGGATTGAGAATGCAAAAGGCCCAATCATAAGACTGGGCCTTTTAAATAGGGTTTAGCATTTTTACTTCATTGATTATGGCTTTACCTTTTCCTTTAAGTAGGCTAAAGACTCTTCTACTTGGTCAATCAGAATCAAGCAAACATCGCCTTCAGCAACTTCATTCAAGGCAGTATCAATTGCTTTGAATTCTCCATGGATCTCTTTCACTTGTTTGGCTTTCGTAGTGCCAACTAAGCCCTCTTGCAAAAGCTTTAAGACTTCGCCATCTTCACGACCACGTTGGCAAGCATCTTGATAGAGGATGACGTTATCAAAAGCGTTGCCCAAGATGCGCGTGAGATCCCGAATGTCTTCATCGCGACGATCTCCGGCACCACTAATAACCACATGACTTTTCTTGGGCTTCATAGATTCAACAGCACTTGCTAAAGCACGCATCGCATCAGGGTTATGACCATAGTCAGCAATTACCGTAGCTCCCTTGTGTTTGAATTGATTAAAGCGCCCTGGTACAGCGTTGGCAGTACTCTCAAAGCTATTTAAGCCACGCGCAATCTTCTCAGCATCAAGGCCTAAGGCCCAAGCAGCACCAATGGCTGCCATAGCATTTTCAATCTGAAAACCAAGTACGCCATTTTGGGTGAGGGGGATTTCGCTTACAGGGAAGCGATACATTACGCGCGATCCTTTAGAGGCAACAATGTAAGTGCCATCAAAGAAGATGACTTTCTTATTCTTGGCGCGATGCGCAGTGATGACGGGGTGATGTTGATTTTGGGCAAAGAAGATGACCCGCCCAGAGCACTTATCACCCATCTTGGCAACCATAGGATCTGCTCCATTGAGAACAGCCGCACCAGTTGGTGCTACGTTTTGCACAATCACCCGTTTTAGGATCGCTAAATCTTCTACGCTAGAGATATAGTTCAATCCTAAGTGGTCGCCTTCACCAATATTGGTTACTACGGCAACTTCACAACGATCAAAGCCCAAGCCCTCACGCAATAAACCGCCGCGAGCAGTTTCTAGAACAGCAGCATCGACATCGGGATGCATTAATACGTTGCGCGCACTTTTAGGGCCACTGCAATCACCGGTATCAATCAGGCGATGATTGATATATACGCCATCAGTGCCAGTCATGCCGACCCTCAGACCAGTTTCGGTGAGGAGGTGGGATATTAAACGGACTGTGGTTGTTTTGCCGTTAGTTCCCGTCACAGCAACTACTGGAATGCGGCCATCTTCGCCTGGCGGGAACATCGTATTAATAATGTCTTCTCCTACAGGGCGGCCTTTGCCGTAGGAGGGCTTTAAATGCATGCGCAATCCTGGGGCAGCATTGACTTCAACAATGCCGCCACCTTGTTGTTCTAAAGGTTTATAAATGGATTCGCAAAGGATATCTACGCCGGCGATATCTAAACCAATCATCTGGGCGGCCGCTATAGCACTAGCAGCGACGTCAGGGTGAACATCATCGGTAACATCGGTAGCAGTACCGCCGGTACTGAGGTTGGCATTATTGCGTAATAACACGCGCTCACCAGTTTTAGGAACGTATTGTGGTGTGAGTCCAGAGCTTGCTAGATGAGCTAATGCAATATCGTCAAAGCGAATCTTGGTTAATGCTGTTGCATGTCCATCGCCCCGCAATGGATTTTGATTTTCTTTTTCAACCAGTTCTGCAACAGTGTGTTTGCCATCGCCAACTACTTGAGCAGGCTCACGACGGGCTGCAGCAGACAAACGATTACCAACGACGAGTAAGCGATAGTCAGCACCAGGAAGATATCGCTCTACGATCGTCTCGCGTCCAAAGCCTTGGGTGACTTCAAAGCCTGCACGGACTTCTTCTTCGGTTTGGATATTGGCAACTACGCCTTTTCCTTGATTGCCATCTTTTGGTTTGAGCACAATCGGGCCACCAATCTTTTGAGCAGCACGCCATGCATCATCTACATTAGTCACAACTTCACCAATCGGCACAGATACTCCAGCCGCAGCCAAGAGATTTTTGGTAAGCTCCTTATCTTGTGCAATGGCTTCAGCAATAGCACTGGTGTCGCTGGTCTCTGCT
This sequence comes from Polynucleobacter sp. AP-Sanab-80-C2, assembly GCF_035012965.1. Lineage (NCBI taxonomy): Bacteria > Pseudomonadati > Pseudomonadota > Betaproteobacteria > Burkholderiales > Burkholderiaceae > Polynucleobacter > Polynucleobacter sp. AP-Sanab-80-C2. Next base: position 79,141 of record NZ_JAYGQS010000002.1, read on the forward strand.
GCCTGAATTCGTTTTTGTTTGCTGCCCCAGCCAAATTGCACCATGCTGCCTTCGGTCATACGGCGGAAGGGAATGTTACGCTGAAGTGCTGCATCAACGATTGAGCCAGTGCTTGGTCCAAGGCGCACATCTTCGTACAAAGCTTCTAACTCTGAGAGTGCTGCAGCTAAATCAAAAGGAGCATCGTTTAGGGTTGCTTGAATCAATGCAAAACCAAAGTCAAAGGCCATACGGCCAACAACTTCTTCGATGTATTCAACGACTACTTGATATACGCCGTCATCTATTGTTTGAACTGTACGACTGAAAGTCACAGGACAACCTGCTTGAGCTTGTAATCCCAGGGCAGCATGTTCTAGTGCATGCGCTAATGAGAGGGGCTCAGTTAAACCACCACGACGCATGCTTCCCAGTTGTGGAAAGCGTTCGCGAATCTTCGTTTCAAATTGGGGAATAGCATCAATCGAGCGCTCAGAAGGATCGCAAGTAACGATGGCTTCTAGGGCAGTGTGGCGGCTCCATAAATTGGGGCCACGTAGCATACGAATACGGGTGATTTCCAATTAAGCCCCTATTGCAGTTGTAGCATCTGGTACATAAGTTTCTGCACCAGCTTCAATCACGTTAAACGGAATGTCTAATGCCCAAGCAGCAGCAATCGCAGCGCCGAGATTCATAGTCTTCCATGGCATGGCGCTATTAGATTCAGAGTGGCGCGGCACGGGGATTGATTTTTGATCCAGCTTTCCAGACTTCAAGGTAATTTGTTGTTTGCCAACTAGTACGACGCGACCACCATTGAGCAGATGATTTTTAATCACTTCTGAATCTGAATGCTCGCTAAAGAAAATCACCTCACCATCACATAGCTCAGCCATCTGCAGACACATTGGATCATCGGCGTTTAGAACCCCCACACCGGTTGGTAGAACTACATCAATTTGAGTGCGCACAATACTAAAGACCTGATCTTCATCATAGATAGCGTACTGTGGGAAGTTGGCTTTAGGATCAACATTGAGTACGACACCAACTTGGCAGCGATCATAGGCCAATCCTTCGATCAGCATAGATAGGTGGTTATTTTCAATCACCGCCGCTTCTACGGCACGATTCAGGAGGGTGCGACGTGCGTTTTCCCAATTGGATGCATTGGTATTTGGAATCGAGCGACTGCCAAAAAATAAACCTTTACTGCAAGACAAACCAACATAGACGTTTGTGAGGCGTAGGAAATGAGCAATCATTTCAGCAACGGGTGTTTTGCCGCTCTCGCCACAAATGCCTACTAGTGGAATGCGGAAATCTGTGCCCTGAGGAAATAGGTGGTTTGCAATCTCTTTACCAACGGGTTGAGGTTTGCCACTAGCGGGCTTGAGATGCATTAGAAGACCTGGGCCAGCATTGACTTCTACGATGGCAGCGTTTTGCTCAGCAAGTGGGTGGCTAATGTCTTGGGCTACCAAATCAACGCCTGCAATTTCTAAACCAACCACACGTGCTGCTAGGGCTACTTGACTAGCAACATCAGGATGAACTAAATCGGTGACATCAAATGCTACATTGCCGTTACTCTGAATCAATACCTTTTGGTCTGTTGCTGGAATGCTAGTGCCAGTTAATTGTTGGCGAGCAAGTTCGAGTTCTACTGCAGAATCAATACGTACTGGATTGAGTGGATGTTCTTCTGCGGTGCCGCGACGGGGATCAGAATTAATCTGAATCTGAATCAGTTCTTGAACAGTATGTTTGCCATCGCCAGTGACCCATACAGTTTCCCCTTTTGCCGCAGCGACAACTTTGTTACCAACTACGAGTAAGCGATGTTCATCGCCAACAATATGACGCTCCACCAATACTTCGCTACCCTCATCAATGGCTACTGCGTAAGCAGCTTCAATTTCTTGTTGGGTATACAGATTAATAAACACACCTCGACCATGATTACCGTCGATGGGTTTGACAACCACTGGCAAGCCAATATCCTGTGCGGCCTCCCAGGCATCATCAGGACTAGTAACAGTTCGGCCTTCTGGGGTTGGTACGCCAGCGCTGCGTAGCAAACTCTTCGTTAAATCTTTATCACGGGAAATTGTTTCAGCGATTGCGCTAGTTTGATCTGTTTCAGCAGTCCAGATGCGCCGCTGTTTTGCGCCGTAACCCAATTGAACTAAATTGCCTGCCGATAAGCGGATAGAAGGAATGCCACGCTCCTCAGCTGCATTAACGATGCAAGCAGTGCTAGGTCCTAGTAATAAATCATCACCAATGTCACGCAGACTCTCAATAATATTTTGAACTTCAGCAACACAATCTTTATTGTCTTGCGCAAGAGCAAGAAAGAGGTCGCGTGCGTACTTGAGGGCGGTGAGGGTGACTTCCTCATTGATCGCGCTTACCATCACTTTGTAGACACCACGGCGATCACCGTCACGCGCTTTACCAAAGCCACCTGGAATACCTGCTAGGTTTTGCAACTCGAGCGTCAGGTGCTCCATGATGTGAGCAGGCCAAGTGCCTTCTTCGACGCGCTTGAGAAAGCCACCGGTTTCTCCGTAGCTGCAGCGATGTTCAACTAAGCTAGGCAGCGCTTTAACCAGGCGGTCATAAAAGCCGGGAATCAGATTAGAGGGATAGTCTTCAAGATCCCCGATATCAATCCAAACCTCAATCACGGGATGGTAAGTCCACATATTGGGGCCACGGAGATGCTTAACACTCAGGATCTCGATGGATTTATCTAGTAATTGGGGCATGTATGGTGTTGCAAAGGGGTTGGCGCCTGGATTTAGCAGGTGGCGCTGTTCACTGTCTCTCTGTTTATAGTTTTATTGAAAATCTACAAAAATAGCAAAAATACATAAAAAGGACTACTTGCCTAATTTAACGGTTTTCTACCCCCGAAAGTTGACAGGACCGATAAATCTAAAAAATCTAGCTCCACTATACTTTTAGGGTTAATGAAGCCAGAAATCCTTCCTTTTGCCCCTGTGCTACCAAGTGATTGGCTGAGCGTTCTTAAGGGTGACAAATCCCCCATTCAAAGCCTAGAGGCATTACTGGCTTGGGTCGAGCTTGATTTGGGTGCTGACTTGCACTTTGAAAGAAGTCTACTTTTGCTCACTGAAGAAGGCTTATTTTGGACCGATGGTGCAAAGTTTGAATCTTGGCCCGCTAGCTCAAGAGAGCATCTCGTTCATGGCGATCATGCTGGTGTGGGTCATTTAAAGCTCGAAACAGCGGATGCGCTGCAAAGAATTTGGTATTTCACCTTGGCAGTCAATCCTCAGGTTTTGCGTTTGCAGTCCAGCTTCAGAAAACTGACCCATGGCGCTGAGCAGGGTCGGGACGATGTGAGTGAGTATGACAGGCAGGTTTGTCCTGTTTGCTTGAGCCCTAAACCGGCTAACTCTGATGGTTGTCCAACTTGTGATCCTGAAGATGATAAGCCGCCATCAACTTGGACCTTGTTCAAATTATGGCGTTTTGCTAAGCCTTATAAAAATCAACTGTTACTCGGTTTTGTGCTGACACTGCTATCGACTGGCGCAACTCTGATTCCACCGTATTTAACGATGCCCCTGATGGATCATGTCTTGATTCCTTATGAGCGTGGTAATCCCATTGATTTTCAGTTAGCAAGCATGTATTTGTTTGCGCTATTTGGTGCGGCCATCATTGCTTGGGGATTGGGTTGGTGGAAAACTTATCTACTGGCTTTAGTAAGTGAACGTATTGGCGCAGATTTACGTAATACGACTTTCGAGCACTTACTCAAACTCTCGCTTGAGTACTTCGGTGGTAAGCGCACTGGTGACTTGATTGCACGTATTGGCGCAGAGACTGATCGCATCTGCGTCTTCTTGTCGCTATATGCATTGGACTTTGCGACTGATGTCCTCATGATTACGATGACCGCCGCTATCTTGTTCTCGATTGATCCTTTGCTGGCGCTAGTGACCTTAGCGCCATTGCCATTCATTGTGTGGATGATTCATGTTGTGCGCGATCGTTTGCGTTTTGGCTTTGAGAAGATTGATCGTATCTGGTCTGAAGTCACAAACATTTTGGCAGATACGATCCCAGGCATTCGGGTAGTCAAAGCGTTTGCGCAAGAAGATCGCGAGTTAAAGCGTTTTGTAGATTCTAATAAACACAATCTTCAAATTAACGATCGTGTAAATCGTGTTTGGGGTTTGTTCTCGCCAACCGTCACGCTCTTAACCGAGACTGGTTTATTAGTGGTGTGGGGTTTCGGTATCTGGCAAGTGGCACATCAGAAAGTCACCGTTGGTGTCTTGATTGCGTTTCTTGCATACATCGGCCGTTTTTATGTGCGACTCGATTCAATGAGTCGTATTGTGTCGCACACCCAAAAAGCAGCTGCGGGTGCCAAGCGTATCTTTGATATTTTGGATCATGTCTCGAGCGTTCCCGAACCGATTAATCCCGCACCTCTAGGGCCTGTCAGTGGGCGTATCTCGATGCGCGGCGTGGGTTTTCGCTATGGCAATCGTGCGGTAACTAAAGGTATTGATTTAGATATTGCTCCAGGTGAGATGATTGGTTTAGTAGGTCATAGCGGTTCAGGCAAGAGTACCTTGGTCAATTTGATTTGCCGTTTCTATGACGTGAGCTCTGGCTCTATATCCTTAGATGGGCGCGATATTCGTAGTATTGGTATTGCCGATTATCGGAAGTGTATCGGCCTGGTATTGCAAGAGCCATTCCTATTCTTTGGCACGATTGCAGAGAACATTGCTTACGGCAAGCCTGATGCTACTCGTGAAGAAATCATTGAAGCAGCACGTGCTGCCCATGCCCATGAATTTATTCTGCGCTTACCACTAGGCTATGACTCACTAGTGGGTGAGCGCGGTCAATCTTTATCTGGTGGTGAGCGTCAACGCATCTCGATTGCCCGTGCGCTCCTCATTAATCCAAGCATCTTGATTTTGGATGAGGCAACCTCATCCGTTGATACCACTACAGAAAAAGAAATTCAGCGTGCTTTAGATAACCTTGTTAAAGGTCGCACAACCATTGCGATTGCACATCGCTTATCAACACTCAGAAAGGCAGATCGCCTCGTGGTATTAGATAAGGGTGAGATTGTGGAGATTGGATCACACGAACATCTAATGGAAGCCCAAGGGGCTTACTACACCTTGTATCAAGCTCAGTTGCGTCATGCTGCAGAGTTAGTCGAGGGCGGCGCCATTGGAGAGAGTTTGGAAGAAAGCTCAGAAGAGGGTAAACGAGAAAAGCAGGAAGAAAAGCGAGAAGAGAAACTACAAGAGATCGCGAAAAATATTGGGGGCGCGGTATGACGCAAGCCAATCAATCTGCACATCAACTAAAGCGGGACTCTCTGGGTCGCATGATCTTCGTAGATGCTAAGGGCAATACGCATATTGGCGTACATCCTGTAAGAGCATTTCCAATTACGGCTCCAGGTGCTGGAGTGGGCATCATGGATCAGTCTGGTAAAGAAGTATTTTGGTATCCCGATGTTGCTGCCATTCCAAGGGATGAGCTTGCTGTGATTGAAGAAGAATTGGCTGCGCGCGAATTTATGCCAGTGATTGAGAGAATTACCAAAGTCTCTACTTTTGCTACGCCCAGTATTTGGGATATTGATACAGACCGAGGCCCAACTCGCATTCGCCTGAAGGGTGAAGAAGATATTCGCAGAATTGCTGGTAATACTTTGTTAATTGCAGACTCCAATGGCCTGCAGTTTTTAATCAAAGACTCTACTCAGTTAGACAAGCTCAGCAAAAAGCTTTTAGACCGTTTCCGCTAGAATTTATTTCGGTAAGCCGCTTTAGCTCAGTTGGTAGAGCAGTTCATTCGTAATGAAAAGGTCGCCAGTTCGATTCCGGCAAGCGGCACCAATCCTCATTTTATTTAGGGTAAACCCTATAAGACTCACCAAGCCCATATTGCAATTCCCGCTGCAATCAATAGACTTATTTTTTGTACGTTTTTTGTGCATTAAATGCCATTAGTAACATGCAGTGTAAGTACACTAAGCCTAGCCTTTGGCTTTATTTATCAGGGTTTCCACTATGTTAGGGTGGCCCATGTGTAACGATTTTGAAATTATTGATGGTAGTCAAGTTCAACATGCACATCTTGTTTAAAAATCACACACAAATTAAATAAGTAAATAAGCCAAATTAAATTGGTAAACATTTTTGGAGACATACTTTATGAAGATGAAGTTTAAGAGAGCATTGATTTCCACCACCTTAGCCCTCGGTGTAGTTGGTGTTTCACCTGCATTTGCAGCATGGGAGCCAAACAAGCCAGTTGAATTCATTATTCCTGCTGGTCCTGGTGGTGGTGCTGACCAAATGGCTCGCATGATCCAAGGAATCATCACTAAAAATAATTTAATGAAGCAGGCGGTGATCCCTGTGAATAAGGGTGCTGGTGCTGGTGCTGAAGGTTTCTTGGCAATGAAAGAAGCCAAAGGTGATCCCAATAAGATTGTGATCACACTTTCTAATTTATTTACAACGCCATTAGCAACCGGTGTTCCATTTAATTGGCAAGACATTACTCCGGTAGCAATGTTGGCGTTAGATCAGTTTGTGTTGTGGGACAACGCAGAAAAGCCTTATAAGACAGCCAAAGAATACATTGACGCTGCTAAAGCTGCTGGTCCGGGTAAATTCAAAATGGGCGGAACCGGTTCTAAGCAAGAAGATCAAATCATTACCGTAGCCATTGAAAAAGCAACAGGCGCTAAATTTACCTACATTCCTTTCAAAGGGGGTGGCGATGTTGCTGTTCAGCTGGTTGGTAACCACGTTGATTCATCCGTGAACAACCCAATCGAGGCGGTAGCGCAGTGGCGTGCTAACAAATTACGTGCATTGTGCGTATTTGATGACACCCGCATGCCATACAAAGAAAAAATTACCGATACTCAATCATGGTACGACGTGCCGACTTGTAAAGAGGCAGGTGTAACAACTGACTACACCATGTTACGCGGTATTTTCATGGCTCCAGGTGTCACTCAAGAGCAGGTTGATTTTTATATCGATTTATTTAAAAAGGTACGTGCTACACCAGAGTGGAAAAAGTTCATGGCTGATGGGGCATTTAATCAGACATTTATGACGGGTAAAGAGTTTAGAAACTGGCTGACATTAAACGAAGCATTGCATAAGCAATTAATGACTGAAGCTGGCTTCTTGGCTAAGTAATTTGTGGAAATCTGATAGGGCCTCCATTGGGGGTCCTATTTTTTGAGTAAGTGCATTAATTAACCTTAATAAAAATATAAAAATGTCCGAACATACAAATAATACAAATCAAGACTCAGTTATTAGCATAAGAGCAATGGATGTGATTACCTCTATCTTGTTTCTTGCTGTAGGCTTGACAGTGATGATTGGCAGCCTTAAGTTGGGTGCTAGTTGGGGCGCTGATGGCCCGGAGGCTGGTTACTTTCCTTTCTATATCAGCTTGATCATCATGCTTTCTAGTACGGTTACTTTGTATCAAGCCGCCATCGTGAATAAGAAAAAGAAAACAGAAACGTTTGTTGAAAAAGAGCCGTTCAAGCAAGTCATGGCGGTGTTACTGCCAGCGATTGTTTTTGTTCTAGGTGTGCAATTGATTGGCATCTATGTTTCTTCCGCTATCTATATTGCAATCTTTATGGTGTGGTTAGGAAAATACCCAATTTGGAAGGCGGTTGCTGTATCGATTGGAGTAAGTGCAGCCCTTTACCTCATGTTTGAATTCTGGTTCCAAGTTCCATTGCCACATGGCTCATGGATTAATCCACTCGAGTTCGTAGGCGTGCAATAAAAAAGAATAACTATTAAAAAAGATTAGAAAAGAAGGAGTCCAAGTTGGAAGAAATTAATGCTCTATTCAACGGCTTTGCCGTTGCAATGACGCCCTTTAACTTATTGTTGATGCTCGTTGGCGTAACGCTCGGTGTGATCATCGGTGTGTTGCCAGGTTTGGGTGGCGCAAACGGAATTGCGATTCTGTTGCCATTGACTTTCACTATGCCGCCAACCTCTGCAATCATCATGCTTTCCTGTATTTATTGGGGCGCATTATTCGGCGGTGCAATTACATCGGTTCTATTTAATATTCCTGGCGAACCATGGTCGGTTGCGACAACCTTTGATGGTTATCCAATGGCTCGTAATGGTAAAGCTGGTGAGGCGCTGACTGCTGCATTCACATCTTCATTTGTAGGCGCTTTCTTTGCAATTGTGATGATTACTTTCTTGGCGCCGTTGGTAGCGAAGTTTGCGCTCCAATTTGGTCCGCCAGAATTCTTCTCGGTCTATCTGCTCACCTTCTGTAGTTTCGTAGGCATGAACAAAGGTTCGCCGTTTAAGACTATTTCTGCCATGATGCTCGGCTTCGCCCTGGCAACTGTTGGTATGGATACCGTTACCGGTCAATTGCGTTTGACGTTCGGTAATCCGGAGTTGATGCGTGGCTTTGACTTCTTGATCGCGGTGATTGGTTTGTTTGGTATTGGTGAGATTCTCCTCTCCATGGAAGAGGGCTTGGCATTCCAAGGTGCTGCAGCGAAGATTCGTGGCAAGGTTGTGCTCGAAACATGGAAGCAATTGCCTAAGTACTGGGCTACTTCATTACGCAGCTGTCTGATTGGTTGCTGGATGGGCATTACTCCAGGCGGCGCTACTCCTGCATCCTTCATGGCTTACGGCGTAGCCAAGCGCGTATCTAAAGACGGTGATAAGTTTGGTACTGGCAAGATGGAAGGTATTGTTGCGCCAGAAACAGCAGCTCACGCTGCAGGAACAGCAGCGCTCCTCCCAATGTTGTCCTTAGGCATTCCAGGTTCACCAACCGCAGCAGTGTTGCTTGGTGGTCTATTGATCTGGGGTCTACAACCTGGTCCATTACTCTTCGTTGAGAAACCAGACTTTGTTTGGGGATTGATAGCCAGTATGTACTTAGGTAACTTGGCTGGCTTGTTTGTGGTGTTAACTTGTGTGCCTTTGTTTGCCTCTATCTTGAGAATTCCATTCTCCATCATTGCACCAGTCATTATTGTGATTTGTGCGGTAGGTGCCTACACTGTTCACAATGCAATGTTTGACGTTTGGTTGATGCTCGGCTTTGGGGTGGTTGGTTATGTCTTTAAGAAATTAGACTACCCAATGGCGCCAATGGTTTTGGCCCTGGTATTAGGCGATCGTGCAGAAGACTCCTTCCGTCAGTCGATGTTGTTCTCACAGGGAAGCTTAGATATTTTCTTCTCTAACGCATTGGTGGGTGGTATTACATCCCTTGCATTAGTGCTTCTCTTCTGGCCATTGATTGGCAAGGTGATTGGCAAGAAAAAGGCTGCAGCAGCTTAAGAAGAAATACGCTAGAAATAGCGATTTCCAGTAGAAAAGGGGCGTAAGCCCCTTTTTTCATGCAAAAGTCATAAATCCGATAAAATTCCACCATCATGAATTTCCGCAAAAACCACCTCATTCACTGGATTGCTGCAAGCGCAATCGCGATGAGTGCACTTGCCCCAGCCGTTTCACAAGCAGTATCGCTGGCAAAGCATGGTCAAGGTCTTACGATGGAGATTTGCTCTACTAGTGGCGCCAAGATGGAAATCAAGGTGCAGACAGATGACCAAGAGGTCGCTGATCAAGCGCAGCCCTGTCCATATTGTGTATCTCAGAACAGCATCACCCCAGCTTTCAATACCAGCCTCACATTTGCAGCACCAATATCTGTTGCGTTGCTACCTCAGCTTTTCTATCAATCACCCAAGCCACTCACGGTTTGGGTAACACCTCCCTCAGCAGCACCTCCAGTACAAGCCTAAATACTTTTTAGGGCATAGCCTAGCTATGTAGTTGGCAACACAGTTGTAACTAAGTTGCCGTCATATTGCGTGGAGAAGTAAACCTTGTTGTACACAAAGAAAATCAGTGCATGCATTGTCATGTTATTGGCTTCAATCGTCATTAGTGCCCAGTCACAAGCACAGTTTGCTCCGCCGCCTAACTATGATCAAAAGTTGGCTGATATGGTTGTTACTGCAACAAAATCAGGAACCCTTCTGCGTGATATGACTCAGAACACCACAGTTTTGACCAAGGAAGAGTTAGAGATTTCACCCGATCAAACCATTGACCAAGTATTAAAGAACCAATCAAGCGTATTTTTGAATGATCAACCTTTTTATGAAAAGGATCCTACTGGTCAAAGTATTAACGTTCGTGGACTGGGAAATGCTAGAACATTGGTTTTGATTGACGGCGTTCCTGCCAATGATGCTATGTATGGAACTGTGCAATGGAATTTAGTTCCCATGTCAGCCATTCAAGATGTTGAATTTATCCGTGGCGGCGTTTCTAGTTTGTATGGAAATATGGGTATGGGTGGCGTGATTAATATTACAACCAAGCCTATTAGCGAAAATAAGGGGGAGATATCGGGAAGTATTGGTTCTTATGCCACTGGAACTGTAGCAGTGTCAAAAGAGTTGGCAATGAGTGACTCATTTAAATTGCGAGCTTCAGCTGATTATTTCAGTACTGAGGGATATCAGAATATTGCAACTATCTCTCCTTCTTCGCGGAGTGCGTTAAAGACGGGCATGGGTAATGAAAGTGCTGAAAATGCAAATTACAGATTGCAAGGGTCAGCAAAGCTCAGTCCAGATACAGATAGCTTTTTTAATCTTGGTCTGCATTCAATGTCAAACCTACCAACGGGCGGTTATAGTTTTGCAAGAAAATCCACTAACGAGATGACGCTTTCTGGAGGCTCCACCACAAGACTAAATTCTAGCGAGCAGGTTCAAGTAAATGCCTATTATGAGAACACCACATTGCAACAGCAAAATGTGAGCTCAAGCAATCCTTATATTAATGCTACGTTTCATAATCCCTATTATCAAGTTGGTGGATCGGGTCAATATACAAAAAATCTTCAGGATCAGGCAATTGATCAAGTGATTATGAGTGTGGATGCGAAGCAGTTATCGGCATCTAATTTTCAGAATAACTATGCCTCACCTGGTGCCGCAAATTACCAAACCAGTAAATTAGGGGCGCTGACCTCGCAGGTTGTTGCACAGGGCACCCAAAATTTTGCAGGTCTTTTAGGTCAAGTGAAATCAAATCTCAATGCCATTCCTCTGCAGGTAACTTTATCGGCTAGGGTAGATAACTGGACTAGTCAGATCCCAACGAACTATACGCAAGCTGTGGGAGGCGCACAGGTCAGCACGGCTGTACCCAATCAATCCAAAACAAAACTAAGCCCAAATCTGGGTTTGTTATACCGCGCATCTAAGGAGTTGGACTTTAGGGCTGCAGCTTATCAGGCATTTCATGCTCCTGGTCTCAATAACTCTATCCGCAGTTATGGATCGGGCTCGAGCTATGTTGGTAATAATCCGTTCTTAACTCCAGAAAATATGACTGGATATGAGATTGGATCTGACTATCGATGGAAGTCAGGATTTATTCAAGTTACTGGATTTAATGCAAATGTTACTAACGCAATTGCTACTTATACCCTTTCAAGTAGTCAAATTGCTAGTACCTGTTCTCCAGTATGTAGTAGTGGCGCTAAATCGTATAGCAATGATCAATCACTTCGTAGTACTGGATTGGAGATGCAGGCACATTGGGATGTCAGCTCAAAATGGGCTACCGATCTTAGCTATACCTTAACTAAGGCAGTGTTAACTTCTACTTATGGGGCAATTGATACAGCCTTAAATCCTACGGGCGTACAGATCGCCGGCACGCCTAGAAATATGGCAAGTGCAAATATCACTTACTATTCCATTTCAAAAACAAGCTTGACGACTTCAGTGCGCTATATTGGAAATTCTTGGTATGACACAGCCCATACCCTGCCAATTCCGGCGTATGCAGTATTGGGAGCGAGGGTGAACCATGAGTTGACTCCCAATACATCAGTTTATTTAAGTGCGGTAAATCTGTTGAATCGTAATTACATTACCTTTGGCTCTGGTTCTCAATATATTGCTGGTCAGCCTCAGACAATTACCGTTGGCGCACGTATCATCTTTTAATGATGAAATCCCATTTTTTCCCTTCGGCATGGTTAACTACATTAAGAGCCTTCTTAATAGGAGTGCTTTGTGTATGTGGTCGAGCAGAGGCCCAAATGGATCATTCATCTCCTATGGTGGCAGCAAAGATAAACAATACTTGTCAAGGAGTGGGTTTGGAGTGCGCCAATGCAGCCACTCCATTTTTTGCTCTTGATGGCAAATTACTCCTAGCGTGGACTACAAATGGAGTTGTATCAGTAGGGCAGTCATCTGATCTCGGAAAAACATGGATAGCGACTGTCAAAATTGCAGAGCATGGTAAGTCATTAGATACTGGTAGCGATGCCCGCCCCCAAATAGTGGCTGATAAACAGGGCAACGTCTTTTTGGCTTACGCCTTTTTTAAAGACTCCCATTGGAATGCGCAGATTAATACGGCTAGATCTACTGATGGCGGTAAATCTTTTACTGTCCCGGTATCCTTGGTTCAGGATAGTTCTAGTCAACGTTTCCCATCGGTATTGATCAGGCCGGACGACTCTATTTTTATTTCTTGGATAGATAAGCGCCTAGTAGTATCTGCCAAGCAGGGTGGTTCTAAACGTTTAGGCGGTTCAATTGCTTATTCATTTTCAAGTGATGGCGGAAAAACATTTAAAGCTGAGCAATTTGCAAATGAGAGTAGTTGTGAATGTTGTCGCATTGGTAGCGGTCTAGATCCACAAAACCAACCCGTGATTGTGTATCGAGCTATATTCCCAGGGGGTATTCGGGATCAAGCAAGCCAAGTTATTGCTACCAAAGGTGCTGAGCCAATTCGTCGAGTCGCAGATGATGATTGGAAGACCGATGCTTGTCCGCATCACGGTCCATCAATTGCAGTTTCTGGATCTGGAAAATTTCATGTCGCTTGGTATACCCAGGGAAATAAGCGCTCTGGTGTTTTTTATGCCAACTCTAGCAATCAAGGATTGAGTTATTCTGCGCCCGTCAGAATTGGAGCAGAAGGAGCGAACGTTTCTAGGCCTTATCTCTTAGCCTTGGGACAACAGGTATGGTTAGCATGGAAAGAATTTGATGGAACTCACGCTTTGGTTTACATGAAACAATCTACTGATGATGGTAAAACGTGGAGTACTCCACAGATGATTTCTAAAACAAATGGGTATAGCGACCACCCCTTATTGATCAATCAAGGAGATACGGTATTTTTATCTTGGCTGACAAGAGTCGACGGGTATCAATTGATTCAGCTTGGACAAAAACAATGAGAAGATATTTATTCGCCTTAATCATTACTATTGGGTCGATAAACCTTGCCTTTGCTGATAAGGCAACCCTGAAGCCTTATCAAAGTGGTGAATGGTCTAATTTAGTGAAGAGTGCTAATGGCGCACCCATCGCCATTCATTTTTGGGGGGTTACCTGCCCGTCATGTGTCAAGGAGATGCCGCAGTGGGGGCTGTTCGTGAAGAGTCATCCGAATGCAAAAATAGTTTTTATTCAGGTTGATGATGTTTCACACGACGCAATGAAAAAAATGCTGAGCAAAGCGGGCTTGGATAAGGCGAATAATTATTATGTCGCTGCGCCTTTTGATGAGCGCTTGCGTTATGAGATCGATCCTAAGTGGCATGGCGAGACGCCAACAACAATCTTGATAGATAAAAACGGAAAGGCTTCCCGTAAAACAGGTTTGATTAATTTTCAGCAACTACAGTCCAAGCTGGTTACTGGCGACTAGAACAATCAATTAACCGATAGAAATTAGGCTTCAGCAAATATGCGTACCTGGTTAATGAAACGAAATTGCTCATTGACACCCAAACAAGTGGGGTGGTTCTATGCGTCTATCTGCGCTTTTTCTTTCTTAATTGCAGGATTCTTTTTGGCTCTTGGTATTTGGATGGTAATCATTTTTACCTCCCTAGATATCTTGGCTTTAACATTTGCTCTTTATATCTACACCCGTCATGCGCTAGATTATGAAAAAATTTCTATTGACGACAAAGTCTTGGTTGTTGAGCAAAGTTGGGGTGGCAAATTAAAAACCCATGTATTTAATACCTTGTGGACTCGGTTAGAACGCGAGGGCTTTAAGGGCAGGCGTTTGGCATTAAAAAGCTCAGATCATTCTCTGCCCATTGGACTATTTGTCCGTCAAGACCAGTTTGAGGTCTTTGAGCAGGAGTTGAAAGCGCATTTAGGTAATCGTTAGAATAAATTTAAAACTGTTTTAAAGAAGAGGGATGTCAATATGAAATCAAAATTACTCGTAACCATGTGTGCGGCAATGGGAATTGCTTTAAGCGGTGCTGCTATCGCGCAAAACGCTTCAGTGGGCTCTATTAAGATTGAGAATGGCTATACCCGCGCTACTGCCCCTGGGCAACAAGTTGCTGGCGGCTTTCTGAAGATTGAAAATAAAGGGGCTGCTGATCAATTGATATCGGCTAGCTCACCGGCTGCAGGTGAAGTGCAGTTACATGAGATGGCCATGGATGGCAATGTGATGAGGATGCGTCAAGTAAAAGATATCGCTTTACCCGCTAATGGCGCTGTTGAGCTAAAACCCGGTGGTCTGCATTTAATGTTCATGAATATTAAAGCACCTTTGACTGTGGGTGAAACTGTTCCAGTCAAACTGAAGTTTGCCAAAGCAGGTGAAGTCGAAGTGAAGCTACCAGTCAATGCTACAGCTCCAATGAAGCATTGATAGTGGCTGAGCAGTAGAAATTAAAAAGCCCCTGAATCAAATCAGGGGCTTTTTTACTAGACTGCTGATTCAGTTTGCTTAAGTAAGATCTAAATCCAAATCTGTCACCGCACCTTTGCTAGCACTGCTAGCAAGGCTTGCATACTTTGCCAAGAGGCCGCGGGTATAGCGTGGCTTAGGTTGTTTCCAAGCTGCGCGGCGTTTAGCAATCTCTTCATCACTCACATTGAGTTGAATGAGGAGCTTGTGAGCGTCGATGGTTACAGAGTCACCTTCATGGATGAGGGCAATGACGCCCCCCACATAAGCTTCTGGAGCTACGTGACCAACGACCATGCCCCAAGTTCCACCAGAGAATCGACCATCAGTAATAAGGCCTACAGACTCACCTAAGCCTTGACCTACTAAGGCAGAGGTCGGGGAAAGCATCTCGCGCATTCCGGGGCCACCTTTAGGGCCCTCATAGCGAATGATCACGATGTCACCATCTTTGATCTTTTGCGCCATGATGGCTGCCATAGCATCGTCTTCAGAATCAAATACACGCGCTGGGCCAGTAATCGATGGGTTCTTAAGACCCGTAATCTTGGCTACGCAACCCTCTGGAGAGATATTGCCCTTCAGAATGGCTAAGTGGCCTTGTTTGTATAAAGGATTGTCTAAAGCGCGAATCACTTTTTGATCAGCACGCGGCACCGAAGGGATATCTTTCAACACTTCTGCAATCGTTTTGCCAGTAATGGTCATGCAATCGCCATGTAGCAAGCCACCATCAAGCAAAATTTTCATTACTTGTGGAATGCCGCCAGCCTGGTGCAAGTCGGTTGCCAAATAAGTGCCGGATGGTTTCATATCCACAATGACAGGAACGCGCTTACGAATACGTTCAAAGTCATCAATCGTCCAATCGATTTCAGCCGCACTAGTAATGGCGAGGAAATGCAATACCGCATTGGTAGACCCGCCGACTGCCATGATGACGCTGACTGCGTTCTCAATCGATTTCTTGGTAATGATGTCGCGTGGACGTAGATTGTTCTTGATAGCTTCTACTAAAACGCGGGCAGATTCAGCGGCGCTTGCGACTTTTTCTGCATCTTCGTTGGCCATCGTAGAAGAGTAGGGCAGACTCATACCGAGGGCTTCAAAGGAGGAGCTCATCGTATTGGCTGTGTACATACCGCCACAAGAGCCGCTTCCTGGACAGGCATGTTGTTCCACACCCTTCAGATCTTCTTCGTTCATGCGGCCGGAAGTAAATTCACCAACAGCTTCAAATGCAGAAACGATATTGAGGTCTTTGCCTTTGTAGTGACCTGGCTTAATCGTCCCACCGTAAACATAAATGGCAGGAACATTGGTGCGGGCAATAGCCATCATGCCGCCGGGCATATTCTTATCGCAACCTCCGATCACTACTACACCGTCTTGCCATAAACCATTGACGCAAGTTTCAATGCTGTCAGCAATGACTTCGCGAGACACAAGCGAGTATTTCATGCCTTCAGTGCCCATGCCAATCCCATCAGAAACCGTGGGCGTACCGAACGTTTGTGCTTTTGCGCCTGCTTCTTCAAGTGCAGTTACAGCCGCATCGGTTAATTTTTGCAGACCACTATTACAAGGAGTAATCGTTGAGTGGCCGTTCGCAACGCCAACCATTGGCTTGGAGAAATCCTTTTCTTGATAACCCATGGCGTAATACATCGAGCGATTAGGTGCGCGAGCGACTCCCTCGGTGACCATACGTGAGCGTTCGTTAAGGCGTTTCATGCTTATTACTCCAGAAAAGGTTTGTTTTGAAAGGCTCTATTGTGCCGTGAGATGGGCTAAAGGGTGCGCTGAACGAAGGGGCAATACATACCCATCTTAATGTTGCACTGCAATACTAAAAAACGAGCCTCGTTCTCTCAGGTATGTTTGACTAGAAAAGCCGCTTCCTTCGGATTTTCAGGGGCTGAAAAATGTCGTGCTGATATTTCTGCGTAAGGCCAATGTTCAATAAAGTATTATATTTATCAATGCATTAGAATTACTACGATAAAAATAGTGAGACAGTTACGCCATGGACAATCCTGCAAAACTTCCGGAGATACGAAAAGAGGCTTTTTCTAAGGCCAGGGAGAGTCTTGGTTTAAGCGCTAAGGATTTATCGGTTATGGCCTGTCTTTCTGTTCGCCAAATTGAGCAAATTGAAAATGGCGAATCCAGTTCTTTCTATGGTCTTCAAATTAAGGTCACTGCAGCAAAAAAAGTTGCCGCATTATTAAAACTCAATTTAGAAGATGCTTTTGACTTTGGTGAGGCGCCGATGGCGAAGAAAGCTGAAGTTGAAAAGGTAGCAGAAGAAAAGAAAGAAATTCCTGCTGTAATCACTCCACCGGTAGAAAAAAAAGTATCACCTGTAAAGCCTGAAACAGCTAAGCCGCTAGAGAAAATAAAAGAACTCGTCACTATTTCATCGAATTCATCAGGCCAAGAAAAAAATCCTCAGAAAAAATTATTGATTCTTCTAGGCATCGCGGTAACTTTAATCTTTGCAGTTGTAAATCTACGCCCACTATTTTTCCCAGAGCCAGTTAAGCAAGAGATTGTGATTTTGGAAGAAGTTGCTCCAGCAAATCCACCTGCAGAGCCGGTAGCTGAAGCCAAGCCAGAGGAAAAGCCTGTTGCGACTGTGCTTGCTGTTGCTCCTCCTGCACCAGCGGCCGCTCCAGCAATTTCCTTGGAGTGCCCGCCTGCAGATTCGTCAGTAGTGAGCTACAAAACGGATGCGCCCAAAAAGTCTGGGGATGTTGTATTTTTTCAATCTAAAACTGCGCAAACAGTCTGTGTTGTTGACGCTAGTGGCAAGACGCAAAACAAAACTCTAGAGCCTGGAGTGGGAGCTAGTATTTTGGGAAAACCACCTTTAAAGGTTTTAACTTCTGGCTTAGCTCAAGTAGATATGTATTACCAAGGAATGAAAGTTCGTCTTTCCAATCCCACTGCTAAGACTATTATTTTGGAGCAGGCTGAAATCATTCAGCCTTCCGCTCCCTTAGATTCTCAGTTACGTTAACGTTGTTGAGTGGTTAAGCTGAGGCTGTCAATCGACAGTCTTGATTAAACTGCTGATTCGTTTGTTTCACCTGTACGAATACGAATCACTTGCTCAACCGCGGTAACGAAAATTTTCCCGTCACCAATTTTCCCTGTGCGCGCAGCTTTGGTGATTGCCTCAAGTGCTACCTCAACGCGATCACTGGCAACCACAGCCTCAACCTTTACTTTAGGCAAAAAGTCGACCACATACTCAGCGCCACGGTAGAGTTCGGTATGACCCTTTTGACGGCCAAAGCCCTTGACTTCAGTCACAGTTAGGCCAGTAACTCCTACTTCGGCCAATGCTTCACGAACTTCATCGAGTTTGAACGGTTTGATGATTGATGTAATGAGTTTCATGTATTCCCCCTAATGCAGTAATCATACCTAGAACTGGAAAAAAGTGCCAAATTCGGACTTTCCTGACAGACTAGGCTCTAAATTGAGAAGTAATCGGATAGCGCCAATCGCGGCCAAAGGCGCGCGTTGTCACGCGCACCCCTGGAGGAGCCTGGCGGCGCTTGTACTCGTTTAATTTGATCAGGCGCGTTACTTTTTCAACGCTCTCTGGATCAAAGCCGGCAGCAATGATTTGCTCAATGGATTGGTTTTGCTCCATATACCGCTCAACGATGCCATCTAAAACCTCGTAGGTTGGCAGGCTGTCTTGGTCTTTTTGATCTGGGCGCAATTCAGCAGAAGGAGCGCGCGTCAAAATGCGCTCCGGAATGACGGGAGCAATGCTATTGCGATAAGTGCATAAACGATAGACCAGAGTTTTGGCAATATCTTTAATCACTGCAAAGCCACCAGCCATGTCGCCATACAAAGTGCAATAACCCACTGCCATTTCACTCTTGTTACCGGTAGTCAGAACGAGTCGCCCCGTTTTATTCGAGAGTGCCATCAACATCGTGCCACGCACACGCGCTTGAATGTTTTCTTCTGTGGCATCAACCTGCATGTCTTTGAACTGCTCAGCTAAGGCTTGCTCGAGAGCGTCAACGGGACCACTAATTGGAATCTCATCGTATTGAACATTCAGATTCTCGGCTAATTCACGGGCATCAATCCAAGAGATATCGGCGGTATAGCGCGATGCCATCATCACAGCGCGCACTTTATCTGCACCAAGGGCGTCAACCGCAATCGCCAATACAAGAGCGGAATCTACACCGCCTGATAAGCCAATAATCACACCAGGAAAGCGGTTCTTGTTCACATAGTCGCGCACACCCAGTACTAAGGCTTGATAAGCCTGAGCCTCAACACTTTGGGGTGGGGAGATTGAGCCTTTTTCGAGCTCACCTCCGGAACTGACATTTACAACACCTAGTCCAGTTTCAAACTGGGGCATAGACATGACCACTTCGCCATGGCTATTTAATGCAAAAGACCCGCCGTCAAACACCAATTCATCTTGACCACCAACGGCGTTGACATAGACTAAAGGCATTTTGGTTTGCTCAATGTGAGCACGTAATACATCGATACGCAGCGCCTCTTTTTTCAGGTGATAGGGCGATGCATTCGGAACGAGTAAAACGTGTGCGCCAGCCGCATGGGCTTGTTTCGCTGGTCCTGGATGCCATGCATCTTCACAGAGAATCAGACCATACTGAATGCCTGCGCAGTCAAATACACAAGCTTGCTTACCGGGCACAAAGTAACGCACCTCATCAAAGACTTCATGATTAGGTAGCTCTTGTTTGGCATAGCCTGCAATGACCTTGCCGTTCCGTAAAACGGAAGCATAGTTTTGTAGACCTGCTGACGTTAATTTTGGGTGACCTACTACGACCGTCAGATCTGGATATTGGGATAGATCTTGTACCAAAGCATCGAGCTGCTTTTGCGCAGCCTCAATGAAGGCAGGCCGGAGCAATAAATCTTCTGGGGGGTAGCCGGTCAGAGAAAGCTCAGGGGTAACAACAAGCTTGGCGCCTTGAGAAAAGGCCTCTTGAGCTGCTTTGTGAATCAGTTGCGCGTTACCAGCCAGATCACCCAGCAGCGGGTTCATTTGGGCTAAGGCAATTTTCTGTGCGCTCACTCCGAATCACAAAGCCTTTACTATCAATTGAATCAACACTAAGTTAAGCGTGCTCTTTGTTGTAACGATCGATGCCCTCAAGAATCTCTGTATGAGCATCAGCAACGCCACCCCAGCCCTTTACTTTCACCCACTTACCTGGCTCGAGATCTTTATAGTGCTCGAAGAAGTGCTGAATTTGGTTTAAGCGCAATGGGTTGATATCTTCTGGTTTTTGCCAGTGTGTGTAGATTGGCAAAATCTTATCTTCTGGGACGGCCAACAATTTAGCGTCTTGTCCACCTTCATCTTCCATTTGCAAAACACCAAGTGCGCGGCAAGCAACCACGACACCCGGAATCAGTGGAAATGGAGTAATCACGAGAACGTCAACAGGGTCACCATCGCCAGCAATGGTTTTATTGATGTAGCCATAATTGCAGGGATAGTGCATGGCAGTACCCATAAAACGGTCAACGAAAATGGCGCCACTTTCCTTGTCAACTTCATATTTGATTGGATCCGCATTCATGGGGATTTCAATAATGACGTTGAAGCTTTCAGGGATCTTTTTACCTGGCTTGACGTTGTCGAGACTCATAAATACTCCGAATAATGATTAGTAAATACCCTGATCCTGTGGAGGGGGCGCAGGGGTGATTCTGTTACATACTGTTACGGCTTAAAGACATAGTTTAAAGCTTTCAGAAACCGGGTCGACCTAAGCGCAAGTAGCAAAAAACAATAAAGATTAAATTTAGGGAGTTCAAGCATGAGTAATGTCACTTTAGGCTTGTATTTTGCCTTGGTATGCGGAGTCATAGCCGTGATTTACGGTTTTGTGATGCGCAGCTGGATTTTGAAGCAAAGTACGGGCAACGCCAAAATGCAAGAGATTGCGGAGGCGATCCAGCAGGGTGCGGCGGCCTACTTATCACGCCAATATAAAACGATTGCGATCGTTGGAGTGATTCTCACCATTCTGATGGCGCTCTTTTTGGATTTTGCGACAGCGATTGGTTTTGTCGTGGGCGCGGTTCTCTCAGGTGCATGTGGTTTCATTGGTATGAATGTGTCAGTCCGTGCAAACGTGCGCACCGCTGAGGCTGCAACCAAGGGTATGAATGAAGCTCTCAACGTGGCCTTTAAGGGTGGCGCGATTACCGGTATGTTGGTAGTGGGTCTTGGACTCTTGGGTGTTGGTCTGTTCTTTATGTTCCTCGTTTCCATTGGCGCAGGACAAGACCTCTCCGCAGTATTGCATCCCCTCATTGGCTTGGCATTTGGCTCTTCATTGATTTCGATCTTTGCACGTTTAGGTGGCGGTATCTTTACTAAAGGTGCAGACGTTGGTGCTGACTTAGTAGGTAAAGTGGAAGCAGGCATTCCGGAAGATGATCCACGCAATCCAGCAGTGATTGCCGATAACGTCGGTGATAACGTTGGCGACTGCGCTGGTATGGCAGCTGACTTGTTTGAAACGTATGCTGTGACATTGATTGCAACCATGGTGCTGGGTTCATTGATGGTCGCTGGTGCTCCCGTAGCAGCCATCATCTATCCATTGGTGCTAGGTGGCGTATCGATTATTGCTTCGATCGTTGGCTGTTCGTTTGTTAAAGCAACCCCTGGTATGAAGAATGTGATGCCTGCTTTGTATAAAGGTCTGATCATTGCGGGCGGCTTATCACTGGTTGCCTTTTACTTTGTCACAAACTTCATCATGCCTGATGATGCGCTGGGTATTCCGGGTAGTCAGTGGCGTTTATTTGGCGCAACTATTGTTGGCCTCTTGCTTACTGCTGCTTTGGTATGGATTACCGAGTACTACACTGGTACTCAGTTCAAGCCAGTACAGCATATTGCTGAAGCATCGACTAAAGGTCATGGCACAAACATCATTGCTGGCTTAGGCATCTCAATGAAGTCAACTGCTTATCCAGTCTTGTTTGTTTGCGCAGCGATTTATGCAGCATATTGGTTGGCTGGTTTATATGGCATTGCGATTGCCGCTACTTCGATGTTGTCGATGGCTGGTATCGTTGTGGCACTAGACGCTTACGGACCAATTACCGATAACGCAGGTGGTATTGCGGAGATGGCAGGTTTGCCACAAGCAGTGCGTGATATTACTGATCCATTGGATGCAGTGGGTAACACAACTAAAGCAGTTACTAAGGGTTACGCCATCGGTTCTGCTGGTTTGGCTTCATTAGTCCTCTTTGCCGATTACACCCATGCTTTAGAAGGTATCGGCCAGCAAGTCTCCTTTGATCTGTCAAACCACATGGTGATCATTGGTCTCTTTATTGGGGGCATGATTCCTTACTTGTTTGGGGCGATGGCGATGGAAGCAGTAGGCCGTTGTGCTGGTGCAGTTGTTGAGGAAGTGCGTCGTCAATTCCGCGATATTCCAGGAATTATGGAGGGCACCGCGAAGCCTGAGTACGGTAAAGCGGTAGACATGCTCACGTCCGCGGCGATTAAAGAGATGATCGTTCCTTCATTGTTGCCAGTGGTTGCTCCAATCGTAGTTGGTCTCTTGCTAGGACCTGCTGCATTGGGGGGTTTGCTCATGGGCACAATCGTGACAGGTTTGTTCGTTGCAATCTCGATGTGTACTGGTGGCGGCGCTTGGGACAATGCCAAGAAATATATCGAGGAAGGTAACTTCGGTGGCAAAGGTTCTGAGGCGCACAAAGCTGCTGTGACTGGTGACACTGTAGGTGACCCCTACAAAGACACTGCAGGTCCTGCAGTCAACCCACTGATCAAGATCATCAACATTGTGGCATTGCTCATCGTGCCACTTTTGCCAGTGATCTCACGCTAAGTAATACTTAGTAAGTAATATGCATTAGTAACAAAACTGCAACAAATAAAAAAGCCTAGCATTGCTAGGCTTTTTTATTCGAGAAACTTTCGGAAGACTTAATCTAAAGTTTCTAAGTAACGTTGCGCATCTAATGCAGCCATACAACCGGTACCAGCACTAGTAATCGCTTGACGGTAGATGTGGTCTTGAACATCACCAGCAGCAAACACACCAGGAATATTGGTGGCTGTTGCATTACCCTCCAATCCTGAGTGAGTTTTGATATAACCATTATTCATTTCTAGCTGACCAATAAAGAGCTCGGTATTGGGTTTGTGACCAATCGCGATAAATGCACCAGTAACGGCGATATCTTCCGTGCCGCCATCTTGTTTCTTGATGCGCACTCCAGTCACACCTTTTTCATCACCGAGAACTTCATCTAGTGTGGCATTCAATTTCAGCTCTACCTTGCCTTCGGCAACTTTGGCCATCAAGCGATCATTCAAAATAGGTTCGGCACGGAATTTATCGCGACGGTGAATCACGGTCACTTTTTTGGCAATACCTGTGAGATAGAGCGCTTCTTCCACCGCAGTATTGCCACCACCTATCACGCATACATCTTGATTGCGATAGAAAAAACCATCGCAAGTTGCACAACCAGATACGCCGCGCCCCATAAACGCTTCTTCACTTGGAAGGCCAATGTATTGAGCGGAAGCACCGGTGCTAATAATCAAAGCATCACAGGTATAAGTTCCAGAGTCACCCACTAAGCGAATGGGCTTCTCTTTGAGAGCCGCTGTATGAATGTGGTCAAAAATGATCTCGGTATTGAAATGCTCCGCATGCTTCAAAAAGCGGTCCATGAGCTCTGGGCCTTGCACGCCTTCTGGGTCGGCGGGCCAGTTTTCAACGTCAGTGGTGGTCATTAATTGACCCCCTTGAGCCAAGCCAGTAATGAGGGTAGGCTGTAAATTGGCTCGGGCGGCATAGACTGCAGCGGTATAGCCGGCAGGACCAGATCCGAGGATGAGAACTTTTGAGTGTTTTGGGGTATTTGTAGTCATACCCAAATTATAGGTTTGCTTGTTTACAATCGGTAGAACATGGCGAGAACCGTATACCCGAAATCCCAATTGCCCCAGTCCCCAGAAAAAGGCGGGCCGGATCGGATGCCCCGCCTGCTCCTAGAGGCCCGTTGGTTTATTTCCCTAGGCTTATGCCTTGGACTATTTGCCATTTTGATTACCTATTCCAAGGCTGACCCAGCCTGGTCACATGCCAGTTTTCAGGCTCCCAAGAACCTAGGTGGCCGTTTTGGGGCTTATTTAGCGGATTTGATGCTCTACATCTTTGGGATTTCTGCTTTTTGGTGGGTTGTGCTATTCGGGCGCCGGGTTCTAAATGGCTGGAGGGAGCTTTGGAGTATCCCTTTGCCCCCAGATCCAGAAGCTAAACCTGACTCTCTCTTAATGCGTTGGTTGGGCTTTGGTTTAACTTTGGCGTGCAGTATGGGGCTTGAGTCCATTCGTTTGCATACTCTGTCCTGGCAGCTTCCTAGACCTCCTGGTGGTATTTTGGGAGAGTTAATCGGCGACCCTTTGCAAATGTCTTTGGGTTTTACAGGTGCAACCTTAGTACTTCTATTTGGACTTTGTGCAGGCCTTTCTTTATTCCTGCATTTCTCTTGGCTAGATATTGCTGAAAAAGTTGGGCGAATCTTGGAAGTATCTTTTCATCGCATACGCGAGCGTCGCGATAGTGAAGAAGATCGTAAGCTAGGTGAAGCTGCTGCTGAAGAGCGGGAAGAGTTTGTGGAAGAGATTCGGGGGCGTGTTGAAGTGGCAGCGCCAGTACAGATTGTGCGTGCACCCATAGAGATCGCAAAGAGCGCTCGTGTAGAGCGTGAAAAACAACAACCACTATTCGTTGATATCCCTGATTCTGAATTGCCACCACTGGCATTGTTAGATCCAGTTCCTGAAGTAAAAGAAACCATCTCCGCTGATGTCTTAGAATTTACGTCGCGTTTAATTGAGCGGAAGTTAGCTGAGTTCAATGTTCAGGTAACCGTGATTGCCGCTTACCCTGGTCCCGTAGTAACACGTTATGAGATTGATCCGGCGATCGGCGTGAAGGGTAGTCAGATTGTTAATCTCTCCCGTGACTTAGCACGCTCACTGGGTGTTGTCAGTATGCGTGTAGTGGAAACCATTCCAGGTAAAACGTGTATGGCTTTGGAGTTGCCAAACCCAAGGCGCCAATCGGTTTACTTGTCTGAGATTCTGACTTCACAGGTATATAACGACAATCATTCTTTATTGACTCTCGCTTTAGGTAAGGATATTTCAGGCAGTCCTATGGTGGCTGACTTGGCGAAGATGCCGCACTGTTTGGTAGCGGGTACAACGGGTGCTGGTAAGTCGGTTGGTATCAATGCCATGATTCTTTCGCTGCTCTTTAAGGCAAAGCCGGATGAAGTGCGGTTGATCATGATTGATCCAAAGATGCTTGAGATGGCAATGTACGACAAGATCCCGCATCTGCTTTGCCCAGTAGTGACTGATATGAAACAAGCGTACAACGCATTGAACTGGGCGGTAAACGAGATGGAGCGTCGTTACAAGCTCATGAGTAAGTTTGGCGTGCGTAACTTAGCTGGCTTTAATAAGAAGATTCTGGAAGCAGAAGAAAAGGGTGAGAAGCTCACTAATCCATTTAGCTTGACGCCAGAAGATCCAGAGCCAATCTACAAGGCACCAGTTATCGTGATCGTGATTGATGAGTTAGCTGACTTGATGATGGTCTCTGGCAAGAAGATTGAAGAACTCATTGCCCGTATTGCGCAAAAAGCGCGTGCTGCAGGAATTCACTTGGTATTAGCAACACAGCGCCCTAGCGTAGATGTGATTACGGGCTTAATTAAAGCGAACGTGCCAACCCGTATCTCTTTTCAAGTCAGCAGCAAGATCGATAGCCGCACGATTTTGGATCAGCAGGGTGCTGAGGCACTTCTCGGTATGGGCGACATGCTGTATATGGCCCCAGGTACTGGCCTGCCGGTTCGGGTACATGGCGCATTCGTATCAGATGATGAAGTACATCGTGTGGTGGAATGGCTTAAAGAGAAGGGCGAAGCTAACTACATTGATGGTGTACTCGAAGGCGCAGATGAATCCAATATCGATGCCTTAACAGGTGAGAGCGGTGGTGAGTCTGATCCACTGTACGACCAAGCAGTCGCGATTGTTCTAGAAAATAAACGCCCATCCATCTCATTAGTGCAACGTCATCTGCGTATTGGCTACAACCGTGCAGCACGCCTCTTAGAAGATATGGAAAAAGCCGGTCTTGTATCCAAGATGGGCAATGGCGGCAATCGCGAAATTTTGCATCGTTCCTCCGAGTAAGGTTTGATTTTGCAAAGATTCTTATCAGCATTAGCGATTCAAATCTCCATCGGTATTGCGACGATTCTTTTTTCAGGTGTAGCGATCTCGCAAAGTGAGAGCGGCTCAGACCAATTACGCCAGTTTGTGCGTAATTCCAAAACGGCAGAAGGTGATTTTGTGCAACAGCAGCTCCGTGCGCCGAAAGCGAATGAGCCGCAAGACAAAGGTCTCAAAGTCGTGCGTCAGACGCAAGGCCATTTTGTCTTTCAGCGTCCGGGTCGTTTTGTGTGGGATACCCAAAAACCATATGAGCAAAAACTGATTGCAAATGTCAATCAACTCATCTTATGGGATAAGGACTTAAATCAAGCCACTTTTCGTCCAGCAGGACAAGCATTGGCATCAACACCAGCAGCTATTTTGTTTGGTGAAAACTCATTAGATCAACATTTTGAATTGATCGAAGGTGAGGAGCGCTTAGGAATGAAATGGGTCGCCTTAGTTCCTAAAAGTGACCCCAATGCCAAGAAACAAGGTGACCTGCCATATACCAAGATCTCGATTGGTATGGTTAATGGACTGCCCAAAGCGCTGGAGTTAATGGATGGCCTGGGAAGTGTGGTCTTAGTCACCCTCGATAAAATCCAACTCAATGTCAATTTGCCTGCCAACCGCTTTAATTTCATGCCTCCTGCAGGAGCTGAAGTCTTACGCTTAAACTAGAGTCTAAATAAACAAGCACACCTAATCTATAGAGCATTAAATGATTGATCCGCAATTACTCCGCAAAGATATCGCCGCTGTTGCAGCGCGTTTAGCTACTCGCAAATTCCGGCTAGATGTTGAGAGGTTCAACACCCTTGAGTCTGAGCGTAAGTCTTTACAAACCAGCACTGAAGAATTACAAGCCAAACGCAATCAGTTATCTAAAGCGATCGGCATGAAGAAAGGCAAAGGCGAGGATGCCTCTGCTGAGATGGCTGAAGTTGCTCAAGTAAATACTGATATGGAAGCCGGCGCATCCAGATTAAGTACGCTACAAGTCGAGATTTCTGATTTCTTGATGGGTATTCCCAATCTGCCAGATGATTCTGTGCCAACGGGTAAAGACGAAACTGAAAATAAAGAAATCAAGCGGTGGGGTACAGAACCTATATTTGATTTTGAGATCAAAGATCACGTAGATCTAGGCGGTCCATTAGGATTGGATTTTGAAGTAGCTGCCAAGATTAGCGGTTCTCGCTTCGTGGTTCTCAAAGGGCCGATTGCAAGATTACATCGTGCCTTAGCGCAATTCATGATCGATACCCATGCAAGTAATCATGGTTACCAAGAAGTCTATGCGCCTTATATGGTGAACGCTGCCTCAATGCGTGGTACTGGCCAATTACCGAAGTTTGAAGAAGACCTCTTTAAGGTTCCTCGTCAAATGGGTGGGGAGGATGGTAACAGAGAGTCAAAAACGGAAAACTTCTACCTCATTCCAACGGCGGAAGTTCCGGTAACTAATTTAGTAAGAGATGAGATCGTCAATGCCGATAATCTCCCTCTAAAGTTTGTTGCTCATACCCCATGCTTTCGCTCTGAAGCGGGTAGCTATGGTCGTGATGTCCGCGGGATGATTCGTCAACATCAGTTTGACAAAGTCGAGTTAGTACAAATCACTAAACCAGAAAACTCCATGCAAGCCCTCGAAGATTTAACGGGTCATGCTGAGAAGATTTTAGAGTTGCTCGAATTACCATACAGAAAAGTATTACTCTGCACTGGTGATATGGGATTTGGTAGCACCAAGACTTACGACTTAGAGGTATGGGTACCTTCACAAAAGGCATACAGAGAAATTAGTTCTTGCTCCAGCATGGGTGACTTCCAAGCAAGACGGATGCAGGCTAGATTTAAGGAGGGGCAAGGCAAGCCAGAACTCCTACATACATTAAATGGTTCTGGACTTGCAGTGGGCAGGACATTGGTCGCGTTAATTGAAAACAAGCAACAAGTAGACGGCAGCATTGCGATTCCAAAAGCGTTGCAACTCTATTTGGGTGGCTTAGAAGTGCTCAAGCCGATTTATTAATAGCGAGCTTCAGAGCGCATCTTTCGGATTACTGATTTCCCCATTCTCATGGAGCCTCGAAACTCCCTTAGTTCACGAAGAAACTTTTCCCTATCAAATGGTACTTTGGTAGATTCTGCTGATTCTGGGTTTGGTTGAGGTTTATTGACCATGATTGATTATTCGATTTCTTTCTCCAATTATCAAGAAACTTAAGTCCACGTGGGCATACGGGTCATTTTGGTTGCTAGTTATAATTGCCCTTCGGTTCGGAGAGGTGGCAGAGTGGTCGAATGTACCTGACTCGAAATCAGGCGTACTGTCAAAGGTACCGAGGGTTCGAATCCCTCCCTCTCCGCCAAATTGTCAAAAAAGTGCTTAAATCTATCAACGATCTTATTTTTAGTGAGTAAGATCTCGAACGGTTAAAGGAAGCTCATATCATGATGACCCCCGATGAGATAGAAAAATTAATACCTGCAGAAACTGCTAAATTTCGCTCACCCATTCCTACTCAAGCGATATCAAGCGATGAGTTTATGCCGTCTATACAAACTCCTAAGCAAAAAGAGCTAGAGAAGCGTATTAAAGAACTTGGCTCAAGATTTGCCAAGCATCAAGGAGTCTCTCGCCGGAGATTCTTTCAAGGTGCCGCAGGAATGGCAGCAGCCTTTGTTGCCATGAATGAAACCTTTGGCCCGCTTTATGGGGTTAGTCACGCTGAAGCGGCAACACCAGAACTGGCAAACGAACGCGCTGCATCGCTCAAAAGTCAATTCATCATGGATATGCATACTCACTATCTGCGAGATGACACTCGTTTAGAGGGATTTGTCAGATCACGCAAGGCAGTGGGGAAGGCAGCTTGGAATCCCGCCCTTGCAGGCAAGCCACAAACTTTAGATGATTTGAAATTTGCAAACTATTTTAAAGAGGTCTTCTTAGATAGTGATACTAAAGTCGCCTTAATTTCTGGATCAGGCTCTGAAGATCCGCGGGATTGGTTTTTAACCAATGAAATGAAGGCGCAGGCCCGTAAAACAGTAAACCAAGAGGCTGGTACTAAGCGTATGTTCTCACATGCAATTTTCATGCCCGGAACACCTGGATGGCTAGAAAAAGCAGAAGCGGATTATGAAAACCTCAAGCCAGATTCATTTAAAGGCTACACCATTGGCGATAACACCAATAAACAACTTTCTACACATCCTTGGCGACTTGATGATGAGAAGTTGCTGTATCCCTTTTATGAAAAGCTAGCAAAGTGGAGTAAGACGCAGCCAAGTCTTGCGAACGTTTGTGTACATAAAGGTTTATATCCACCGTCTGTGACACAGCAGTACCCACATCTATTACCTTATGCAAAAGTCGATGACGTTGCCAAAGCGGCAAAAGATTGGCCACAATTAAATTTCGTAATTTATCACTCCGCGTTTCGCTACACAGGTGGCACTTGGGATGAGGGTTGGCAGCAGTTCAGGCGCACAGGCCGAATTGACTGGGTAACTGACTTGGCACAGATTCCTCAAAAAGCTGGTGTCAATAATGTCTATGGTGATTTAGGACAAATCTTTGCTCAGAGTACTATTGCTGAACCAAGACTCTGTGCTGCGATGTTAGGTCAACTGATTCAGGGCCTTGGTTCTGATCACGTTGTCTGGGGAACCGATGCCATCTGGACAGGATCACCGCAATGGCAGATTGAAGCCTTACGCCGTCTTGAGATCCCAGAGGATATGCAAAAGAAGTATGGTTTTAGCCCCTTAGGCTCTGCTGATGGACCAGTCAAACGCGCTATCTTTGGCGATAACTCAGCGCGACTCTATCACTTTACTCAAGCACAACGCAGTGCGCTTGCAGGGGATAAGGTGGCTCTGGCTAAATTTAGTTATGACGAGTTTGGTGATGGTAGAACCAATCTGCGATATGGCTATATGCAAGCATAGATTGGGGTAATTTAATTGCAAGGTAAAAACATGGCTAGTTTTACAGCTGTATTGAGTCGGCTTTTCTTGGTATGTATGGGCGTCGTCTTGCTTGCCTGCTCAACACCACCGAGCAGATTTGGTGTTTATCAGCAGTCTGATGGAACTATTGGCGTGCATTCTCCAAAGGATGCCAAGGAAGAAGAAGCTCAGGAAATGGCGGTAGCAGAGTGCAAGAAGCTCGGAAAACGAACTGCGACGATTGTCGATAGTCGGAAAACGGTCAATGACCGCTTTCCGATGACGTACAACTATTTGTGTAGATGAGTCTTAAATTAAGTGAGATGAAGCGCTTAGCTAAGCAACCATTTCTTAATAGACTTATTGACGCACATAGCATCTAAGGCAAGACCAAAGAACTCAGAGCCATTCGTGACCATGCTTTCAATGGCTTCTACTTTGCCTGACTTGATGCCGCGCAGATAAGTCGCTGCACGATAACGCAGGAAGTGCTCAGTTTCACCTTCTTCATTCTCCGTTGAGCAAAGTTCTAGATTGCCATAGCGGGTTTCAGGATTGATATTAAGGATGGATAAGCTTAATGCACCAACTAATTTCTCTGGTACTGGGATTGGTACATAGGAGTAGAGCGAAATCAACATCTCTTCTTCATCTACTTCAATGATGTGATCAATATCCAAAACATCTTGTTCAGTTAACTCAGTCTCACCTGAATCGCCACCACCAAAAGTAGACTCAAACTGCAACATTGCCGTATTGCTGCCTTTAGAGATTTCGATCATGTCAGGGTAGCCAAGCAAACCTTTCCACCAATACATGAGAGAGAAAGTGCAGGGCTTTACTTCTACCAACCCTTTGTTAGTCGATTTAGCGAAGTAGAGACCATAAAACTCATCATCTTTTTCTAGACCATATTGATCAACCTTAGATGATTTGGCAACAGGTTTAGTGCTAGCCTTTTTGTTAACTTTCTTCGCTGCTGGTTTCTTAGTGGGCTTCTTAGCTGCCGCTTTTTTAGCAACAGGTTTCACTACCTTTTTTACCGTCTTTTTAGAGGCTACTTTTTTAGCAGCTACCTTCTTAATAGCTTTCTTTGTAGGGGCTTTTTTTACCACCTTGGTCGCTACTTTCTTTTTTGCTGGTGACTTCTTTGTAGCCATGGTCTATTACCCTTCATTTTTGGTAGTTAATGTGCATCAGCACTGATAGATATTACTGCAAATTAATTGCAATAAATACCAAGCCTATATGGGGTTTTTCCTGCTAAATATATTACGTGGGGCAGAATAAAAATATTGCCTAGCTTATTGTTCTCTTGGGTAGGCATTGATACACTGAAACTACGCATTATGAATAAACCCAGTCACTTTTGAATGAGGGAATCTATGTTTCCAGAATATCGCGAATTAATCACCAAGCTAAAGACAACAGACCGTCACTTTTCCCATCTGTTTGATAAACACAATAACCTGGATGCCAAGATTCTGCGGATGGAAGACCATAAAGAGCCGAGTACGCCAGAGGAAATTGAAACTCTAAAGAAAGAAAAGTTGCTGCTAAAAGACCAGATTTACGCAGTGCTTAAGAAAGCCAGCGCCCAATAGAAGGGTAATCTTTCTTGAGGAGGCAGGCTTTGAGCAACTGATTGCCTGCTTCTGTTGTGCGCCCACCTCATGGCTACATTGGCCACAAACATCGTTATCCGCATCAAAGTAGCTAACCTCTTCTTGACAGGCGGGGCATTTAGATAAGTTATCTGCGCCCATTTAAAATGAAGATGTAATGAACAAATCTCTCAAACTCTTCTTACTCTTTTTGGCATCTATTGTTGCTATCGCTACTTTAGGCATTTGGTATGCAGCATCGTCGATCAACCCAGCTCAGTTAACGCAATTGCTGAGTTCCTCCGTGAAAGAAGCCACCGGCCGTGATTTGAAGATTGCTGGACCTGTTAGCCTGAAATTATTTCCCTCACTAGGGATTGTTGCGCAGAAAGTTTCATTGAGTAATGCATCGTGGGCCAATAAGACTGATATGTTAACGGTCAAGCATGTAGAGTTAGATATCGAATTACTCCCCTTGTTAAGAAAAGAGATTGCATTCAATGCGATCAATCTGAATGGTGTAGAGGCACAATTACAGACCAATAAAGCTGGCGACGGTAACTGGGATTTCTCGCCACCAGTTTCATCTGGAGTTAAGGTGAGCAATGCGACTCAGTCACCATCGAATAGTTCTGTAGCTGCATCAAGTTCGACCTCAGACCAAGTTGACCCTGTCAGGATTAAAAATTTCAGCATTACAGATGCACATTTGAGTTATGAAGGTTTTGGTGCTGAACCTAAATCTATTCTGCTGTCTAAGTTATCGCTAGTGGGTAGTAGCAATAAAACAGAGATAGTGGGTCAAGCGCAGTACGCCAACTATCAATTACTGATTAAAGGCAGGACTAGTAATTTGCATGATGCTTTAGACAACTGGGATCTGAGCCCCGTCAAACTGCCCTTAGATTTTGATCTCACAGTGAATGGCAAAACCTTAGCCATCAATGGCGAAATAGATAAAAAGCCTAAGAGCTTGCCAAACTTTAATATCAATCTGAGCTCTAAAGCTTTTGAGTTTGCTCCCTTAGCTGGCTCAGCAGTCCTCGCTGGTGCTAGTGGTGCTAAAAGTTCTCCCCCTCCCTCTTCAAAACCACGTGGAAAGTTTTTCTTTAGTGATGAAGCCTTGCCATTCGATATGTTGCCCTATGCTAGTGGAAAGCTTGCTATCAATATTCAAGAGCTGAGTATTCCAGGTCATGTGCCGCTGACGGATTTAAAAGGAATCTTTGTTTTTAATGGCCCTAAAATCGATGTCAATGATCTCTCTTTCGGTCTTGGCAAAGGTACTGCTCAAGTGCGCGCTAGCCTTGCTGAATTTCAAGGTCCTAATCCGCGCATTTCAATGAAAGGTATGGCAAAGGGATTTACTCTGGAGCAGCTGATGGATGCAGTTGATGCTAATACGAAGGTCAAGGGTGGAGATACAGAGCTTGCCTTTAATCTTCGCAGTACTGGAATTTCGATGCATCAATTAGCGAGTCGGGCAAATGGCGCAGCGCAAGTTTCAATTGGTAAAGGTAGCCTAGATTCTCGCTTTATCGATGGTGGTGGTGATCTCCTCATCACGATTGTGAATGCCGTGAATCCAATGCGTAAGCAAACTGATCAAACCCTGTTAGAGTGCGCAGTTGTCTATCTACCAGTCGGTAATGGCCAGGTCACCTTGAATGATTCTATTGGGGTGGTAACAGATCGTTTGGATATGGTGCTATCTGGCTCAGTAGATTTAAAAACAGAGGCTTTAAATATCAAGATTGATCCTAGAGAAAAATCTGGACTGACAACGGGTGTCAATTTAGCGGGCTTAGTGAAGCTTCAGGGAACCTTGCTCAATCCTCAGGCAGGCGTCAATAAAGAAGGCGTAGTGAATAGCGCTATATCGATTGGCTTAGGAATTCTGACGGGTGGGGCAACGATCTTGGCTGAGAACGCTAAATCTATCGCTACCAAGAATGCGGTCCAGCCTTGTAAAGCAGCGCTACATTCTTGGTCAGATATTTATCCAGGTGCTAACTAGTTAAAAAACTAAGCCGCTCACAAATAGGCTAAACAAAGAAATAAAGATGCTGGCAAAGAATGCGGTCCAGAAGCTGGAGATCGTAAAGCCACTCACTACTGCTGATACCAACATTAACACCAAGGCATTTACTACCAATAAGAAGAGGCCCAAGGTCAACACGGTCAATGGCAATGTTAGCAATATCAGCAGAGGCTTCACGATGGCATTAGCAAAGCCGAGAAGCAGGGCGGCGATTAATAGCGAGCCGCCATCAGCAAATCGCAGTCCGCTAAAGATATAACTAGCCACCCATAGAGACAAGGAAGTTAAACCCCATTGAATTAGAAATGGCATTAAGTTGCCCATGATTTATCCCTTTAATTATTATTAATGATTGGTCTAGGGTTTATATAGTATCAGCCGATCTAATAATGCGGCGGAATATCATCTTTTAAGCTACCACTACCTACGCCGCCGCTGCTAGCTTGCTCTTTGATGGCCTTGAGTTCGCGATACAGAAACTCAATTTGCTGTTGTTGTTTATAGACAGTCTCATTGAGTTTCTCAATAAGGTCCTCAGTAAAACTGAGCTTGATTTCGAGGTTGGTAATTCGGTCATCAGTCATTGGCGGCGCCTTATTTAGTAACAAGCTCAAATCGACCATCTTCCATTTCAGCTTTGGGCCTAATCCAAAAATCGTGCGATTGGAGTGATTCATAGACATAAGCTGGCTCTAGAGTGGCTTCAATATTTGCTAGAAAAGCAACCTTATAAAATCCACCGGTCTTTATATGTCTCAACTTTGCTCCAGGTTTAAAAAGTCCATCATCAGGATCAGCCATTTTCGGTTTACTCATAAAACGCACTTTCTAGGTATGATTTGGTGATGGCAAATTCCATCCCGTACTCCATTCTAGATATATCTCCCATTCCACAGGGGTTTACTGCCGCCGATGCGCTGCGAAACTCCTTGGATGTGGCGCAGCATGCTGAGAAGTGGGGCTATACCCGCTATTGGGTAGCAGAGCATCACAATATGACTGGTAACGCTAGCTCAGCAACGGCTGTATTGCTTGGATACTTGGCAGCGGGTACATCACATATTAAAGTAGGCTCTGGTGGAGTGATGCTCCCCAATCATGCCCCTCTAGTGATTGCAGAACAATTTGGCACTCTAGAATCTCTATATCCTGGTCGTATTGAGTTGGGCTTAGGCCGAGCACCTGGAACTGATCAAATGACAGCGCGCGCATTGCGTCGTGATCTACTAGGCAGCGATGATCGCTTCCCCCAAGACGTGCGCGAACTACAGCATTACTTTGGACCTATTCAGGAGGGGCAGTCTGTAAAAGCGATTCCAGGAGCCGATACTAATGTACCGATTTGGATCTTAGGCTCTAGTCTCTATGGCGCTCAATTGGCCGCTCATTTTGGTTTACCGTATGCCTTTGCATCTCATTTTGCGCCTGAGCAGCTATTAGAGGCGATGTCGATTTATCGAGAACTCTTTAAACCATCTGCGCAACAAGCGACACCTTATTCTGCATTTGTCATGAATGTGGTAGCTGCCGATACCGATGAAGAGGCGCAGTATCTGTTTACAAGCTTGCAACAAAATGTAGTGCGCATGCGTCGCAATACACGTGGTCAACTACCTCCGCCAATTGCTGATCTGGATGGGTTTTGTGAACCCCATGAGCAAGCAGCGGCAGCACACACTTTGCAATGTTCTTTGGTGGGTTCAATCGAGACGATTAAAAAAGGAATACGTACTTGGTTAGATCGTACCGGTGCAAATGAAATCTTATTTACTGGCCAGATCTTTGATCATCAAGCGCGTCTCAAATCATTTGAGATAGCAGCGAGGGCTGCTCAAAGTCTATAAAGCGTTCACTCCAAAATAGCGTTGTAGTCAGAGGTGATGTAAACACTTTCCTTTGTGGCTTTATTCGCTAGCTTGAGGACTTCATTGTCTTTGCTGATCAACATGCAGGGCTTTGCCGTATAAGCAATGTTTAAAAAGACTTGATCATCTGGATCACGACATTGCCATGGTGCGTTGATCAAGGTTTTGTCGTCTATGGTTCTAGCCAAACTGCGCCACTCATTAAGGATATTTACTTGATGAATTTGTTCAAGACAGAAGAGGGGGCGACTAATAACATCAGCAAGCTCTTCAAAAGTTTTTGGGCTTGCTAAAGCATGAATCTGCCCATTAATAAGTGCCTGCTTGAGATGAATTGCTCTGAAGTCATTAAATACAAAGATATCTAATAAGACATTGGTATCAAAGACAACGGACTTCATTTAGTCTAGCTTTGATTGGAGCGCCAGATTTCTGGGGTGATGGTCACCTGGCCTTGATCGGACGAAATATAGGCTTCACCATCTTGAATATTGACGTGGATGACCATGCTGCGCTCAACCAGCTTATTGAGCTCTTTAGCCTGTTCTGCGGGAATGGAGATGACTTGTAGATTGCGAGCACGATTTAGTTTGTTGGCAATGCCATCCCACCAGATTTTGCTAGTATGTCCACCATAGCAATACACAACAACTTGGTCTGCCCTTCCACAAGCTTTGAGAATGCGCCGTTCATCGGGTTGACCAATTTCAATCCAGAGCTTAATAGCATCTGTCAGATCTTTAATCCATAAATCAGGTTCATCGGTATCGCTCAAGCCTTTAGTGAAGACGAGGTCTTCGTGGGCCTGTAATGCAAAAGCGATGATTCTGACCATCATTCGCTCCTCAGTTTCAGAGGGGTGCTTTGCGATGGTTAGAGAATGACTACCATAGTAGTGGCGGTCTGAATCTGCGACATGAAGGTCGACTTTATGAATAGTTGCGCGGAGAGCCATACGGCATTATCGCCTTTAAATGGTGGCACCTCAGATTGCCGTATCATTTTAGTAATTTATTCTTCCCCTGGGCCTCCTATGAACACTGCTATTACTTGGAAAATTCGCATTGCAGCGATTTTTTTGATAGGTACTTGTGCTGCCAGTTTTCATCATGCAGCAGTAGCGGCAGATGTATGGCCGAGTAAGCCCATGAAGATCATCGTACCTTTTTCTCCTGGAAGTGTTCAGGATGCTTTGGCAAGATCATTTTCCAATGAATTAGGTTCAGCACTAGGTGAACCAGTCGTAGTTGAAAACAAAGCAGGTGCAGGTGGTACGGTTGGCACTGGCATTGTAGGAAAGTCTGCGCCCGATGGATATACCTTTTTAATGGCAGCCGCAAGTCATAACATTAATGGCAGTCTATTTAATAAACTCAGTTTTGATCCGATAAAAGATTTCACGGGCGCAGCATATATTGGTACTAGTAGTTACATCATGATGACCAATGCAGAGTTTCCAGCGAAGTCTGTTGCAGAGTTTATTGCCTTAGCAAAAGCAAACCCAGGACAATATAACTATGCTAGCGCTGGTAATGGCAGTGCTTCACATTTGGCCATGGCTTACTTTAATAGTATGGCCGGCATTCAGCTGGTGCATATTCCAACCAAGGGTACGGGGGACGCTATTACCGAGTTGTTAGCAGGACGTGCTCAAGCAGTCATTGCTGCCAATGTAGCGGCATTGCCTTTTGCTAATGATTCACGGATTCGTTTCTTGGGCGTTTCCTCAGAAAAGCCATCACCGTTTGTGCCTGGTGTTTCTCCAATTGGCGATACCTTGAAAGGCTATGTCTTTGATAGCTGGTTTGGGCTACTTGCTCCAGCTAGTACTCCGAATAAAATCATCACGAAGATGCAATCTGAAATGAGTAAGTTATTAAAGCAGCCAGAGATTATTGAACGTATGCGCCGCCAAGGTATTGAAATTGGCAACTTATCACCTAATGACTTCAATCAGCTATTGGTGAGGGATTATGTACGTATGGCTAATGTAGTAAAAGCTTCCGGCGCGAAAGCCGAATAAGAAAATGACTATGTACCGTAGAGCCCCATGATCCGTATCACCGAACTGCGTTTACCCATTGCTCATGCTCCAGATGATCTTGAGCTGGCGATTCTGAAGCGTCTGAATTTATCATCAAAAGATTTAATTTCTTTTGCAATCTTTAAGCGTAGCTATGATGCGCGTAAGAATGTTGCTCTAGCCTTCATTTATACAGTAGATCTTTCAGTCAGAAATGAAGCAGCGGTACTCAAGCAGTTTGCTAACGACACTCATGTCAGACCATCGCCGGACACTAGTTACCATTTCGTAGCTAAAGCACCTGAAACTATAAGCGCTGGCAAAGTATTGCGACCTGTAGTGATTGGCTTTGGCCCTTGTGGCATCTTTGCTGCTTTGACCTTGGCACAAATGGGATTTAAGCCCATCGTGCTTGAGCGCGGCAAGCGAGTTCGAGAGCGCACTCAAGATACTTGGGGTTTGTGGCGCAAAAATATTTTGAATCCTGAGTCTAATGTCCAGTTTGGTGAGGGTGGTGCTGGAACGTTTTCCGATGGCAAGCTCTATAGCCAAATTAAAGATCCGAAATTCTATGGACGTAAGGTGATTGAGGAGTTTGTTAAAGCGGGTGCACCAGCAGAAATTCAATACGTGGCAAAACCCCATATTGGCACTTTCCGTCTAGTTGGCGTAGTTGAAAAAATGCGTCAAGAAATTATTGATCTGGGTGGTGAAATTCGTTTTTCTCAAAAAGTGATTGGCTTTGATATTGAGAACGAGCAAATTGCTGGAGTCAAAATCGAAGGGCAACCTGATTTGCAGGCTAAGCACGTAGTGTTGGCTTTGGGTCATAGTGCACGTGATACTTTTAAGGCTCTGCATGATGCAGGTGTATTCATGGAAGCCAAGCCCTTCTCGGTGGGATTTCGTATTGAACATCCTCAATCCTTGATTGATAAGGCGCGTTTAGGGCCCCATGCAGGTAATGAATTAATTGGCGCTGCAGATTACAAGTTGGTACACCACGCCAAGAACGGACGAGCCGTTTATAGTTTTTGTATGTGCCCCGGTGGAACTGTAGTTGCTGCAACTTCAGAACCTAATCGCGTTGTTACTAATGGGATGAGTCAATATTCTCGTAACGAGCGCAATGCAAATGCTGGCATCGTTGTTGGCATTACTCCAGAAGACTATCCAGGCGGACCGCTTGCTGGACTTGAGTTTCAGCGTCAACTGGAGTCAAAAGCATTTGAACTTGGTGGTAGCACATATGAGGCTCCAGGGCAATTAGTGGGAGATTTTTTAGAGGGCAAGGCTTCAACTGAGTTTCGAAGCGTACTGCCATCCTATAAGCCAGGTGTTCATTTGACTGACTTAGCACAAGCCTTGCCTGCTTATGCGATTGAAGCTATTCGTGAGGCCTTGCCTGAATTTGAAAAGCAAATCAAAGGTTTTTCAATGAAGGATGCTGTTCTCACGGGCGTTGAGACTAGAACTTCATCACCTTTGCGCATTACTCGAGGATCAAACTTTCAGAGCTTGAATATTAAAGGCCTCTACCCAGCTGGCGAGGGGGCTGGATATGCCGGTGGCATCTTATCTGCTGGAGTGGATGGGATTAAAGTAGCAGAAGCAGTAGCGCTGGACTATTTTTCTTGAGCCACTTTATTGCTTGATTAATTTGCCAATCAGTTTTTCAAAGTCGGCTTCATCGAAGTGGAGATTATCAAAGCGCATGATCGAAAGATGCTGAGGCGGATCAATTCTACGTTGGGCATATTGATCCCAGTGCGCTAACTTCCATTCATCTCTAGCGTCACCACGCTTTTGCATACGAACCTTTGCTTCATTCTCATCGAGATCAATCCACGCAATGGATATGCTGGTCTGGAGTGGTATCCCCAATGCTTCTGGATCCAGCATCCTGCCGCTGTGTATTTCTTTCGAAAAGGGACCCACCAAAATCACGTTTACTCCAAGTAATAAGTTTTCTCTGGCGATATCTAGTAAGCCTTGATATTCCCAGTCACGCAGATTCTCGAGATAGTAGGGGCTATCGCGATCATTGGGGTTCTGGGTGGTAAGTTGCATCACATGGGCGCTATAAGCTCCATAGACCGTATCTTTATCCAAGAAGAAAAAGTCCTCCCCTGTTTTCTCAATAATGAGGGGAAGTGCCTTTTTGGCTAAAGTGGACTTGCCAGTCCCTGCGTGCCCTGCAAAGAGGATCAGGCGGGGTGCGTTAGGGGTGAGTTTGCAGATCATTTGTTACTAGTCTCGCAGAAATGAGGGGTAAGAGTGGAAATATCTCCTATTTTTCTGAAGTGACGATAATGTCGCCATGGCTTTAATCGTACTGACTGATGCAAAACTGGCTTTTGGCCATGTTGACCTCCTCGCAAATACCGCTTTTTCACTCGAATCTGGCGAACGTGTTGGCCTCATTGGCCGCAATGGCACAGGTAAATCTTCTTTATTGAAGATTTTGGCTGGTATTGAAAAAATGGATGATGGCTTGTTGCAATATCAACAAGGTCTGCGAATTTCTTATGTACCTCAAGAACCGATCTTTGATGCTGAAGAAACCGTGTTTGAAGCAGTTTCAAAGGGTGTAGCTGAGGCTAAAGCTCTGCGCGAAGAGTACGAAGCCCTGAGCGTGGGCGAGTGGGATGACGCCGCTCACCATCGTTTAGACGAGGTGCAATCTAAGCTTGAGGCTTTGAGTGGCTGGAACTGGGAGCAGCGTGTTCATGAAACCTTAGACCGCTTGCATTTAGATGCCGAAGTCAAGATCAGCACTCTTTCTGGTGGCACAAAGAAGCGGGTGGCTCTAGCGCGTGCTTTAGTAGAGGTGCCTGATGTGCTGTTATTGGATGAGCCCACCAACCACTTGGATTTAGATTCGATTGCCTGGTTAGAAGAGCTCCTGAAAGAATATCAAGGTTCTGTCATTTTGATTACCCATGATCG
Source organism: Polynucleobacter sp. AP-Sanab-80-C2 (assembly GCF_035012965.1). Classification (NCBI taxonomy): domain Bacteria; kingdom Pseudomonadati; phylum Pseudomonadota; class Betaproteobacteria; order Burkholderiales; family Burkholderiaceae; genus Polynucleobacter; species Polynucleobacter sp. AP-Sanab-80-C2. Next base: position 119,719 of record NZ_JAYGQS010000002.1, read on the forward strand.
TGCTTTCTTGGATAACGTTTGTACTCAAATTGTTGAGCTTGATCGCGGTATTTTGAGGAGCTACCCTGGTAATTTCACGCAATACGAAGTTCTTAAGGATCAAGAGCTAAATGCAGAATCCCTAGCTAATGCTCGTGCAGATAAATTGCTAGCTCAAGAAGAAGTCTGGATTCGGAAAGGGGTCGAGGCGCGCCGCACACGCAGTGTGGCCCGAATCGCTCGCTTAGAAAAGTTACGCTCTAGTCGTGCGGAGCGCAGAGATGCGATCGGTCAAGTCAAGCTTGCAGTATCTGCTGGAGATCGCAGTGGCAAGATCGTTGCAGAACTAGAAAACGTGAGTAAATCTTACGGCAGACCGATTGTGAAAGATTTCACGGCAACCATCTTGCGCGGTGATAAGGTTGGATTGCTTGGACCTAATGGCGCAGGCAAAACCACTTTGCTAAAACTCATTTTGGGTACGATTGCACCCGATTCTGGAACGGCAACGATGGGTACTCGTATTGAAGTGGCTTATTTTGACCAGATGCGGGAAGGTCTTGATCTCAATGCTTCTCTTGAGGATTACATTAGTCCGGGGAGCGAGTGGATTGAAATTAACGGCAATAAAAAACATGTCAAGAGTTATTTGAGCGATTTCTTATTCGCGCCTGAGAGAACCAATTCCCCTGTCAGCACCTTATCTGGTGGCGAGCGCAACCGTCTTTTACTCGCACGTTTGTTTGCTCGCCCAGCCAACGTCTTGGTCTTGGATGAACCAACCAATGACTTAGATATCGATACCCTTGATTTGCTGGAGCAATTGTTACAAGACTATAAGGGTACGGTTTTCTTGGTGAGTCATGATCGTTATTTTTTGGATAACGTAGTGACCAGCATTATTGCTAATGAGGGTGATGGCTTCTGGCGTGAGTATGAAGGTGGCTATGAAGACTGGAAAATTCAAAAGGCGCGCTCTGACAAAATTCGTGCTGCAAACTCTAATCAAAAGTCCACCCCGAAGGCAGAAGTCAAGTCTGAGCCTATAGTAGAAGTAAAGTCAGTGGCTAAGCCAGCAGCTAAGAGTGGGGTGCAAAAACTCAATGGCAAAGAGCGTCAAGAGCTAGAGACCTTGCCTTTGGAAATTGAGCAATTCGAAATAGAGCAAGCTGATATTGGCATTGCCATGAGCAATCCTGATTTATATAAGAATGAACCAGAGTTAGCCGCTAGTATGCAAGCGCGTTTAAGTGAAATTACTGAGCAGTTAGAGCAAAAATTACAGCGTTGGGAGCAACTCTTAAGTCGCTCTGAGTCTTAATGCCTTATGGGATCAATCGCCCCGTTTCAGGCGAGCCCGTAACTCAGCGATTTCATCAAGAAGATTCAAAGCCAGGGCAACGCCGGGAACATTGAGTTCTAAGTCATGACTCAGATGCGCTGCGGTCTTAGCTCTTCTCAAAGAGTCACCACCAAAACGCCAATCCTCTGGGGAAGAGCCGGTAGGACTTAAAACTCCTTCTGTGACCCACGACATGATCATGTCCTCAGGTGTACGTGAAGCGTGTGAGAGCTCCACAATGCTCATATGTACTTCGTTTTCAACCACGCTACCTTCAATCCAAGTGATATTTGTAGTGTTTATTTGCGTCATCGCATCATCCCTTCAAATGGGTTCTGGGGTTGAAATCAAAAGCCTTTTCAAAAGCTTGATAAGCCTCTTTGTGGGCGTCACTATCTGCAGGTGGTAGTGCAATGGTTGGGACAACAAACAGATCACCCGGTTCAGCGCTTGGAATACCCTTACCTTTAAGGCGCATCTTGCGGCCAGCCACAGTGCCTGCAGGAATCTTCAGTTCTAAGGTAGAGCCTGTAGGAGTGGGGATATTCACTGTTGTGCCCAAGGTGGCTTCCCATGGTGCTAAAGGAATATCAATGAATACATCTTTTCCATCCACGCGATAGATCGGGCTTTGGTGGAATTCAATTTCGAGATAGAGATCACCCGCTGGCCCTTCGCCAATTCCAGGTCCACCTTGGCCGGAGAGCCTGAGGTTTTGCCCAGCTTTAATTCCCTTCGGAATGCTGACATCGAGTTTGCGTTCTTGCGTAGTGACATGCCCACTCGCATCTTGGGTCGGCATGTGTAAGGCAATCGTCCGCTTGGCGCCGTTATAGGCGTCAGCAAGATCAATCAAAATTTTGGCGTGATGATCTTGACCTTTGAAATTCATGCCTTGGCGTGGATTACCGCTGTTACTGCCTCGTCCACCTTGGCGATGCTTGCCTCTACCAAAAAGAGATTCAAAGAATTCACTTTGATCACCCTCGAAGCCGCCACCATAGCCAGGGTGACCGCCACCATAGTCGGTATCAGAATATTCAAAGCCTTCATTCCAATTTGGGGGAGGCGTGAAGTCTTGACCGTTTTTCCAGTTAGCACCAAAGCGATCATAGGCAGCACGCTTCTCGGTATCTTTTAAGACTGCGTAAGCTTCGCCAATTTCTTTGAACTGCTCTTCAGCACCAGCCTCTTTATTCACATCTGGGTGATATTTGCGAGCTAACTTTCGGTAAGCTGTTTTGATTTCTGCCTCGGTGGCCGTCCGTGCAACACCGAGGGTTTCGTAGTAATCCCTAAATTTCATAAGCCAGTATTAATCCTAAATACGTAGTGGATTAATTCTACAGGCGTATTAGCTCATGACACCAATTTGCCAGGGCACAAACTCATAATCCCCCAAGCCTAAAAGCTCGCTCTTGGAGGGTTCGCCTGAGGCAGTTCTGAGGAACAATTCAAAAATGCGTTGACCCATCTCCTGAACCGAGACCGTGCCATCCAATATTTCCCCGCAATTAATGTCCATGTCTTCGGTAAGTCGCTGATACATCGGGGTATTCGTAGCCAGTTTGATACAAGGAGCGGGCTTAGAACCGAACATCGATCCACGACCAGTCGTGAAAGCGATGAGATTAGCGCCGCCGGCAATTTGTCCGGTAGCAGAAACTGGATCAAATCCAGGGGTATCCATAAAGACAAACCCCTTAGTTGTAACTGGTTCTGCGTATCGGTAGACTTCCATGAGTGGGCCAGTGCCACCCTTCATAGAAGAACCTAGAGACTTCTCAAAAATATTGGCGAGACCACCAATTTGATTGCCTGGGCTCACTTGACCATTAATTTGCACATCGCGACCTACTGAGTACTCATCTTTCCACCAACGAATCCGTTTGATGAGTTTTTCGCCAACCGATTGATTTGCTGCGCGGCGGGTGAGGGTATGTTCAACACCATAGATCTCTGGCGTCTCAGACAAAATTCCAGTACCGCCATGACGAGACAAAATATCAATCGCTGCTCCTAATGCTGGATTGGCAGTAATCGAAGAAAAGCCATCGGAACCGCCGCATTGCAAGCCAACAGTCAGATGACTGGCGGAAACAGTTTCTCGTTTGGCTTTATTGGCTTCTGGTAATAGAGCCTTCACTGCCTCGATACCCGCTTCAATTGTTTTGCGAGTGCCACCAGACTCTTGCATGATGAAGGTATGTAAGTTTGTTCCTGCCTTGAGGTCTTCCTGTTCCATCAAGCCTTTGAGTTGATTGCGCTCACAACCTAAACCGACGATGAGTGCAGCAGCGAGGTTAGGGTGGCGTGCATAACCAGCAATCGTGCGGCGTAGCAATTGCATGGGCTCACCACTCATTTCCATACCGCAACCGATATCATGGCTAAATGCCACCACACCATCTACATTCGGAAACTCTTTTAATCTTTCGGGTGTAAACCAATCCGCAATTTTGTTCACAACCGTTGCAGAGCAGTTTACGGTTGACAGGATGCCTATGAAATTGCGGGTGCCTACTTGACCATTCGGTCTGACGTAGCCTTGGAAAGTGGCACGCTCTGACTCAGGCAACATTTGTGTAGGTTTGAATTCGCTTGCATAGGCATAGTCACGATCAAATTCACGAAACTCTGTATTGTGGCTATGAACCATGGTGCCAGGTTCAATATCGACGTTAGCAAAACCTACAGTGACGTTGTATTTCAGAATGGGCTCGCCCTTGAGAATCTTTTTGGCAGCTATCTTGTAACCTGCAGGCACTTGGCTACGACTTGTAAAGCCCTCGCTCGGCACTTCAGCACCAATGCCGATGTCAATTCGTGCCACGACTATATTGTCGTTTGGGTGTAAGCGAATGATCGGGCCGATCAGGCGTTTTTCGGAAATTTCAATCATGGATTTCTTTCAATAAGATAGTTTGATTATTCAGCAGTCGCGCCAGATTTCTTCACAATCGGACCCCACTTAGCAACCTCGGACTTAATGTATTCGCCTAATTGATTGGGTGTGCTGGTGATGATTTCAAATCCTTTGCCATTTATTTGACCTTTGATTTCTGGATTATTCAGAACGCTAATGAGTTGAGAATTGAGTTTGTCAACTACTGATTTTGGCGTATTCGCTGGCGCTACGATTGCATACACGAGCTCTACTTCAAATTTTGGTAAGTATTCTGAAATTGCTGGAATCTCAGGAGCACTAGGCGAGCGTTTTAGGCTCGTAATGCCTAGAGGAATTAATTTTCCAGAGCGAACATAGGGGAGTGCAGCTGGAGTACCTACTAGCGCAGTCTCAATTTGACCGCCAAGCACATCTGTTAATGCCGGTGCAGCACCTTTGTAAGGCACGTGCAGAATATCAGTGCCTGCCTGAGTATTAAAGAGCTCGCCACCAAGGTGAAGCGGTGTGCCAGCTCCCGATGAACCAAAGCTCACCTTATTTGGGTTGGCTTTAGCGTAAGTAATCAATTCAGGAATAGTCTTGAAAGGTGCGGAAGGGTTTGCTACAAATAGCAAAGATGAAGAAGCGACTAGGCTTACTGGTGCAAAGTCTTTAATCAGGTTGTAATTTAATTTTTTATACAAAGTTTCGTTAATCGCTTGTGTACCTACCATCATGAGAAAGAGGGTGTATCCATCTGGTTTGGCGTTAGCAACATATTCTGCTGCTAGGTTAGCGCCAGCACCTGGTTTATTTTCAATAATAATGGGCTGACCAAGATTGTCACCCAGCTTAGGAGCAAAACCTCTCGCCAAAACATCTGAAGGACCGCCAGCAGCAAATGGAATGATCAATTTGATGGGTTGAGTAGGGTAGCTCTGTGCCTGTGAGCTTGTGGCAAAGCTCATAGTGACCAGCGACAATGCTAAAAAGATTTTTCTCATGTAATGTTCTCCGTGTTCTTAATGTGTATTCTTATTCAATCTTGATTTAAATGCATTGTAAAAAATGAAAATTATTCAGGCGACAATCTTTCCGCTGTCAATACCGCTGATTGAGCCCATCAAAATGGCCAAAGAGCTGATTGTGGATGCCAAAACCGTATTACTTCGTTTAACGGATGATGAGGGGCGCCAAAGCTGGGGTGAGGCTTCTGTTGCACCACTCATGACTGGGGAGACTCTCGATAGTCTATTGGCTAGCGTCAAGTATCTGGTAGAAAGCGCCCGCGCTATCGACTGGAGTGACCCAGCGCTGTTCTCCACATCTTGTGATGCGATCCTATATGGCAATCCATCTGCCAAGTCTTGCCTAGAGATGGCATTACTTGATCTATATACGCAGAAAAAATCTATTCCTTTATGGAAATATTTGCGCACATTAACTGGTGATGCTGTTTCATCGGCGCCGGCTGATCTTCCATTGCTTCGGATGCTAGGCGGTTCGCTAGAAAAAGAGATGGCTGATGCCAAATCATTTCGCGAAGCTGGATTTAAGCATTGGAAAATTAAGATAGGCTCGCTATCACTTGAAGAAGACCTACATCGCGTAAAGCTACTTTCCGATCTGCTCGAAGGTGATGTTATCTCGGTAGATGCTAACGGCGCTATGTCTTTGGATAATGCAATTCGTTTTTGTGAATCTACGCAAGCAAGCAAATTATCTTTTGCAGAACAGCTCATCCATGCAGATTCTCCCTTGGCAGATTTTGTATTGCTCAAGCAGCGCTCGCCAATTCCAATTGGCCTAGATGAGTCTATCCATGGCTCTAATGAAATTGAGGAATTCAGGAAGGCGAATGCGCTCGATGGCGCAAGCCTCAAGTTAATTAAGACGGGCGGAGTATTAGGGGCATGGAAATGCGCGCAACTCTTGCGAAGCAATAATCTCAAGCTCAATCTTGCTTGCAAAGTAGCTGAAACATCCTTATCAGGTGCTGCAACAGCAGCTGTTGGTTTTGCGATCGGTGAAGCGCCTTGGGGATTTAGCATGTCAAATCAATATCTACGTTTTGATATTTGCGATCAACCATTAATAGCAAAGCATGGTCATCTTGATGTTCATCAGCTCAGCAGTACCGGAGTTGGAATTACTCCCAACCTGGATCGCGTTAAAGATGCTGTAGCTCAAGCCTATTCCATCATTCAATATTAAGAACATCAAAAGCAGCTTTTAATCTCTTGGAGTAGGAGTCTGAAACGGTTTTAATTTCTTCTGGGGTCCACTTCCTAAAGCCTTCGCCTGCTTTCATGCCCGTTTTTCCATCGGCCATGAGTTGAACAACTTTAGGTGGCAGGGTGGTGATATTAGAAAGTGATGGGTAAATCTCTTTAGCGGCATTAGCCATGCCATCCCATCCTGAAATTTCTTTTTGGGTCATAGGTCCAACGGCAGCATAGCGGAAACCAAAGCTATATCTCACTGCATCATCAATATCTTCCGGTGTCGCGATACCCTCTTGAACTAGCGAGAGGGCCTCTCTCATTAATGCATGTTGAATACGATTGGCTAAAAATCCGGGGATATCTTTTTTGACCAAGACAGGCTTCTTACCTATGGCCTTATAAAGCTCGCAAGCTTGCTCCGCAAATTGGATGGCAGTCTTTTGTCCCATGACGATTTCAACTAAGGGTACGACTTCTGCTGGCATGAAGTAGTGAGCACCCATCATGCGCTTGGCAGTCTTGAGCCCCTCTGCAATTTTGCTGATGGGGAAGCCAGAACTATTGCTACCAATCGGAATATTTTCTGGCACCACTTGATCAAGATACTGGAATACCCGTTGCTTGAGTTCTAAGTTCTCGGCCACGGTCTCAATCACCCAAGAAAAGTTGCCCCAATCTTGCCATTTCTCTAAGACTCCAACGAATTGCTGCTTCTTCATGTCAGCTTCATCTTTGGTGGCATTGTCTCCATCCACGCCAATTTTTTTTGCCAGAGCGATGGCTTTATCCAAGCAAGCATCAGCCTTGTCTTTTGATCTACCTAAAATAACCACTGGGATATTTTTGGCAATAAAGCCGGCTGCAATGCCAGCACCCATTATCCCGGTTCCGATAACAGCTACAGATTTCATAGTTTTAAACCTATACGGTTAAGTAATAAATGATTGCTGATCACTTCAGATCAATAAGTGCTTAAGGTTATCATTAATTATGGTTTAATAGTTCAATAATAAAACTTACTTGTCCGTATAACTTATCTAAGGAGCCCCCTTCATGACGATGCATAACCCCTTCCAGCCGGTTGAGAAGATCAAAACAGAAGTTTTTTCTACGATGCCTGAGAAATTCAGAAAGAAATCACGCACAGGTTGGTCCGATCCAAATCGTCAAGGCGCTGAAGTAGAGTGCTTTTTAGAGGGGCCCTCCTTTGATCGTGAAGGCAATTTATGGTTTGTCGATATTCCTTTCGGTCGCGTTTTCCGCATTGATACCAAGGGTGAATGGGAGCTTATTACTCAGTACGACGGATGGCCTAATGGCTTGAAGTTTCATAAAGACGGCCGCGCATTTATTTGCGACTACAAAGCAGGCTTGCTTGCACTTGATCCAAAGACTGGAAAAATCGAAACAATCTTGGGTTCGATGTATAGCGAAAACTTCAAAGGTTTAAATGATTTGCATTTTGCCTCCAATGGCGATTTGTATTTCACTGATCAAGGGCAGACAGGTATTGCTGATCCAACAGGGCGCGTATTTAGATTGCGCGCCAATGGTCAATTAGATCGCTTAGCGCTCAACGTACCAAGTCCTAACGGCATCACTTTGAATACACAAGAAAAGCATGTATTTGTAGCGGCTACTAGATCCCAGCAAATCTGGAGACTACCTTTGATGGCTGACGGCTCTGTGTCTAAAACAGGCGTGGCAGTTCAACTGACTGGCGGCGTAGCAGGTCCTGACGGGATTGAGATGGATTCAGAAAATGGCTTGTTGGTATGTCATCTTGGGATTGGTATCTGGAGATTTGATAACAATATGTTGCCAACTCACTTGATCTATTCTGAGAACCCACATCACCATCATTTGGCCAATATGTGTTTTGGTGGTGCGGATGGTAAAGATCTCTACATCACCGAGTCTTTATCTGGCGACATTCTGAAAGCACGCGTACCAGTTGCTGGTAAAAAAATGTTTGGGCTTTCTTAATTGGCTGAGCGATTACCGTTATATAAGTCTCTAGCAAATACGCTAGAGCAGCGTATTTATAACGGTGATTGGTCTGTGGGATCTGTCTTACCTGCCGAGGCGGACCTCTGTCGTGATTTTCAATCCAGTCGGCACACCTTGCGGCATGCCCTGCAAATTCTGGAAACGAATGGCTTGATTTATCGTCATCAGGGCGCTCCTACTAAAGTGGTATCACGGCAGCGCTTACGGCGCTTTACACAAAGCTTTAATTCTCCAATCGATATCTTGAGTTATTCACGAGATACTTATCGTGAAAATTTAGTTGAAGAATATATCGAGCTCAATGAGCGCCTCAGTCAAATTGTTGGGGCGCCTCTGGGATCATCTTGGTACCACATTGGCGGGATTCGTAAACGTCAACAAGCCGAAGAAGTTATTGCTTGGACCGATATTTATATCTTGCCTCGGTTTGCCTCGCTGACAAAAGATCCCGAACATACTCAGGTGATGGTTTATGAGCAGATCGAGAAAAAGTATGGTGCTCGAATTGAGCGGGCTGAAGTCGATGTGTACGCCGCTTTGGCGCCACCTGAGGTTGCAGTAAAGCTCAACATCAAGCCTGACACCTCATGCTTGGTAATTATTCGTCGCTACTTCGACGATCAAGATAAGTTATTTGAGGTAACAGTAACGCATCACCCAGAAAATAAGTATGTCTACAGCATGGAATTTAAAGCGAGCTCAGAGGTTTAGGTCACGATGAAATATTTAGCCATTGCTGACGCTGAAGTATTCATTTCAAAAGCACTGCAGTCGCAAAAAGTTCCTGCGGCCGATGCCGATACGATTGCAAATCTCATGGTGCAGTCTGATCTGGTTGGGGCTGATGGTCATGGCATTTTTCGTTTACCCGCTTATCTCAAAAGAATTCAGGCTGGGGGCGTGAATCTCAAGCCGAACATTCATATAGAGCGTGAGCAGGGTGCTACAGCACTGATTAATGGTGATAACGCTTTAGGTCATTTGGTGATGGACAAAGCCGTTCAACTTGCCATTGAAAAGGTAAAGCAACATAGTGTCTGCTGGATTGGTAGTCATTACGGCAATCATTCAGGCGCCGCCTCAGTCTATGTTCGCAAGATAGCAGAGCAAGGCTATATTGGAATTTATATGGCAGTTGGTAATGCAAACCATATGGCGCCCTGGGGAGGAATTGACTTATTACTCTCTACTAACCCTATCGCTATTGCAGTGCCAGCGGGTGATGGCCCTATGGTACTGCTGGATATTGCGACGACTGTAGCGGCTTATGGCAAGGTGAAAGTCGCGGCACAAAAAGGCGAGACTATTCCGGATGATTGGATGATTGACCGTCAAGGTAAGCCCATTACAGATCCTAAAAAATCGGCTGAGGGTTCACTATTGCCCATTGGTGGCTATAAGGGATATGGCTTAGCAGTGATGATTGGCTTGCTTGCAGGCACCCTGAATAATGCGGCAGTTGGTAAAGGTACGATTGATTTCAATGCACATCACGACTTAGTAACCAACACTGGGCAAACGATTATTGCAGTTGATCCAAGCGCTTTTGGAGATCAGGAAGCTTTTATTGGTAGAGTGATTGCATTGATAGAGGACTTAAAAAATTCTGCCACACTACCTGGTGTTAAAGCAGTTCGTGTTCCAGGTGAAGGCTCAGCCAAGACTATGGCCGAGAGAAATCGAATGGGTATTCCGGTGTCCCCGGAGCTGCTCGATGTATTAAACACTTGCGCTCAGGAGTGCGGTATTACAGCTTTAGATTTATAACATGACTGGAGGAGACAATATGTTCAAAAAATTTATTAAAAACATAGCAATCAGTGCAGCAGTGATACCAGCAGTTGTTCCAGTCCTGATGGGTTCAGCATTTGCTGCTTACCCAGATAAACCGATCAAGATGATGATCGGCTATGCTCCCGGAAGCTCTACTGACATTGTTGGTAGGATGATTGCCAATGATCTTAGTCTTGCTTTAAAGCAGCCCATCATTGTAGAAAATCGTGGCGGGGCTGCTGGTAGCTTAGCTGCAGACGCAGTTGCAAAAAGTAGCTCAGATGGCTACACCATTTTATTTGCGCAAAATGGTTTAGCAATTAATGTGGCAGCCAATCCAAAGCTACCATTTAATGGACAAAAAGATTTACTTCCAGTGGTCGGTGTTGCAGCGACTCCCCATATCTTGATCGTCAATAACAATTCTCCAGCTAAGACAGTGGCCGATTTAATTGGGATGCTCAAAGCCGATCCCGGTAAGTTAAGTTTTGGTTCTTCTGGAATCGGAAATTCAGATCACATGGCAGGCGAATTATTTTTAGCTACTACTGGATTGCAAGCGATTCATATTCCGTACAAAGGTGGGTCACCTGCCGCAACGGATTTAGTTGGTGGTCAAATTGATTTTTACTTTGCCGGCATGCCAGTTGGTCTACCTCTATATAGGGGCGATAAGGTCAAGGCCTTGGCAGTGACTAGTAAGAATCGCTTTAGTGGTGCTCCAGAATTGGTCACTATTCAAGAGGCGGGTGTGAAGGGTTATGAAATGGCTTTGTGGCAGGGTATGTTTGTGCCAGCTGGCACGTCACCAGCCATTATTAAGGAGCTGAACAATTCTGTTTTGAAGATTTTAGAAACACCTGAAATGAAAGATCGCTTTCAAAAGGCCGGTGTACAAATTGCCCCAATGAATACACAGCAATTTTCAGACCTTTATTTCTCCGATATTGCTCGGTGGAAAGTCGTTATAGAGAAAGCCAAGATCAAGCTAGATTAACTCTTCATTTCTCTAAACATCATTAAGCGCTGAGGTCGAATACTAAGACTTCAGCGCTTTTTCCATGAGAGATAGCCAATTGATTTTCATCCTGAAGCATGAGGGCGTCTCCATCATTCAAAACCTGACCGTTCACCTGCAGTGAGCCACGAATCAGGTGAACGTAGGCTTTGCGGCTCGGGTCCAATGTAAGCGAAGTGGATTGATCGTCATTAAATAGGCCCGCGTACATCTTCGCATCCGCAGAAATCGATACCGACCCATCTTGACCATCTGGCGATGCAACCAAGCGGAGGGTACCTTCTTTGCTTGCCGGCGGAATGGTCTTCTGCTCATAGCCAGGTGCAATTTCTAAAACATTAGGGTCAATCCAGATTTGTAGGAAATGAGTCGTTTGATCTTTTGCGTGATTAAATTCGCTATGGGTGACACCGCTACCTGCGCTCATGCGTTGGATATCTCCCGGAGGAATACCTTTGACGTTTCCCATACTGTCTTGATGTGCCAATTCACCGGATAGTACATAGCTGATGATTTCCATATTGCGATGACCGTGCTTACCAAAGCCCATTCCTGGCGCAACGCGGTCTTCATTAATGACTCTGAGATTCCCCCAACCCATAAACTTCGGGTCCTGGTATCCCGCAAAGGAAAATGAGTGGAAGCTTTTGAGCCAGCCATGATCTGCATAGCCCCTATCTTCAGATTTTCTGAGAAATAACATGTTGACCGCCGTTTATTTTGATGAAATTGGGATAAGGACATTATCATTAGCTTTTAGAATATTTGCTGATCGGTAGCGTATGGCAAGCTTTAAAGACAATACTAAGGAAACCTTTTTAGGTCTCATTGAGAGCGCTCAGGAATGGTGGGCAGACTTTACTCAATTCTTGCAAGAGACTTGGCCGCTTTTGATATTGCTCCTAGCTATTCTCATGGGTATCTGGTGGTACGCAGATCCACCTCCACCTCGCCATGTATTAATGGCAACCGGATCTCCCGGTAGTTCTAATGAGCTTTTAGGCAAACGTTACGCTGAATTTTTTGCTAAAAAAGGAATTACTCTTGAGCTAGTGGCTACCAATGGCGCACAGGAAAATATTGATCGCTTAGCAGACCGTAAAGATGATCTCCAAGCTGCTTTTGTTCAGGCAGGCGTTGTCCATACGTCAGGAGTGACTGGTGTCGAGTCCTTAGGTGTTATTGCTTATGACCCTGTTTGGTTTTTCTATCGGGGCTCAGAACTGAAGGAGAAAGATTTTCAAGGTTTTGATAGCAAGTTTCAGTATTTCTTAAGCAAAAAAATCTCCATTGGCATAGAGGGTAGCGGTACTTACGCACAGGCCACGAAAATTCTCAAACTTTCAGGCTATGAGCCAGGACCCAGTTTTCTAAAACTTCCACCAGATCAGGCTATTCAGGCAATTCAAAAAGGAGAGATTGATGGAGTTTTTATTGTAGATACCTATTACTCTCAAAATGTACAAGCCTTATTGAATGATCCTAATTTACAAATTGGTACGTTTGGAAGAGCAGAGGCCTATGTCAAACTGATTCCATATCTGCGCATACTGAATGTACCTGAAGGTGCATTTGATTTAAAACGTAATTTCCCCAGTAGTGATATGAAACTTCTTGCCACTACTACCAATCTGCTGATTGATGATCGCATGCATCCGGCAATACAATTTTTATTTCTAGAAGCCGCAAAAGAGATTAATGGCAAGGCATCTTTTTTTGCTGCTAGAGGCGAGTTCCCCTCATTTAAAAATACGATGCTTCCAGAAAGCTCGGTTGCGATTCATTACGAAAAGAATAGCTATCCATTTTTAGTGGCCTACTTACCATTCTGGCTTGCAGAATTAGTCAATCGACTGGTTTTTATTTTGCTGCCATTCCTGGTGATTTCTTATCCCTTGTTGCAAGCACTGCCTGGCTATAGAACAAGGCGGATGCAAAACAAAATTAATCGCTTGTATTCGGACTTAAAAGGTTTTGAGCAAGAGTTGCTGACCAATTTTGATTTAAGTCTTCGGGATGAGTACCTGAAAAGATTAGACGTCCTCGAATATCAAGCTCTCACCATTCAGGTTTCTAGGCGTCTAGCAAGCGATTGCTATGCTTTGCGCACTAGCATTGACTATGTGCGTAACTGTCTCAATCGAGGGGTTCAACCTTATCAGATTAACGAGACATCAGTCGCACTTGCAACACAAGTAATTAATAAGATGGAGCCACCTGTATAACTTATTCACTTTCCCCGGATCTGCTGGGGAATTTAAAGGAAGCGTAACGCACAATCGCATTTGCGATGGCCAAGATGAGAATAGTTAACCCCATGAGAAGAATTGCCATATCTGCTTCATGCTTGGTGTTGACTAAATCAATAATGAGGCGAGTGACCGCAGTAATGGCAACATAGATCAAGAAGCGCACGGGCATGTGGTTGGTCTTGAAATAAATACCAACCATCGCGCCAATTTCTAAGTAGATAAATAGAAGTAGCAAGTCCTCAATCGATGCAACCCCTTTACCTACCATTCCCATGAAGGCGACTGCTGCAGACCAAACAGTAGCAGCACCAATGCCAAACAAGGCAATGCGATGAAAGAGCGAGACAAATAGATTGCCAATAGGCACTGTCCATTTTTCTACGATAGCCTCAATCTTGTTCGCGTCTTTTGGGGAAGTCGGGGTCATATTTATAAGGCCTCTATCGTTTTATCAATGAGTTTCTGTGTATTTCTCAAATGGGCAAAATTAACCAAGGGTGTCAGCCCAGATATTGTGAGCCCAGCCCCAGGCATAAACACCTTCTAGGGTGGTTGGGCCAGGTGAGACTCCTCCAGAACCAGGGACTGGCTTAAAGGTCTTTTCAGCGGTGATGTATTGATGAACGCTCGCTACGTGTACCACTTCTTTGGCATTGACAAAGCTGTAGCAAGTATTGGTCAACACAGGGGCGGGATTCATTTCCCAGCCGCTGAGTTCGGCCACAATGGCTGCGGCTGCAACTTTAGCGTGCTGGTTAGCCATGTGTCCGGATTTAGGCATAGCAAAGGCCACTTGAATCGAATCGCCCAATACGTGGATATCTTTTTGAGCAGTCGATTCAAAATTGATGAAGTTCACATTCACCCAGCGTCCATTCGAATTCGCAAGTCCAGTTTTGACAGCGATGTCACCAGCGCTCATGGCTGGCAATAAGTTCAAAACATCCGCTTTGAGATCATCTTGTATTTCAAACTTAATCGTTTTAGTTTTAGCATCTACAGCAGTCACATTATGTTTTGGCAGATACTCGATCATGCCGGCGTATTGTTCAGCCCATACCTTCTTAAATAAGGCACCCTTAGAAGTGACATCTTGATTGGCGTCGAGGATGAGCACCTTTGACTTTGGCTTGTTCTGCTTGAAGTAGCTTGCTACTTGGCAGGCGCGTTCATAAGGGCCAGGAGGGCAACGATAAGGAGCTTCTGGAATGCTCAGGGCATAAGTCCCACCATCGCGCATGGAGGCGAGTTGTTTATGGAGAGCAACAGTCTCAGCTCCAGCCTTCCATGCTTGGAGGGTGACGCCCGCTTTGTTGGCTTGCGCAAGCCCTTCAATGCTATTCATCATTAAGGAAACACCGGGCGAAACAATGACTTTGTCATAAGGAAGTGTTTTTCCGGATGCAAGCTTCACGGTCTTCTTATCTGGGTCGATACTCGCCACGCTGTCCTGAATAATCTTGATGCCATGACGTTTGCTCAAATTGTCATATGGACTAGTAAGCTCTGCTAGCTTACGTGAGCCGCCAATCACTAAATTCGAGAGTGGGCAAGAAACAAACGAAGCATTGGGCTCAATTAAGGTTACCTTAGCGGTGTTGTTTGAAAAGAGGCGCAGATACTTAGCGGCGGTAGCACCACCATAGCCGCCACCAATAACAAGGATTTCTGCTTTTTGTAAGTTTGCGCGTGCTTGACCAGAGAAGCCAGCAAGTAATCCCAGTGTTGCTGCACTGTGGCCAATAAAGTGACGACGATCCATGATGTGCTCCTATTATTTCTTGCCAAGTTGATTGGCGATGATTTCGAGTTGCTCGTCAGAGTAGCCTTTAGCTAACTGCGGCATGATGGTGCCTTCGCGCGCTCCAGATTTAAATGCCTTGAGTTGGGTCAGCATTTGCTCGCTGCTCAATTGGTTGATGAGTGGCATGCCGCCATCAACCACACCTTTACCATCGGTTCCATGGCAGTTAGCGCAAGTCGCAGCTAATCCACGGTGATATAACTTGGTAGCATCGGCACTTTGTGCATGGCTGATACCAGTCAATGCATAAAAGTGAACAAGGGCGCACATCAATAGGGCAGACTTTATTTGTTTAGCTTGCATAGGAAGCAATCTCCGTTCTGATGAATATGCGCCAAAAGTAAGCGGTCGCATAAAAGTTTCTAGCCCTATCTTAAACAAGAAATCCCTGATTAGGGGCATATGACTCATAGGGATTTTTCATAAGCTCATTCAATAAAGTGTATATGTCAGCTTTTCATTGGCAGGGGGCTTAAGCCTATAAACTATAGGTATGCGTGGTTCCTTTCCCCTTCGATATGCACTCCTTACCCTCGTTTTAGTGGTAATTACCTATCTTTATGGCTTGGACAGTCGCTTTGCCCCTAAAAATGGGGACGAGTATCCCTATATGCATATTGTTCGGATGACAGCTGATACTGGTCATTGGTTGCCACTCCAATCTCAAATGGACGGGATTAAAAATACCAAGCCCCCATTAATTTTTTGGCAAGGCATTGTGAGTACCAGTTGGGCAAGCCAATGGAGTCTCGAAAACTTACGTTTGCCTAGCGTTCTCTATACAGGGCTCACTGCTTTTTTTCTCTTTTTAGCAGTACGTCGATTTACCGGTAATACCCAAACTGGATTCTTGGCAGCCTTCGTTTGGTTATCTTTTTTTGCAACTTATCGTTATGGGCGCCCATTTCTCACGGACCCTCCAGAAGTGCTGTGGCTAAGCTTGCCATTCTTGGCGCTTTTATATTGGGGGAAGAGTGCCTTTGAGTCCAAACTCTTATTCCCACTATTGGCAGGCCTGAGTTTTGGTTTAGCACTCTTTGCAAAATCATTTGCGTATATTGTTCCTGCTTCCTTAGCGCTCGGCTTGTATTACTGGTACTGGCGAAAATGGAATATTTCTCAAACGCTCATCCGAGATCTCTATAAATTAATCCTCATTGGCCTGTTGGCCTTGGGCGTTTTCGGGTTATGGTTTGTTCTTGATCCTCAGCCAGATGCAGTTTGGAAAGAATTTGTGCTGGGTGAGAATGCTGGTAAGTTTGCCGCACGTAGCTCTAACTACTTGCTAGATTTCGTTCGCGGTGGCGATAGCATCTGGATGTTGCTCATTACGACGATCGCTAATACTGGCTTATTTATATTTGTACTTCTGTCCACATTAATCCAATGTTGGCGTGAACGTCGTCTTTTGTCGACAGAAGAAATTTTATTGTTCTTGCTAATTGCTACATTCTTGCTGGTGTTCAGCTTACCAAGTCAACGCTCTGGTCGTTATCTCTTGCCCGTGATGCCTGCCTTTGCAGTACTGATTGCTTTGCGCTGGGAGCGTTTACCTTTATGGGGCTTTCGCATTAGCTTGGTATTGCAGGGTATGGTGCTAGCGATTTTGTTCTGGCTTGGGTTGCATTTACAAGGCTCTCATTTTGATGGTAGTTCAGAGTCGTGGATGTATCACCCGCTGCACTGGCTATTGATGGGCACCTCTTTCATCATTGTGTTACTTGGTCTGATCAAGAGAGGTCACTGTAAGACTTTGGCACTCATCGGATGCTTTTTAATTTACTGTGCACTTACGAGTAGTCTTAGTCCATTAGAGGGGCATTTGGGTCGCTTTTCTGCAGCGACGATTGCGCAAGTCAATGGTAAAGATGTTTGGATTCCCTGTGACTATCGGGCAAAAGATGAAGAATATCGCTTGCTATTGCCAGGTGCTCAATTGCATGGCTATCTTGCGAAAGAGGCAGGTAATGTTGAGGGTCTTATCAAAACCTATCCTTTAGTTGCGGTGCAGTCTCCATTGGGCCTTGCGCCTAGCATTTGTAGCTCATGTCAGATCATTGGCCAAAGAATGGAAATGAGGGCGCGTCACTCTGATGAAGAGATTAAAGCCATGTTACTTGGTAAGGTTGGTGAACATCTTTTTGTTAATGAGTACTTAATAGCAACACCGGTTTCTAATACTGAGTTGTTGAATGTAAAGGATGTTTGTAGATGAGTCGTGTGATTGCCCTCTGTTTTTTGTTACTAGCTGCTGTCATTGGATTTCTCCATATTGATAGTCGCCCTGCTTGGGCGCCATTTTCAGGAAATGAAGTGATTGCACAAGAAGCAGATGAAACAAATCAAGCGCAGCCAGAAAGCAAAGTAACTGCTAAGACAAAAGTACCTTCACAACCTTCTATTGCTAGCCCACGTACTGATTGGCTGCCCGATACCGGTGCACCGTCTGTGCATGCTGCCTCACTAATTGCATTAAAAGATGGTGCTGTTAGAGCGTTTTGGTTTGCAGGTAGCCGTGAAGGCGCGCCTGATGTGGTGATTAATACGGCTGTATTTGATCCCAAAACAAACGCTTGGGCGGCACCTACAGTGGTGATCGATCGAGTGGGTGCCGAAAAAGGCTTATCACGCTATATCGCCAAATTAGGCAACCCCGTTCCTGCGCGTTTGCCAGATGGCCGCTTGCAATTATTTTTTGTGACGGTCTCGATTGGGGGCTGGGCTGGAAGTTCAATCTCTACCATGCTGTCAGATGATGATGGTTTGACTTGGGGTCGTCCTCAACGCTTAATTACTTCGCCATTTGTTAATCTAAGTACCTTAGTGAAGTCGCCTGCAGTGCAAATGACCGATGGACGCTTGGGACTGCCGGCTTATCATGAATGGATCGGCCGCTTTGGTGAGTTTTTGAGGTTAGATATAACTCAAGTCATTGATAAGCGGCGTATGAGTTCGGGTCGTAGCGCAATTCAGCCGGCTGTGTTTGTGAATGAAGCCCAAGATGCTACTGCATATTTCAGGCAAACTAGAAGCGCTGGGCAAGCAAAGCGCATTCCGGTGAGTCTCACGCGAAATGCGGGCCAATCATGGCAATCTGCTACCGATCTGGAAATTGAGAATCCTAATTCTGCGGTAGCTGGATTAACTCTGAAGAACGGCGCCCATCTATTAGTGCTGAATAATATTGAGGCAGGGCGCTATCGCTTGGTATTCATGATGAGCAATCCTAAGTCGGGACAATGGCAAGTTATTGAGGTGCTAGAAAATGATGAAGCATTACCAGACCAAGAGCGCAAAGAGTTTTCTTATCCCTACCTAATTAGCGCCAGTGGTAGCGATGCGCACTTAGTCTATACCTGGGACCGTAAAAAGATTCGGCATCTGTATTTCTCCAGCGCATGGCTTGATCGTGCTTATAGTCAGTTGCCGGTACAAAGCAATGCTGGATCGAGTATCGAAGTGAAGGAGGCGCAATAATGAATGATCTGATGCAAACCTTTGCTTTGATAGAGATGTCTATTACTTGCTCTTTGGTCCTCATGTTAGGAATTCAAAAGTTCTCTCAACTGAAATTTCCATTAGCAGCAAAACTTCTCTTGTTATTCGTACTGACCAACCTCTTTTTTTGGCGATTAGGGATGTTTATGGAGCTTCCATTAGCGGCTTATGTGCGTGGGGTGGTCGGTGATTTAAGTATCGTGAGTACTTTGCTGTTATGGAGCACCTTGCTGCCTAGTCATAAGGGTGCCCCCATAGCATTTAAGTGGAGTATTGCCATCATTGCACTCTGTTTTTATCCTTTTGCATTAGGTCTGAGCATGATTGATCCTTATGCATGGGGTTACGGCTCGAATATTTTCTTGCTTGCCGTACTTCTATCGGCTGTCATTTGTGCGCTTGCCAATTGGACTAAGGGAACTTGGATCATTGGCCTAGCTATCATTGCTTGGGTCATTCATTGGCATGAGTCTGCCAATCTTTGGGATTACCTATTAGATCCACTCTTGGTAATCTGGTCAATCTTTGCGCTAGTGAGTTTGTTTCTTCAAAAGCGCAAAGAGAAGTTCCGCTCTGGTTATTTATTTAGACCGGGTTGAGATCAAAAATAAAGCCAGCGTGTAGCTGGCTTTATTCATAGACAGAGTGAACTGCTTAGTCTGCGTAAGCTCCAGCCTTACGAATCACAGGACCCCATTTATTGATTTCAGCATCGAGATGATCTTGCAATCCTTTTGGAGTTCTCTTTGCTGGTGAAACGATTTCAATGTTGGACTCCGCTAAGCGGGCTTTGACTTCTGGATCGTTCAGAGCAACGTTCAGTGCCTTGTTAATCTTATTAACAACTGCAGGAGGCGTGCCCTTGGAGACATACATACCATGCCAAACTTTTACTTCGAACCCTTTAAGGCCCTGTTCATCCAAAGTAGGGATGTTCGACAGAGCTGGCAGACGCTTTGGTGTTGTCACACCATAAGCTTTAACCAAGCCATCTTTAATGTAAGGGACAGTCTGTGTAGTCTGATCACAAAGGAGGTCTACTTGCCCACCCAGTAAATCTGTTAGAGCAGGACCAGTTCCCTTGTAAGGTACGGTGGTTAATTCAACACCTTCACGTGACATGAATAAGAGGCCGCATAACTGAGACACTGCACCAGGACCGGCATTTGCCAAAGTGACTTTATCTTTATTAGCCTTAATGTAAGCCTCTAACTCTTTAAAGTTATTCGGTGGGAAATTCTTACGACCTAAGAGCACCATGGGTACATCTACTACTTGGCCGATGTATTCAAAATCCTTCATTGGATCAAAGTTTAATTTTTTGTACAAAGCTGGTGCGGTTGCCATACCCATGTGGTGAATAAACACGGTGTAACCATCTGGAGCAGAACGTGCCACCCGGGTTGCAGCAATCGTGCCGCCAGCACCAACGGTATTTTCAACAATGACCGTTTGTCCCAATTCTTTGCCCATTGGTACGGCAATCAGACGCGCAACGGCGTCAGTTGGACCACCAGCAGAAAAGGGTACAACAAGCGTAATCGGTTTATTTGGGTAAACATCTGCACTCAATGCATTGCCAGCGAGTAGTGCTGAAGCAGCCATTGCGCAGAAACCAGTGAAAAGTGATTTACGTAATTTCATAGTTAGTCTCTAGTGTTAGTGATTAAAACGTTGGGGTGCAGATTTGTTAAAAGCTATTTTGCCAGTTTTCTTGATAAAAATGAGTTTTGCTGGGGATTAGTGTTTACCAGCAAGCGCCAGCGTTCTTTGGGCCAATAGGACCACTGGGCGATCAATCATTCTGCCATCCAGCTTTACAGCACCCCCTTTTGAGGCATGATCTGCTTCGATCACTCTCTGGGCCCATCGAATTTCTTCTTCAGTGGGCATAAACGCAGTCTGAACAATAGCCACTTGCTTAGGATGGATACACAGTTTTGCGCCAAAGCCCATGCGTTTCGCTCTTTCAGCATCGTCAGTGATACGAGGTAGATCATCGGTTGAGGGTGTCACCCCATCAATTGGAGGGGCAATTTGGGCCAAGCGGGAAGCTAAAACGATTTGATAGCGAGCCGTTTGCAGTTCAGTTTCTTGGGGATCACAGATCATGCCCAAGTCAGCTTGTAAATCAAGATTGCCTAGGGCAAGACGGAGCACTTGATTGGCGGTGGATATTTCTCGGAGTCGGTCTAAGCCAATCGCTGTTTCAATCATGGGAATGATGGCGGTGTTCGGTAGCACTAGGGCTGCACCATTGATTTGATCAACGGACTCGCTCTTGGGAATCAGTAAGCAGGCTACTTGTAATTCTTGGGCCAGAATCAAATCAGCGGAATAAAACTTGGATCCCGGAGAGTTGGTACGAATCACAAGACGCTTCTTTTGTTCAGCTGAAAACTGTGGCCAAGCAGTGCGGATTGCAGTTCGAGCTGCCTCTTTATCTTCTTCTGCTACAGCATCTTCTAGATCTAAGATAACCCCATGAGCACCGCTATCCAGGGCTTTGATAAAACGCTCGGGGCGAGTGCCTGGCACAAATAAAAAGTCACAACTAAAGCCTAGCGGGGTATCAAGTGGATTCATGAAAGTCTAAATTGGGGATTTAATTGGCAGGAAGTAAAGAACCCATCTTGGCCTGTTTGCGGATATTCCACAAGAGATCAATCGCTTTACTCATCTCAGCTGGATGAGCTCCACCGCTAAAGGTGGCTAAGCGCATTGCCTTATCGGTGATTTCAGCGCGTGAAAGGGTATTGCCAGGATCGCCTTTGGGTTCATCAACGCGACCATCGAGAACTTGACCGTTATTCAAATGAACTTTGACTTTGCCAATCCAACGTTGGGGATAAGCGCTATCCACTTCGGGATCGAGCGTCATCGTGACGCGATCTCTAAACAAGCAAATCGCTTCATCATGGAAGTGTTCATCGAATTCTTGTAAGCCAGCAAACTGATAGTGTGCAATGAGTGCCAATACAGTACCCATAGAAAACTTCGATTGATGCACTGTTGCAGGATCGGTGACTGGACCCAAGACATCAATTGCACCTTGGTGTACTAAAGTTTCCACTTTAGCGATATCACTAGGTTTGAGTTTGTTGGCAAGCATGACTTGCAGAAGAGCATCAGCAGCAGGATGGGTATGGCGACAAGAGGCATGATATTTAAAACTCGTTTCTGCTAAAGCCCAACGACTACCTAAGCGGTCCACTAATTTACTTGGATCTGCATCGCTAGACATGCCAGCGGCTAAACCTTGTTTGCCTTCTAGGATATGATGTGCGCCAGTAAAACCAGCTTGTGCAATATAGGCCGACATTAAGCCAGTAGCGGCAGCGTGTGCCGTATGCAATTGCTTAGAGTCTGCGGCATCGCGTAGAAATTCCCAAAGACCTGCCGATTGAGTGCCTGCAGAACCAAAAGCATTAAGCATTTTTTCAGGGTTGAGTTTGAGTAAACGACCGACAGTAGCAGCTGCTGCAAGCGTACCTGCAGTACCCGTAGTGTGAAAAACTTTGTAGTGTGAGCGGCCTAAAAATTCTCCAACCCGAATGCCTACTTCATATCCTGCTACTGCGGCAACCAGCATATCTTCACCAGAGGCCCCAATCGCTTGCGCACAGGCTAAGGCTGGAGGAAAAACTACAGTAGCCGGATGAAAGACTGAGCCATTGTGAACATCATCTTGCTCTGCTACATGTGAGGCCGCAGCATTCGCCATCGCTGCTAAGAATGGGCTCGAGGTTTTACGATTGATCAGGATTTCAGAAGGGCCAGTATGAGTAGCATCAAAGCCACCCATATTTAGGGCGAACTGGGTAAGCGTTTCTACAGGGCGCGAACCCTTACCCGCAATTGCAGATCCAAACCAGTCTACTAAAAGATCTTCTGCGCGACTAATCACATCGTTAGGAATATCAGCAATTTTTAGATTGCTAGCAAAGCTTGCTAATTCACGAGATAAATGTTCATTACTCATCGGGTTGCGGCCTCAAGTTTTCTTTTTTAAACGACTGTCTTATTACGCAAGAACAGCGGTAGCTTGCATCGTGAGCCAGCCTTCGTGGTCTTGTGCCCATATTGCAAGTGTTTTGCCAGAAGGATCTTTTTCTAGATCAGGCTTAGCGCTAACTTTAAAGAGATTGATATCAAAGGTAGGGCGTATCGCGCGGAACTCAAAGCTCTTTAACTTGCAACCAGGAATACTCTGACGCACAAGATCAACCAAGAGTGTCGCAATCAACGGACCATGAACGATCAAGCCTGGATAGCCTTCCACTTCGGTAACGTATTGACGGTCGTAATGAATGCGGTGTCCATTAAAAGTCAATGCTGAGTAACGAAACAAGAGAACATCATCGGGAGTAATCGTTTTGCTCCACTTGGCATTGGTAGGCGCTGGTGTTGGTGCTACCGGTTTGTCATCAGGACCAGGCGCATCACGATAGACAATGTCATGTTCTTCAATGATGGCTAAGCCTTGTTGATTTGAGACTTGATGTTTCACCAAAACAAAAATTAAATCACCAGTGCGACCTGCTTTATGAGTAACGGATTCAATTTTCGAAACACGCTGAATCTCATCACCGACGCTAATTGGCTCTAGCCATTGAATACGACTACCAGCCCACATCCGACGTGGCAGAGGAACGGGTGGTAAGAAGCCGCCACGCTTGGGGTGGCCATCAGGACCAATTTCAGACTGTCGTGCATGAGGTAAAAAATAGAGCCAATGCCATAGTTCAGGTAGGAAACTGCCCTTACTGGGTTCGGGATCAGGTCTATCTAGGGTTGCTGATAAAGCGCGCACTGGCGCGGCAGTGACGGTGTCAGATAGAGACTCCGTTTTACCGAGCCACTCTTGAAGATGGGTGATGGTTTGAGGTTGGATTCGCATAACTTCTATTATGCCAATCTTAGGAAAGAATCTTAGCTGATCAAAATAGCGGAAAAGTGGATCAACAGGCCCGCTAAGGCTGAGCCACCCAATACGGTCATCACCCCTTTTTGGAATTTAAAGAGGGCTATCGCTGCCAAGCCACAAATCAGCATAGAGATCCAGGAAATGGTGCCACCTAGACCATGGGGTAAAAATACGTGATAAGCAAAAAAGAGACCAAGATTGACGATCACGCCAACCACTGCTGCTGTAATCGCCGTGAGAGGTGCTGTAAAGCTCATCTTGCCATGGGTTGATTCCACCAAGGGTCCACCAACCAAGATGAAGAAGAAGGATGGCAAGAAGGTAAACCAAGTAGCCACAACTGCCCCTAGTGCACCAAACCAAAATGGACTGCTATTGCCAATGAGGTGCTGAATATGTCCAGCGAGGTAACCAACAAAAGCAACGACCATGATCAGTGGTCCCGGCGTCGTTTCACCAAGAGCCAAACCATCAATCATTTGGTTGGCACTTAACCAATGAAATTGATCTACTGCACCTTGGTAGACATATGGCAACACGGCATAAGCGCCACCAAAAGTCAGAAAGGCTGCCTTTGTAAAGAACCAAGCAAGATTGGGAAAGAGCGTTTTCCAATCAAAGATAGCTATCAAGATGCTCATCGGAAGTAGCCAGCAAGCAAAGGCAATGGCACTATGAACTAAAGTTTTTTGATAATGAAATTGAGCATGCGCTGGGGTAGGGGTGTCATCATCAATGATGGCCTTGCCGTAGCTTTTCACTGCTTTGTTGTTATGACCGCTTTGCTGAAAGTATTCTGGGTAACGCTTGCCGCCCCAGCAACCAATAGCGGCAGCAAGCAAAACAATGATAGGGAACGATAAGTTCAAAATAAAGATTGCTAAGAATGAACCCAATGCAATCCATTGCAACGCTTGATTGTGAATCGTACGTTTGCCAATACGCACTGCTGCATGCAAAACAATAGCAGTGACCGCCGGTTTGATGCCAAAGAAAATCGCAGCGATCCAAGGCACTTGTCCATAGGTGAGATATACCCAAGACAGACCAATCAAAATCAATAGTGAGGGCAATACAAATAGGGTGCCAGCCAGAATGCCGCCCCAACTACGATGCATTAACCACCCAATATAGGTAACTAGTTGCTGGGCTTCGGGGCCAGGCAAGACCATGCAATAGTTCAGCGCATGTAAAAAGCGCCGCTCAGAAATCCAGCGACGCTTCTCTACTAACTCTTGATGCAGAACAACGATTTGTCCTGCGGGCCCTCCAAAACTAATAAAGCCTAACTTAGCCCAGAATTTGAGGGCTTCGCCTAATGAAACCGAACTACTCAAGCGTCTTCCATTCCACCAACGACTTGGCTAAAGCCGTTATCAACATAGATGATTTCAGCGGTAATGCCGTTGGCTAAATCCGATAACAAGAAAGCAGCAGTATTGCCAACATCATCAATCGTGACGTT
This sequence comes from Polynucleobacter sp. AP-Sanab-80-C2, assembly GCF_035012965.1. NCBI lineage: Bacteria > Pseudomonadati > Pseudomonadota > Betaproteobacteria > Burkholderiales > Burkholderiaceae > Polynucleobacter > Polynucleobacter sp. AP-Sanab-80-C2. The sequence continues at coordinate 144,899 of NZ_JAYGQS010000002.1, forward strand.
GCGACGCAGTGGTGCAGTTTTTTCAACCGCTTCTAAAATTTTGCTGAAACCTTTAATGCCAGAAGCAGCCAAGGTTTTGATTGGGCCAGCAGAAATACCATTTGCACGAATACCCTTAGGACCAACAGAGCCAGCGAGGTAGCGCACGGAAGCTTCGAGGGATGCTTTGGCTAAACCCATGGTGTTGTAGTTGGGAACATTCTTCATTGATCCAAGGTAGGTCAATGTTAGTAATGAAGATTTATCGCGCAGCATTGGCAATGCTTCCTTAGCCATTGCTGGGAAGCTGTAAGCAGAGATATCATGGGCAATCTTGAAGCCCTCGCGTGAGAGACCTTCCAAAAAGTCACCAGCAATCGCTTCACGTGGGGCAAAGCCAATCGCATGGACAAAGCCATCAAATTGTGGCCAGGATTTGGCTAGATCTTTAAAGAGGGCAGAAATTTGCGCATCGCTACCAACATCACAGTCAAAAATGAGTTCGGTATTGAATTCTTTTGCAAAATCGACGATTCGGTCCTTAAAGCGTTCACCCACGTAAGTCAGGGCAAGTTCAGCGCCTTCGCGATGGCAGGCCTTGGCAATACCATAGGCAATAGAGCGGTTGGAGAGGAGGCCGGTAATGAGGATTTTTTTGCCGGAGAGAAAGCCCATGATGTGTCCTTTACTTCAAATATGATTTGCTATCTACAATTGTTGCATATATGTCAGCTCAAACCCCTTTTCGCCAAATTGCTCATTTCTTGCTGTTAGCCCTGCTAGTTGGGGTTGGCAGCAATATTGCGCAAGCGGCGCAAGGTATAGCGCAGTACGGTAAGCCGAAGTACGCAGATGGATTTGCCCATTTTGACTATGTCAATCCCAATGCCCCCAGAGGCGGCACTCTGACTTTGCCAAACCCTGGGCAAAGAACCAGTTTTGATAAGTTCAATCCATTCACCTTGCGGGGTGTCACGGCCCCAGGAATAGATTTGATGTTTGAATCCCTCGCCGAGGGTAGTGCGGATGAAGTATCTAGTATTTACGGACTACTTGCTGATGATATTGAGATAGCTAAGGATCGTCAGTCAGTCACGTTTCGTATTCGTCCAGAAGCCAAATTTTCAGATGGCAGTCCAGTATTAGCGGCAGATGTAAAACATAGTTTTGACACCTTGATGAGTGGCCTTGCACATCCTCGCTATAAAACGACGTTTGCTGATGTGAAACAAGCAGTCGTCATCTCGGATCGAGTAGTACGGTTTGACTTTAAGAACAACAATACTGAATTGCCGATCATGGTAGGAACGCTGCCCATTTTTTCTCGTAACTGGGGAAGGCGTCCTGATGGCAGCATGATTGCTTTTGATAAGCTAGCCTTTGACGCACCGATTGGCAGTGGCCCCTATCTGATTGAGTCCTTTAAGGCGGGGAAATCAATTGTCTTTAAAAGAAACCCGCAGTATTGGGCTGATCAACTTGCAAAGCCATTAAATGTGCGGGTGGGTTTCTATAACTTTGATCGCGTGCTCTACAAACTTTATAGTGACGATGCTGTGCGACTCGAGGCATTCAAAGCAGGGGAGTTTGATGCTCTAGTGGAATATCGCGCCAAGATTTGGGCGAAGGGTTATGTCGGTTCTAAATTTGACAATGGCACACTCTTAAAGAAGGCCTTCATTAACCATAATGGCGCAGGTATGCAGGGCTTTGCCATGAATGTACGTAAACCGATTTTTCAAGATCCGCGCGTGCGGCAAGCATTAGGCTTAGCTTTGGATTTCGAGTGGTTGAATCGCCAAATATTTTTTGATCAGTACGGTCGTATTAATAGCTTCTTCACTAATAGTGATTTAAGCGCAAACTTCGATGGTCCCCGTAAACCCACAGAAGCAGAACTCAAATTACTCAAACCGCTCAAGGCGAAATATCCACAATGGGTGCCAGATGCCGTATTTGGTCCGATGCCATTACCACCATCAACCAAGTCACCGGGTAGTCTTCGTCAAAATCTGCGTCAAGCTCGTGAATTACTCATGCACGCTGGCTGGCAGTATCGTGACGGTGCTTTGCGCAATGAAAAGGGTGAACCGTTTCGTATGGAGATGGTGGAGAACGGCGGTTTTTTCTTGAGAATTCTCTCTGCTTATGGTCGCAACTTAGAAAAGTTGGGTATTCAGCTTGATATTCGTACAAGCGATTTTGCCTTGTACCAAAAGCGCATGAATGAATATGACTTCGATATGACAACCACTCGCTTCCCAGATTCTCAGAATCCTGGTAATGAATTGTGGGATCGTTTTGGTAGCCAGGCTGCCAAAGAAAAGGGTTCAGACAATATCATTGGTGTGCAGTCGCCAGTCGTAGACGCTTTAATCGAAGAAATCACTAAGGCGCAGAATCGCGAAGAGTTGCGTGCTGCTTGTAGAGCGCTCGATCGTGTACTGTGGAATAGCTATTACGTGATACCGCAGTGGTACAACCCCACTCACCGAGTTGCCTTCCGCAATGAGATGCGCTACCCAGAGCCTCCTTTGTATTACCAGGCAGAACCTTGGATCATGCAAAACTGGTGGAAAGAGGGGGCTAAATAATGCAAGGACAAATGCGCGCCTATATTTTTAAGCGTTTGTTACTTATGATTCCAACTTTGTTGGGTGTCTTGACCTTAACCTTTGCAGTGGTTCAGTTTGTGCCGGGTGGTCCAGTCGAGCAAATGGTATTGGAACTTAAGGGTAAAGGTGATGCAGCGGTTGGGGGTACAGAATCTTCTGGTGCTGGAGCGACCTATCGCGGACGTCAAGGTATTGATGCGCAACGCTTAGAAGAAGTCAAAGCCTTATATGGTTTTGATAAGCCACCACTCGAGCGTTACTTCATGATGTTGGGCCGCTTTGCTAGATTTGATTTAGGCGACAGCTATTACCAGCATGAGAGTGTTTGGCGTTTAGTAATTTCTAAGTTGCCGGTATCAATCAGTATTGGTTTGTGGACATTCTTTATTACCTATTTAGTTTCTATTCCATTGGGAATAGCCAAAGCAGTGCGTGATGGTTCTCGTTTTGATGCGGTGACTAGCACCATGATCTTAGTAGGCTATGCCATTCCAGGTTTTGTCTTAGGCGTTCTTTTATTGGTGATCTTTGGTGGCGGTAGTTTTCTGCAAATCTTTCCCTTACGAGGGCTGACCTCCGATAACTGGAGTGATTTGAGCTTGATTGGTAAGGTGATGGATTATTTATGGCACCTAGTGTTACCAATTACCGCTTCGGTATTAGGTAGCTTTGCAGTGGTGACGATGTTGACCAAGAACTCTTTCTTGGAAGAGATTCGTAAACAGTATGTATTGACTGCAAGAGCCAAAGGCCTCACGGAAAAGCAAGTGCTTTGGAAGCATGTGTTTCGCAATGCGATGTTGCCCTTAGTCACCGGTTTTCCAGCAGCTTTCATTGGTGCCTTTTTTACGGGATCCCTCTTGATCGAAACCTTGTTCTCGCTAGATGGTCTTGGTTTGCTCTCTTATGAATCCGTAATGCGCCGTGATTATCCAGTGGTCTTTGGCACTTTGTATCTCTTTACCTTGATTGGCTTATTTACGAAGTTGATCTCTGATCTTTGCTACGTCTATGTTGATCCTCGCATTCAATTTGGTGCTGGAGGCGGGTCATGAGCCGTTGGCAGCGTTTTAGAAGTAACCGCAGAGGTTATGCCAGCCTGTGGATCTTTCTGATTCTCTTTGGTCTTTCTCTGGGTGCCGAGCTCATTGCGAATGACAAGCCTCTATTAGTGCGTTATGACGGCCACTTTTATTTTCCAATAGCAAAGAATCAGGCTGAGACTGTCTTTGGTGGAGACTTTGCGACGCCAACGGATTTCTTGGATCCTGATATTCGTCACAATATTACGAGTGATGGCAATTGGGCGATCTATCCACCGATTACTTATAGCTACGAGACGCTGAATTATTTTTCTCAAGTTCCTAATCCGGCGCCACCGTCTTGGCAAAACTGGTTAGGCACCGATGATCGTGGACGCGATGTACTCTCGCGTCTCATTTATGGCTTCCGACTATCAATTCTGTTTGGTTTAGCACTCACGATTGTGGGCGTGAGCGTCGGCATCATTACTGGTTCTCTAATGGGATTTTTCGGTGGTAAGTTTGACTTAATTTCCCAGCGCTTGATTGAGATTTGGTCGGCAATGCCTGAGTTATATCTGCTGATCATCTTCGCCTCAATCTTTAATCCCAGCGTTTCGCTACTTATCATTTTGTTAGCGGCATTTGGTTGGATGGGTTTATCTGATTATGTCCGTGCAGAGTTCTTTCGTAATCGAGCCCTTGAGTATGTGCGGGCTGCGCGGGCATTGGGTCTCACGAATCTGCAAATTATGTGGCGCCATATTCTGCCCAATAGTTTGACACCGGTGATCACCTTTTTGCCATTCCGAATGAGTGCCGCCATTTTGTCGCTGACAAGTTTAGATTTTCTTGGTCTGGGTGTTCCTCCAGGAACGCCTAGCCTGGGTGAGTTACTGTCACAGGGCAAGGGTAATTTGGATGCATGGTGGATTTCGCTCTCCACTTTTATTGTCTTGGTGGCGACATTACTGTTGCTGACCTTTATGGGTGAAGCGCTGCGTGATGCGTATGACTCTCGCAAAGCTGGCCTGATGAGTGGAGGCCGCTCATGAGTTTGCTGCGCTATGAAGACCTTTGTATTTCTTTTGGCGCTGGGCGCCGTGAGAAGTTTGCCGTTAATCATCTCAACTTAGAAATTGGCATTGGTGAGAGAGTAGCCTTAGTGGGTGAGTCTGGCTCAGGAAAAACCTTAACTGCGCTTGCCCCTTTGCGGCTAGAGCCTGAGGGCACTAAAGTCTCTGGAAAAATTCTGTGGAATCAAAAAGATGAAGGGATAGTCGATTTGTTGTCCTTGCCCATAGAAGATATTCGTGAGATCCGTGGTCGTGAAATTGCCATGGTGTTTCAGGAGCCGATGACGGCACTGAATCCTTTATTTACCATCGGCAATCAAATTATTGAAGCAGTGCAGATTGATCAGCCCCTCATTACTAAGTCTGACAGCATAGATGCAGCGATTGATCTCCTTAAAAAGACGGGTATCCCGGAACCCGAGCGCCGCTTTCATTCCTACCCACATCAACTATCTGGCGGTCAACGTCAGCGTGCCATGATTGCGATGGCATTAGCTTGCAAGCCACGTCTGTTGATTGCAGACGAACCAACTACTGCCTTAGATGTCAGTTTACGTTTGCAAATTTTAGATTTGCTGAAAGAGTTACAAGAAGAATCTAAAGAAGATGGTGGCATGGGAATTTTATTGATTACCCATGACCTCAATCTCGTAAAGCACTTTGCTGGACGTGTGGCCGTCTTGAATCAAGGCAACTTGATGGAGTCTGGGCCAACTAAACAAGTGTTTAATCATCCGACCGATCCTTACACGCGCGCTTTAGTGAATAGCGAGCCTGTTCGCGAGCTCGCACCGGTGATGCCCTTAGCGCCCGTACTATTAAAGACAGAAGAGTTATCTGTCGCATACCCAAGTTCAGAGTCGACTTCTTGGTTTAAAAAAGCACCTCCCCATAAGGTCTTGAAAAAAGTCAGCTTTCATTTGAAGCAAGGCCAGACCATTGGCGTCATTGGTGAGTCGGGTTCAGGTAAGACTACTTTAGGTATGGCCGTGCTTGGTCTCTTAGGAGATTCTGCAGCGCAAGTAACAGGTGATGTCGATGTACTTGGTAAAGATTGGCAAACACTGAAGCCGGTAGATCGACGTGCGATGCGTTCTAGCCTGCAAGTGATATTTCAAGATCCCTTTGGTTCGCTCTCACCGCGGATGAATGTGATGCAAATTATTGCGGAGGGTTTGGATGTTCACCATCCGAACTTATCGCCAGCCGAGCGTGAATCTCGTGTGGTCGATATGCTCAAAGAAGTGGGCTTGGATCGCTCAGCGTTAACTCGCTATCCGCATGAGTTCTCTGGAGGTCAACGGCAGCGTATTGCGATTGCCCGCGCTTTGATTTTGCGGCCGCAGATATTGGTCTTGGATGAACCTACATCCGCATTAGATGTTTCGATTCAGAAACAAGTGCTCGCCTTACTTTCAGAATTGCAGAAGAAGTACAACTTAGCTTATTTGATGATTAGTCATGACTTAGCAGTCATCCGCGCCATGTCTCATGAGGTGATGGTGCTCAAAGAGGGCAAGGTGGTTGAGTTTGGCGACACTGAGACCCTGATCAAGCACCCCAAACAGGTCTACACCAGAGAATTATTTGCGGCTGCCGAACTGACTTAGTTAGAGCCTAAAACCCTATTCTATGGGCTATTTTGGTGCATTTGACCCGCATTCATGCACCAAGTTCTGAAAAATCATCCATGTAAACAAAGACTTAAGACTATAGTCAAGGCTTGGTTAAATAAGGGTTCTTTGTTAAACTGGTTCGATGTCACTAAAAAAAGCGCTGCTTACACAAATCTTGGGTCTCGCCCTGGGTTTGACTATCTCTGTATCTGCAAATGCCGCAGATACCGTGGTGGTAGCTGACGCACCAACTGAAGCAGTAGTTCCAAAAGAAAGTATGTTTCAAGCTGGTAGGGCTTATATCTCTCGAGTGTCTGACCGATTAGCGGATACCGTGACCGGAAAATCTGAAGAGATGATTAATCGCGCCATGGAAGTGATTGGTGTGCGTTATCGCTGGGATGCTGAATTACCTCAGTCTGGTTTGGACGGTAGTAGTTTTGTTGGTTATGTATTCAAAGACAAGTTGGGCTTCTTGTTGCCACGCAAGTCAACGCAAATGAGTCGGGTTGGTAAACCGATTGGTCGCGATGAGCTGCAACCAGGCGACCTTGTATTTTTCAACACGATGCGTTTAACTTTTTCTCATGTGGGTATTTATGTTGGTGACAATAAATTTATTCACTCACCATCCAAAGGCACCAGTGTTCGTGTCGACGATCTAGGTAGCCTGTATTGGGATAAACGTTTTGATGGCGCCCGTCGTCTAGATGGCACTGACAACCTCAATGATGCCGAGCGTCAAGAGTTGTTAAACGAAGTCAAGAATCTCAAGCGTAAGTCACGCAGTCTCTAAAGTCCTCCCTTTCGGGGCTTTACCTAGTTAGCCTTTCAGCTTTTCCTTGATCAAAGCCATTTGTTCTTGGCTTGCGACTTCGCCAGCCAAGATGGCTGCATTTCTGGACTTGAAATCGCCACTACTCATTTGCTTCAGTTGCGGAGTAATCACGATATCGGCACTCTTGAGTTCATATTGATTAATGCTTCTTTGCATAATCGAAATGGTTTGTTGTAACACTCCAAAGGTGCCACTGGCATCTTGATGGACTGGCTCTGAAGAGATGTTCACTGCAATCACTAGAGTAGCTCCCATTTGTCGGGCATAACTTACGGGCACGGGGGCTACTAGACCGCCATCCAGATATTCCTTGCCGCCAATCAGAGTGGGTTGGAAGACTCCAGGTACGCTACACGATGCGCGCACTGCTTGGCCAGTATTGCCTGTACGAAATAAAACACCTTTGCCTGATTGCAATTCGGTGGCGACAATTCCTAATGGAATACGCATCTGTTCAATGGCCTTGTTTTGTACTTCTCGATTTACCATGTTTTGCAGGGCATCACCTTTAATAAGTCCGCCAAAACGTCCCGCAAATGGCAGCCCCCAGTCTGCAATCGTGGCTTCATCGAGATTGAGGGCTAGGCGATTGAGATCATTACCGGTGGCGCCAGAGGCAAGCAGGGCAGCAATGACGCTACCGGCACTGCTACCGACCACAATATCAGGGCGGATGCCTTGAGCCTCTAGGGCCTTAATTACCCCAATGTGGGCAAATCCTCTTGCTGCACCGGCACCTAAAGCCAAGCCAACTACTGGCTTTCTTGTTCCCATGAGGCCGCACGAGCTGAGGGCTCCAGCACTGAATAGGGCGCCCATACTGATGCCAAGGCCCAATAAGTGGCGTCGTTCAGGAGAAACTAGGCGTTTTGATGAAATATTGTGCATATGGCTATTGTATTGAGCCTACCTTATAATAGGTTTACGGTGAACGAAAAGGACTTCGTTGCAGCGCGGGCATATTCCCTAACTAGAAATTATGAGATGGATTGTCCGTAGTCGCTAGAAAACACCAAAACCCATTACTGAAATACATTTTTTAAAGCCTACTCAGGATGATTCCTGACAGCCCGACTTTTATGGACGATCACAACAAGCGCGTTATTGAAACAGCCCTCCTGTGCGCGCAGGAGCCACTCACGGTTGCTGACCTGTCTCGTCTATTTGTCGAGGACATCACCACTGCTGATATTGATGAGACATTGCTTGAGTTGCAGCGCGCTTGGGACAATAAAGGCATGGAGCTGGTGCATATTGCAACTGGCTGGCGCTTCCAGAGTCGTTTATCGATGCGTGAGTATCTTGATCGCTTAACGCCTGAGAAGCCACCGAAGTACTCCCGTGCAGTGATGGAGACCTTGGCAATTATTGCCTATCGTCAACCAGTCACTCGTGGTGAGATTGAAGAAATTCGTGGTGTTGCTGTGAGTAGCAACGTGATGAAGCAATTAGAAGACCGTGGTTGGGTGGAAGTGATTGGCCATAAAGATACGATTGGCCGCCCTGGTTTGTATGCCACTACTAAACAATTTTTAGACGACTTGAGTCTGACCAATCTTCAAAGCCTGCCTATGTTAGAAGATGCAGCGCCGATGGCTGCTGCTGAACAATTAGGTCAGGTTGTCATGGAATTTGATCCTACTGCCACAGTAGAAACCGTTGTGATTGAAGAGTCTGAAGAAGTGGTAGTTGAAGAAAGCTCCGAAATCATCGCTGAAGAAGTTACCCCCGAGTCTGAAAATCCATCAGACGAAACAAAATAATTATTAATGACAAGTTCTAACGAAAACGATTCAACTCCAGTAGTACCTGCAGCAACGCCATCACATACTGATACAGGTTCTTCTCATGCAGAAGGCCCTCAGGGTGAGGGAGGTGAGCGCCCGACACGAGATGATCGTGGCCCACGTCATCCCCGTCGCGCTGGAACAGGTAAGCACCCTTTTAATAAGAAGCGCCCCTTCAATAAGGATAAGCCTCGTCGTGAAGGTGAGGCCTCGCAAGGTCCGCGTGAAGGTGGTGGCAATCATGCGGCTAAGTTAGCCCCAAATCCTGCAGACGTTGAAGCATTATTTGCTTCGGTGGTGTCTGGTGAGTTTGATGCAGCTCTTGATGCGCCAGAAGCATTAGAGGTTAAAAATTCAGATGGTTTCAATGAGAATGAAATCTCTCATCAAACAGGTGCTGAGCATCGCGCACAACGCGCACATGGTGCTCGCGAGGATGAAGATCCAGATGCGCCTACTGAAGAAGAGATGAGCAGTTTGCAGTTTACAAACATCGATGAATTGCCTCTCAGTTTGCGTGATGAAGTATGGTCTGACCTCGATGGTTTAGATGATGATGCTGATGACGAAGATACCGTCAAGCTCCATAAAGTGTTAGCAGATGCTGGCATGGGCTCACGCCGTGACATGGAAGATTTGATTGTGCAAGGGCGCGTATCAGTTAATAGTTTGCCTGCACATATCGGCCAACGCATTGGACCTACAGATCAGGTGCGCATTAATGGCAAGCAAGTGCATCGTAAGATTCAGACTAAGCCACCACGCGTCATTTTGTATCACAAGCCTGCTGGCGAAATCGTAAGCCAATCCGATCCAGAGGGTCGTCCAACCGTATTTGATCGCCTGCCAAAGCCTCGTCAAGGTCGCTGGATCGCAGTTGGTCGCCTGGACTTTAATACTGAAGGCTTGTTATTGTTCACCACCTCTGGTGAATTAGCTAATCGTTTAATGCATCCGCGTTATGGTGTGGAGCGTGAATACGCAGTGCGTATTTTGGGTGAGCTAAGTCAAGACAACACTGCACAATTAAAGAGTGGTATCAAGCTCGATGATGGTCAAGCACGATTTTTACGGTTAGCAATGGGTGGTGGCGATGGTGCAAACCGTTGGTATCACGTTGCTTTAACAGAAGGTCGTAATCGTGAAGTGCGTCGCATGTTTGAAGCAGTAGGTCACACGGTTTCTCGTTTGATTCGGACACGTTATGGCATGTTCCTTTTACCTCCACGTTTAAGGCGGGGAAAATGGGAGGAAGTTGAGGCCGGTGGCATCTATAACTTGATGAAGTCTGCTGGCTTAAAAATGCCACAGCCGCAAGATAAGAGTCGCAATCCAAATGCTGGTGGACAAAGTCGTAATCCTGCTAGCGCAGATTTCCAACCCGATCCAATGCAAACCTCGGTTTCTTATTGGGGCTCACGCGATGCTTTAACCCTAGCGAGTGGTCATAACGGTTTGACTCATCAAGGTAGGGGCGGCAAGCCTGGCGGCAGTGGGTCTGGTGAAGGACGCGGTCCTTTCCGGGGCCGCACCCAAGGCGGTCGACCTGGTCAAGGCGGTGGTCAAGGCAGCCAAGGTGGCCAGGGTCAAAACCGTAATAAAGGCAAAAAAGTACACCATGGTCAATCTGCATTTGTGACCGCCAACGCCCAAAGCCCTGGAAATGGGCCTAAGCGCGGCGCACCAAAAGGGCGTAAACCTTTTAATAAGGGCCCTAGAAAGCCCCGAAATCCTGGCGAAAGCTTCTGATTTCTAACAGTTTTCTCTAAAAATCAGCTATAATTTTGGTCTTGCAGCACAAACATGCTGCAAGTGTTGTTACCGACTGATGTTGCGATCAACGTAAGTCGGCCTGTTCTGAATTTCGAGAATATGGGCTTTGAAGCCCATTTTTTTTTGCCGTTTTGGTTTGAAGGGAAGTTGTGAGGGATCAGAAGATCATCTCTGCAGAGTTGGAGAACTTGGGCTACACGCTAGTCGATATTGAGCGTGAAGCTGGAGGATTACTGCGCGTCACAATTGAAAACCCGGATTACGAGCGTTTGATTACTGTTTTGGATTGCGAGAAGGTAAGTCATCAATTGAGTTACACCTTGCCGGTAGAAAACATTCCTTATGAGCGTTTGGAAATTTCTTCCCCAGGCCTGGATCGTCCCGTAAAGACAGCAGTTGATTTTGAGCGCTTCACTGGAATGGAAGTAGATTTGAAGTTGCGTGTTGCTGTTGGTAGTCGTAAGAATTTTCGTGGTGTATTGCAAGGTTTGCTGAGTGGTGAATTGAATTCACCGGATGCGAAATTTGGTTTGGTATTTGAGGGTGCTGATGGTCAGCCCTCTCAATTGGAGTTTTCTTTAGCCGAGGTCGATAAGACTCGGTTGGTCCCTGTTATTGATTTCAAAGGAAGAAAGTCATGAGCCGAGAAGTTCTCATGTTGGCAGACGCCCTAGCGCGTGAAAAGAACGTTGATCAAGCCATTGTGTTTGAGGCGCTTGAAATGGCGTTGGCATCAGCCACTAAGAAGCGTTACGCAACTGAAGATGTGGATATTCGCGTATCTATCGACCGTGAGTCTGGTGAATACGAAACCTTCCGCCGTTGGTTGGTGGTTCCTGATGAAGCCGGTTTGCAAGAGCCAGATAAAGAGATTTTGCAATTTGAAGCCAAAGAGCAAATTCCTGATATGGAAGTAGGTGACTATATTGAAGAGCAAATCGAATCTTTAGCTTTCGGTCGTATCGGTGCACAGGCTGCTAAGCAAGTCATTTTGCAACGCATTCGTGATGCTGAGCGTGAACAGATTTTGAATGATTACCTCGAGCGTGGCGAAAAAGTCATGACCGGTACCGTTAAGCGTGCTGATAAGAATGGTTTGATTATTGAATCTGGCCGTGTTGAGGCATTGCTGCGTCGAGATCAAATGATTCCTAAAGAGAATTTGCGTTCTGGTGATCGCGTACGTGCATACATCCTCAAAGTGGATCGTGAAGCCCGTGGCCCACAGATCGAACTGTCCCGTACTTGCCCAGATTTCTTGATCAAGTTGTTTGAGAACGAAGTTCCAGAGATGGAGCAGGGCTTGTTAGAGATTAAGGGCGCTGCCCGTGATCCTGGTATCCGCGCAAAGATTGCGGTGGTGACTTATGACAAGCGTATTGACCCAATCGGTACATGCGTTGGTGTGCGTGGTACACGCGTTACTGCAGTGCGTAATGAAGTGGCTGGCGAAGCAGTGGATATCGTGTTGTGGTCTGAAGACCCAGCGCAGTTTGTGATTGGTGCTTTAGCACCAGCACAAGTATCTTCAATCGTAGTGGACGAAGAGCGTCACGCCATGGACGTGGTGGTCGATGAAGAGAACTTGGCAATCGCCATTGGCCGTAGCGGACAAAACGTTCGTTTGGCAAGTGATTTGACTGGTTGGCAAATCAACATCATGACTCCTGAAGAGTCTGCTGAGAAAACTGAAAAAGAAGCTTCTTCCGTGCGCCAATTGTTTATGGACAAATTGGACGTAGACCAAGAAGTGGCCGATATTTTGATTGAAGAAGGTTTCAATACATTGGAAGAAGTGGCTTATGTGCCATTGTCTGAAATGTTAGAAATTGATTCATTCGATGAAGATACTGTGAATGAGTTGCGTACCCGCGCACGTGATTCCTTGTTGACGATGGAGTTAGCAAAAGAGGAGCGTATTGGCGAGGTGTCACAAGACCTACGTTCCTTAGAAGGAATGACCACAGAATTGATTGCCAAGCTTGCTGACAATCAAGTACATACCCGTGACGACCTTGCTGAACTGGCTGTTGATGAGCTGGTTGAGGCGACACAAATTGACGAAGAAACTGCGAAAACGCTCATCATGAAAGCGCGCGAACATTGGTTTACTTCATGAGAGGAAGTAGTACATGGCAACAACAACAGTAAAAGTACTCGCTAAGGAACTGAAAAGAACTGCGGCTGACCTCTTGGATCAATTGAAGGCAGCCGGGATCGATAAAGGTTCTGAGGATGACAGCATTACCGATAAGGACAAAACTGCCTTGCTCGAGTATTTGCAAAAAGCACATGGCAATACTGAAGCAGGGGCTCGTAAGAAGATCACTTTGATCAAGCGCGAGAACTCTGAGATTCGTCAAGCAGACTCTGCTGGACGTACTCGTACTGTGCAGGTTGAAGTTCGTAAAAAACGTGTGCTAGTAAAAGCAGGAGATAAAGCACCTGTAGCTGAGGAAGCTCCAGCAAAATCAGCTAAAGCAGCTTCGCCAACTAAACCAATTTTGTCAGAAGAGGAATTGGAAAAACGCGCCGCTGAAGCCACACGTCAAGCCGAGCTATTAGCTCGTCAAGAAGCAGAGATGAAGGCGGCTGAAGAAGCGCGTCAAAAAGAAGCTGCTGCTCCTGCTGAGGATGACAGCAAAGCTTCTGACGCTGCAGCTGTTGAGAAAAAAGCAAAGGCAGATAAAGCTGCAAAAGAATTAGCTGCCAGCAAAGAAAAAGAGTTGGCGGATATTCGTTCACGTCGTGCAACTGCTGAGGCAGAAGCCTTAGCCATTCGTGACATGATGAGTGCGCCTGCTCGTGTCCTGAAGGCTCCAAGCGAGATTGCTGCTGAAGATGCGAAAAAAGGGACTTTGCACAAGCCTGCAAAAGCAGAAGGTGCTGAAGATAAGAAAAAATCACCCGCTAAAGTTGGTGGCAAAACGATTAAGTCTTCCGAGACTTCATCTACTTGGCAAGAAGAGGGCGCTAAGAAACCAGGCGGTCTGAAGACTCGTGGCGACACTTCTGGTGGCGTTGGTGGTTGGCGTTCAGGTGGCGGTCGTAAGAAGCAGCGTCAAATCGCTGAAGCGAACGTCGATACCAACTTCCAAGTGCCAACTGAGCCTGTAGTGCGTGATGTGCATGTTCCAGAAACGATTACCGTGGCTGAGCTTGCTCACGCTATGGCAGTCAAGAGTGCAGAAGTCATTAAGTTATTGATGGGTATGGGCCAAATGGTCACCATCAATCAAGTGCTGGACCAAGATACCGCGATGATCATTGTTGAAGAGATGGGTCATAAAGCCCACGCTGCAAAATTAGATGATCCGGATTTAGATATCGGTACAGACGGTCATGATGCTGAATTGTTGCCGCGCCCTCCAGTGGTGACTGTGATGGGTCACGTTGACCACGGTAAAACTTCTTTGCTCGACAAGATTCGCTTAGCAAAAGTCGCCTCTGGTGAAGCTGGTGGTATTACTCAGCATATTGGCGCATACCACGTAGAAACTCCGCGCGGCATGATTACTTTCCTAGATACTCCGGGTCACGAAGCGTTTACCGCAATGCGTGCACGTGGTGCTAAGGCAACTGATATTGTGATCTTGGTAGTAGCTGCAGATGACGGTGTCATGCCGCAAACTAAGGAAGCGATTCACCATGCGATTGCTGCTGGCGTACCTTTGGTGGTTGCCATCAATAAGATCGATAAACCAGAAGCCAATTCAGAGCGTGTGAAGACTGAGTTAGTGGCTGAACAAGTGGTTCCTGAGGAATACGGTGGCGATGTGCCATTTATTCCGGTATCTGCCAAAACGGGCGAAGGCATTGATGCTTTATTAGAAAACGTTCTCTTACAAGCCGAAATCTTGGAACTCAAGGCACCTAAAGATGCTCCTGCACAAGGCCTTGTCATTGAAGCGCGTTTGGATAAAGGTAAAGGTCCGGTTGCAACGGTATTGGTTCAATCGGGCACACTCAAGCGTGGCGATATGTTGCTAGCAGGTTCTACCTTTGGTCGTGTACGTGCTATGTTGGATGAAAACGGCAAACCCTGTAATGAAGCTGGCCCCTCTATTCCAGTGGAGATTCAAGGTTTATCCGAAGTTCCAGCTGCTGGCGAGTCAGTTCAAGTGGTTCCTGATGAACGTAAGGCGCGCGAAATTGCACTCTTCCGTCAAGGTAAGTTCCGTGATGTGAAGTTGGCTAAACAACAAGCATTCAAACTTGAAACCATGATGGAAAACATGGAAGAGGGCGCGATTGAAGCGAAGTTGTTGCCATTGATCATTAAAGCTGACGTACAAGGCTCTCAAGAAGCTTTGTCACAGTCCTTAATGAAGCTTTCTACACCAGAAGTCAAGGTACAAATCGTTCATGCTGCTGTGGGCGGCATTACTGAAACTGATGTGAACTTAGCGGTTGCCTCTAAAGCGGTCATCATTGGCTTTAACTCCCGCGCCGATGCAGCAGCGCGTAAGCTGGCTGAGAATAATGGTGTCGATATTCGTTATCACAACATTATTTATGATGCGGTTGATGAAGTAAAACTCGCCTTGAGCGGTATGTTGACTCCAGATAAGAAAGAAGAAATCACTGGCTTAGTTGAAATTCGTCAGGTCTTCTTGGTATCTAAGGTTGGCGCTATTGCAGGTTGCTTAGTTGTTGACGGTATCGTTAAACGTACATCAAGTGTGCGCCTCTTGCGTGAGAATGTCGTGATCTGGTCAGGCGAATTAGATTCACTCAAACGCTTTAAAGATGACGCAAAAGAAGTTCGTGCCGGTGTTGAGTGTGGCTTGTCATTAAAAGGCTATAACGACATTAAAGAAGGCGATCAACTAGAAGTATTTGAAGTGACTGAAGTCGCTCGTTCACTCTAATTGATTGACTATGCATAAGACGAGTCCGCATCGTAACCAGCGTCTTGCTGATCAGATTCAGCGAGACCTGGCCGAGTTAATTCCTCGCGAGTTGCGCAGCCCAAGTCTAGGTTTAATTACTTTGCAAAGTATTGAACTCTCGCCTGATTTGGCACATGCCAAAGTCTTCTTCACAGTGCTAGGTGCAGAACCAGAGCATGCTCTGAAGGCTTTACAGGAAAAAGCGGGTTACTTACATTCTTTATTGTTTAAGCGTTTGCATATTCACACTGTGCCAACTTTGCACTTTCACTATGACAGCTCAGTAGAGCATGGCATAGAAATGTCTCGATTGATCGACCAAGCTCTAGAGAGCGATCATCAAGACGAGAATAAATAAACATGTCCACGCGTATCGACGGCGTTGTATTGCTAGATAAACCCGCAGGCATGAGCTCTCAGGGGGCGGTGACCGCCGTCAAACGCGCATTCAACGCAGAGAAAGCGGGCCATACTGGTACTTTAGATCCCATGGCCACCGGATTGCTGCCAATTTGCTTGGGTGAGGCCACCAAATATTCTCAAGACTTACTGGAAGCAGATAAAACGTATATCGCTCAAGTGAAGTTTGGTTCTCGCACCGACACTGGTGATGCTGAAGGCTTAGTCATAGAAGAATTGCCATTACCTACTTTTGAAAATGAAGCGGTGATTCAAAACGCATTAGATGGATTGCTAGCAAAATTTACTGGCCTCATCACACAAATACCGCCGATGTATTCTGCATTAAAACGTGATGGCAAGCCTTTATATGAATATGCTCGTGCTGGTGTTGAGCTTGAGCGCACTCCGCGTGAGATTACGATTCACAAGATTCGCTGGACGAATATTCAATGGCCAGAAGCTATTTTAGAAGTTTCTTGCAGCAAGGGCACCTATATTCGTGTGCTCGCTGAAGATCTTGGTAACACTTTAGGTTGTGGCGCTCATTTAGTAGGGCTACGCAGAACGGAAGTAGGTCACTTAAGTCTTGAGCAATCCTTTACGATTGAATCGATTCAACAGGCTTTGCACGATAGCTCTAGCTATATCCTCCCGGTGGATGCGCTCTTGCAGACTTTGCCCCATCTGACGGTAGATGAGCAACAAGCTAAACGTTTAGAAATGGGCCAACGGGTTCCATTAAACCTGGCTTCCATTGAAGCTTTAGTTCGTATTTATCGCACTACAGCTGCACCCCATAACTTTATTGGCACTGCTGATTGGCGCTCTGGAGTATTGCATCCTAAGCGTTTGATTTCGCAGGCAACTTAACCTTTTTTACTGATCTTTAACCTTAGAAGCTTCACATGACTAAACGCGCACTTCGTAACATTGCCATCATCGCCCACGTTGACCACGGTAAAACTACTTTGGTTGACCAACTCTTGCGTCAATCTGGCACATTCCGCTCTAATGAAAAAATGACCGAACGCGTCATGGATTCAAATGATCTTGAAAAAGAACGTGGCATTACTATTTTGTCCAAGAACTGTGCAGTTGAATATGACGGCACACATATCAACATCGTCGATACCCCTGGACACGCAGACTTCGGTGGTGAAGTAGAGCGCGTACTCTCGATGGTGGATGGCGTATTACTCCTGGTGGATGCGGTTGAAGGTCCAATGCCACAAACCCGTTTCGTCACCAAGAAAGCCTTGGCTTTGGGATTAAAGCCTATCGTGGTGATCAACAAGGTAGATCGCCCAGGCGCACGTTGTGATTATGTTATCAACGCAACCTTTGAGTTGTTTGACAAATTAGGCGCAACTGAAGAGCAGCTGGACTTCCCAGTCGTATTTGCTTCTGGTTTGAATGGTTATGCTGGTTTGACTGATGATGTCCGCGAAGGGGATATGCGCCCATTATTCGATACCGTACTCAAACATGTTCCAGTGCGCGATGACAATCCTGAAGGTCCTTTGCAATTACAAATCACCTCTATTGAATACAGTACTTACGTCGGTAAGATCGGTGTGGGTCGTGTAAACCGTGGAACAGTGAAGCCATTGATGGACGTAGTCTTTATGGATGGCCCTGATGGCACTCAGCGTAAGGGGCGTATCAATCAAGTATTGAAGTTCCGTGGCTTAGAGCGTGAATTAGTAGATGAAGCGCAAGCGGGCGACATCGTATTGGTTAATGGTATCGAAGACTTGGCTATTGGTACAACCATTTGCGCACCAGACGTGCCAGAAGCGTTACCAATGCTCAAGATTGACGAGCCTACCCTGACTATGAACTTCATGGTCAACACTAGCCCATTAGCTGGTCGTGAAGGCAAGTTTGTAACAAGCCGTCAGATTCGTGAGCGTTTAGACCGCGAATTAAAATCCAACATGGCATTGCGTGTTAAAGATACTGATGATGACACCGTATTTGAAGTGTCTGGTCGCGGTGAATTGCACCTCACCATCTTGGTAGAGACGATGCGCCGTGAAGGTTACGAGTTGGCGGTTTCCCGTCCTCGCGTGGTGTTCCATGAAGAAGACGGCGTCAAGATGGAACCATACGAAAACTTAACAGTCGACCTTGAAGACACCACACAAGGTGCTGTCATGGAAGACTTAGGTAAGCGTAAAGGTGAATTACTCGATATGGTGAGTGATGGCAAAGGTCGTACTCGTCTTGAGTACCGTATTCCTGCACGGGGCTTGATTGGCTTCCAAGGCGACTTCATGACCATGACCCGTGGTAACGGTTTGATGAGCCACACTTTTGACTCTTATGCTCCGGCAAAAGAAGGTATCTTGGGTGAGCGCCATAACGGCGTATTGATTAGTCAAGATGACGGCGAAGCCGTTGCTTATGCTTTGTGGAAGTTGCAAGACCGCGGCCGTATGTTTGTGAGCCCTGGCGATCCTTTATATGAAGGTATGGTGATTGGTATTCATAGCCGTGATAATGATTTGGTTGTGAATCCCATTAAAGGCAAGCAATTAACTAACGTTCGCGCCTCTGGTACCGACGAAGCAGTGCGCTTAGTTACTCCAATTGCTATGAACTTAGAGTACGCAGTAGAGTTTATCGATGATGATGAATTGGTTGAAGTCACGCCAAAGAGTATTCGGATTCGTAAGCGCTACCTCAAGGAGCATGAGCGTAAAAAAGCATCACGCGAATAAGCTCGCTCAAATGAAGTAACAAAAGCCACCTGCGGGTGGCTTTTTTCATTAACTTAGAACTTTTTTCAAAGGTAGATTATTACCCCGCACAAGATTAGTGCGCCAGTAGTATCTATGCCCAAAATTGGGTTAAAGTCGTCAAAAAGAGGGCATTCTTAATATTTCACCTTAATCAAAAGGAATAATTTGGAGTTACAGACTATCTGAAAGTAGTTTCACATGGGCTAAATATCCTGAATCAATCAAGGAGTAAATATGGTCGTTTACATCACTCGCAATATTGTCGCCAGAAAGCGTCGCAACGATGGTACGGATCAAGGTTGCTTTCCACTACATCCCGGCAAGTATGAGGCCAATAAAACCAATGATGGCGCCCTCGAAATTCTTCAAGATGCAGGTGAGCCAGTTTATCTACTGCCATTTATCTGGTGGGAGAAGATGGAGCTTGGGGATATCTTGATTGCGGCATAAGTAACCAAAGAAAGAAGAGAATTTAAATGAATTATCAGTACATCAAGACCGAGCAGGCGGATTTAATCGCTACCATTCGTTTCAATCATTACAGCAAGCGTAATGCTTTAAGTGAATGCTTGATTGAAGAAATGCACCATGCCCTTGATGTATTTGGTAAAGAAGATGTGCGTGTGTTGGTACTGAGATCTGACCAGAAGAATAAGGTATGGTCTGCAGGGCACGATGTGATGGAGCTGCCGAGATCTGAACGTGATCCCTTGCCAGCTGATGATCCTGTCATGGTCTTACTCAAGTCCATCCGCGCATTTAGAGCGCCAGTCATTGCAATGGTTGATGGCTCTGTTTGGGGTGCATCTACGGACCTAATTATGAGTTGCGATATTGCGATTGGGGATCATGACTCTACTTTTGCGATTACTCCTGCAAAGTTAGGTCTTCCGTATACTGCCAGCGGTATCTTGCATTTCATGTCTCGTATGCCGCTGAATGTCGTAAAAGAAATGTTCCTAACTGCGGATCCGATTGGTGCTGATCGTGCCTTACAAATCGGTATTCTGAACCATCTTTATGTCTCTGGTGAGTTAGAGGCAAAGACTTATCAAATGGCTAGAACGATTGCCTCACGTTCACCACAAGCTAACTCCGTTCTTAAAGCCCAGGCACAAATGCTCTCTGATGCAGCTGTGTTGAATCCTGCCGTATTCGAGCATCTTCAATCCCTTCGGAGAAATGTCTACATGGGTAGCGACTACCGAGAAGGTATTACTGCATTTTTAGAAAGGCGTGATCCAATCTTTGGTCAGGCCAAGTAAAAGTTGTAGTGCACTAGACTGTTTAATGCTGCTTAGCGGCAAAGCTATCTGCTTGGGCAATATCCCAGTAAAGCTGAAATACTTTTGGCAAAGTACTACCTTCCTCATTGGATAACAAGCTGCCTGCAGCAACGTCTGGTAAGAGATCTTCAAGCAGCCGCACCTCATTTGCACTCACCCGTCGTACGATATGACGTGTGTTAATTTCAACTGGATGATGAAGGCCTGCTGCTTCCACAATTTCCTTGAGAGCCTTGAGTGTTTCTTTATGAAAGTGATACACACGTTCTGATTTATCAGTGACTACTAATGCTTTTTGTCGGCTTGGGTCTTGTGTGGTGACGCCAGTGGGACAGAAGCCGGTATCACAAACTTGAGCTTGTATACAGCCGACTGAGAACATAAAGCCGCGAGCGCTGTTACACCAATCAGCCCCCAAGGCAAAGACAACCGCCATGTCAAAAGCGCTGATGATTTTTCCAGAGCAGCCAATTTTAATTTGGTCACGTAAATTGGCTCCAACCAAAGTATTGTGTACTAGGCGCAAACCTTCTTGCAATGGAGTGCCAACGTGATTACTAAACTCAACAGGAGATGCTCCAGTGCCACCCTCAGTACCGTCTACCACAATGAAGTCTGGATAAATTTTTGATTTCAGCATCGCCTTCACAATCGCAAACCATTCCCAAGGATGGCCAATGCATAATTTAAAGCCTACTGGTTTGCCGCCAGAAAGTTCACGTAAGCGCTGAATAAACGCCATCATTTCTAATGGGGTAGAGAAGGCGCTGTGCGAAGATGGCGAGACGCAAGCTTCACCCACCTTGACACCGCGTGCCTCGGCAATTTCTGGGGTGACCTTGGGCCCTGGCAAGATACCGCCATGACCTGGCTTTGCGCCTTGACTGAGTTTGATTTCAATCATTTTGACTTGGGGGTCTAGGGCATTCTCCGCATATTTTTTGGGATCAAATTGACCATCCTCTGTACGGCAACCAAAATATCCCGAGCCAATCTCCCAAATGAGATCGCCGCCATGCATGCGGTGATAACGAGAAATTGAGCCCTCGCCAGTATCGTGCGCAAAATTTCCTTTTTTTGCACCTAAATTAAGCGCCATGACTGCGTTAGCACTCAAAGCGCCAAAGCTCATGGCTGAGATATTAAAGATGCTAGCTGAATATTTTTGGGAGCAATCTTTGCCGCCAATCTCGATCCTAAAGTTATAGTCAGAAAGATGAGTGGGAGCGAGCGACTGATTAATCCATTGATAACCGGGTGCCATGACATCAAGCGTGGTGCCAAATGGACGTTTATCTGAAACTGCCTTAGAGCGTGAGTAAACCAGGGTGCGCTGGCTTCTGGAGAAGGGTGTTTTGTCGTTATCACCCTCAATAAAATATTGCCGAATCTCTGGTCGAATAAATTCTAATAAGAAACGCATATGACCCAAAATGGGGTAGTTGCGTAACACAGCATGCCTCGTTTGGAGGCGATCATGAATTCCGACGAGTGTCAGAAAGCCAAAAATAGCCAATGGGTACCATGCCGCAGCATTTACTAAAAGGCCAAAGATGCTGATCAGGGTTCCAGCAATACAAATTACAAAAGTGCTAAGGCGTATCGGTAGGATGGGGCTCATTTTGCGCACTCACTTAGGTTTGTTTGATGGCTAAGTATAAGCATGCAATAGAATCAATAGGTGACAGTCTCTCTACAATTTCATCAATATTGCTACTGACAGCCTATCCAATTTATGAAAGTTAATGCTGAAGGAGTCTCTTCATCACGCGTTTATTTGCCGGCTGATCAAAAATACCAAGATTTATTGGCTTTCTTTATTCACACCTTTCCCCATATTGATTCTGGAGAATGGCAGACCCGTTTTGCTGAAGGTTTAGTCATGACTATGGATGGCGAGCCAGTGCATGGTGACGATCCTTATCAAGCGAATACCCATTTAATGTATTTCAGGCGATTGGCACGTGAACCTGAAATTCCTTTTGCAGAAGAAATCCTTTATCAGGATGAACATATCATAGTTGCAGATAAGCCCCATTTTTTACCAGTGACACCCAGTGGCCTTTATTTGCATCAAACCTTATTGAATCGGCTTAAGAAGCGAACTGGTATTCAAACCTTGAGCCCGATTCATCGCATTGATCGTGATACTGCAGGCTTGGTGATTTTTTCAGTCAGGCCACCAGAAAGAGCGCAGTACCAAAATCTATTTAGAGATCGAGCAGTTAAGAAGGTATATGAAGCGATTGCTCCCTACCATGATGAGCAAGCCCTCAGATTGCCTATGACTTATCAAAGCAGACTAGTAGAGTCCGAACATTTTTTGCAGATGAAAGAAGAGCAGGGCGAGCCGAACACAGATACTTATATAGAGTTGATCGAAGTCGATAAGCCCTGGGCTCGGTATCGCTTAACTCCTGGTAGCGGTAAGAAACATCAATTGCGTAGTCATTTAAATGCTCTAGGTATACCCATTCGGAATGATCAAATTTATCCGCACCTGACGCCCTATCAAGAGTACGACCTAGATTTTTCCAAACCTTTGCAGCTCTTGGCGAAAGCAATTTATTTTGTAGATCCCATTAGCAAGCAAGAGAAATCATTTTTCAGTAAACGAGAGTTAAATCCGCTTTCTTCTTCTAAAAAATAGACTCCGTATTGATCAGGCGATCCAGTGCCCTAATCATGAACCTCTGTAAGGAAAATACTGACTTTTACATGCTCTTGCGCTTCAATGTGTGTTTTTAAGTTGAAGTTTGATCTGCAATTCCTTAATTTTTATGAGAAATTTGTTGCAAATTGTGATGCATAGCAATAGGATAAATGTCCTATTTCAGTAAAGCAGAGCGGGTGATTGTCATGGAAACGATAAAAGTGCTGGTAACAAATCGCAAGGGTGGGGTTGGCAAAAGTACGATTGCCGCCAATCTTGCTGCGTACCTAGCTCTTCAAAAAGGCTTAAAGATTTCATTGATTGACTACGATGAGCAGAGCTCATCTTCTGCTTGGATTAAAAAAGCTCCCAATATTGGTATTGAGACCTATCGCGCTGAAATGTCTTATCAAAGCGCAGGCATGACTCTTTTGAGTGCTAGATCTTCATTGCGTAAATTTTCAACAGGTTTTGATGTCAGTATTTCTGACCTCACTTGGACGCCAAATATGGCTGAAAATTTTATGCATGATTTCGATATTGTTTTGGTTCCTACTTCAACCTCTAAGTTTGAATTAGCGAGTACTGAAATTTTTATCTTGGAATATGTATTGCGTAATTCGCTTTTGATTTCTAAAAATAAACAAATCATCATGGCAGTGCCTAGTAGAGTCGAGACCAATTTTGCAGAAACTAGCATCTCCACCAATCTTGCCTCTTTAGGTATGTGCTATATAACCCCGCCAGTACTGCGCGCCAATGAAATTGATAACTTCGTCTATGAAGATTTTTTCTGCGTCTCCAGTAATGCCACTATCTCAACTTACTTCTGCCGCTTCGGTGAGTTTGTTGCACAACAGATTTTGGATAAGAAGCGTGAGCGCGAAGCGCCTACTTCTAAATTAGGCGCTATTTATTCTGGTCTAGGCAAAGGTATTTTGATCTTAGATCGCTACCGTCAGAACAAAAAGATATCTGGTATGCAGGCTCGTTCTCAAATGCAAGCATTTAAAGCGAGCGAACAGAGTCCTGCCGATACTTCTATTCCGGCTTTTCTCAGCAAGCAAAACTAAAGAGGTGTGATGATGTTCGGTAAGAAAAATAATGAACATAAGTTCTCTGAACCTCAGATTGAATCTTTCGGCACGATTGTTGGCGCTGCTACTGAATTTCATGGCGCCTTGATGGTTTCCGAGAGCGTGCGAGTGGATGGCAAGATATTTGGCAATATTGAAGAGCGTGCTGGCCAAAGAATTACGATAGCGATTGGCAAGGGTGGTGAGGTACATGGCGATATTTATGCATTTCGCGTACTCATTGCGGGTATGGTGAATGGCAATACTTACGCGCATGAGAGAGTAGAGTTACACGCAACCGCCAATGTCCATGGAGATGTGACTTACGACACGATTGGAATTGAGCCTGGTGCTACCCTCAATGGCCAGATGATTTCTAAAAGAGCAGAGCCGAACACGACACCTGATTCAGCGACGCAGCTGCAAGATACGATCAATAAGATCAAGCAGGACGCCGGTATTTCTTCTTAGTTTTCCTTGTTGGCTGCTGGCTTAGTAAAAGCCAACACATCCATCGGATTGAGTAGGGCGCCATTCTTATAAACGCTGAAATGCAAGTGTGGTCCCGTCGAGCGGCCAGTATTGCCGACCTCTCCAATTAATTGACCGCGACTAACAGTGTCTCCTTGGCTTACTAAGAGTTTCTGACAATGCGCATAGAGGCTAGTGAAGCCTTCGCTATGCTTGATCTCAATGACGTTTCCTAATTCTGCATCGTACTTTGCCTTGGTGACAACGCCATTACCTGCAGCTAATACTTGTGTGCCGGGCTTGGCATTGAAATCAATGCCAGGATGAAAGGCAGGACTATTAGTAATGGGGTCTACGCGTGCACCAAAGTTGCTACTTAAACCATAACCAGCGGCCAGAGGTGGTTTTGTGGGCAATGGAATCAAGCGCTCGTATTTCTCAAGCCATATTTCTTTGAGGGACTGCATTTTTTTACTCAGACCTTCTGAAGACTCTAGCGTTTGGTTGATGCTTACTCGCAGGCTGGGATTTTCTTCAGAACGAATTTGATAAGGAAAGAGTGGTAAATAAGGACCGCCCTTACCAGTGCTGGCTTCGCTCTCTTTCTCTCTGTCTTTGCGCTTTTCTTTCATCGGCAGTGGTGTTGCCAGTGCAGCATATTGCTCGTTTATCTTGCTAAGCACATCTATTTTTTGGTCCATAGCCTTTAAAGAGCCTTGGAGCTTGCTGAGTTTTTCGCGATATTCTTCTTCAAGATGGTATAGCTCTTCTGAAGTAATCACGCCTCCCATATCACGTGCCATACCTGGATCAAATTTAATCGCAACCCTAAAGCCCATGAAATAGATGGCGCTACCAATCATGATGAACAACAGACCGAGTGCAGCAGCAAAACGCATTAGTTGAGTTTTGGTGATATTAAATTTTCTGTAGTGGGAGGTTGCCCCCGAAATCCAGATGATTTGCATAATGTGACTCGATTAGTTCTTAGAGCTTGCTTGCGAGGCTTCAATGATGGAGTTTGTAATGCCTTGGCTAGCCAATTTTTTGGATAGTGCTTCTGCACTTTGTTGTGTTGCTAAGGGCCCAATTCGAACGCGATAGATATTGCTGCCATTAATTTTCGCGGGATCAATAAAACTGGTGTAGCCTTTTTGATTAAATGCAGTCACCTGATCGTTGGCAATTTCTTTGGTAAAAAAAGCACCTGTTTGAATAAAGTATTTGGAGTCACTAGCACTACTTGTAGAAGCTTTATCAGGGGCAGCATTAGAAGAGGTTTGCGCTGGTACTGCAGCTACCGCAGGTGGGCTGGATATTGCTGGTGCTTTCTCAGCAGGCTTGATGTTGACTTTAGGTGCTGCTGCTTTTGGAGCTGGTTCAGTTTTATCAGTATTTTTGATCTCAGCCTGAGGGTTGCTCTTTGAAGAGTCTTTAGGGGTCTCGCTGGTCCCAAAATGCACTACCTTACGCACTACGCTAACGGAGTATTCACTCTTGGTTTGAGAATTTTCCAACTTGATTTCAGCGGTGCTACCAACTTTGCCACGCAGCACATTTTTAATATTGGCTGGATCCATCCCTTTAAGGGGTGATCCATCGATGCTAATCATGATGTCATTGACCTGAATGCCCGCCTGAGAAGCCGGGGACTTGTCCTCGACATGCTTAACCACAATCATCCCCTCCGCATTTTTGGTGTAGCGGATCCCAATAACGCCTTGCTTGTCGCCCTCTATATTTTGAGCAAAAACCAGTTGCGTGGATAACAGGAGAAGCGCGAGGAGGTATTTCACGGGTTTGTGGGCCTTAGAAGCTGGGTCGTATTGCGAGATTGCCGATCAAGGCTATTTTAATGTAGTTGTCAGTTCATGATGCTTGACTTGAAGTCTTTTGAAAAGACAGATAAATGCTCACAAAAAATGGGTAAAAAATAGGCACAAAACCCTTTTTAGGAGTTATTTTGATAAGGCTTTTTAAAGAGGGCAATTGGGCTATAAATGCTCTAAAGGGCTATCAGCATTGATAATTTCTATGAAAATGCTAAAATCGATTGGATTTAATGCCCCTTTTTCCTAATGCCATCCATTTTTACTGAAGTCCATCCCTTGAGAGCTAGAAAGTTGTGCCTATCGCAAAAACTATTGCAATGCCTCTACGGTGCTTTATTACTGTCATTGATCAGTATTAGCCCTGCGTCTGCTTATGTGTCATCCCAAGGAATAGAAGATCTCTTATTAAAAGGGGACTCCAAAGCGGCGCTTGCCCAGGCCGAGTCACTCAAAAAAGATCTATCGCCCATTGACTATGCCAATACCAAAGCTTCTGCTTTATTAATGTTGGGTCAGTGGCAAGAAGCCGCCAATCTCTTAGAGCCTTTCTATTCAAAGGATAGCTCTAATCTCCTCGTGGCTAATAACTATGCAGTTGCCTTATGGGGAATGGATAAAAAAGACCAGGCACGGAAGGTGTTAGAAAAAGCCTTAAATACTGCCTCTCCAGCTTTCAGAAGTTTGCGCAAAATTTATTCAGCACAGGCAGCAGAGGCCTATGCAAAAGCGCTCAATGAAAAGAATTCAGCTCCCCCGCCTGTGCTCTTAGCTGCTGCTGGCAATGGCTCTGATTTAATCGATAAGCCTGTAATGGTGGCACAAGCCCCAAAGGCAGCTGCCCTAGCACCAACTGCTGCCCCGAGCCTTCAGGCACCTAAGACTAGTCCTGTAGCCACTCCAGTGGTAGAGGCTCCGGCTCAGGCTGCGGCAGCTGAGAAAGATACAGCGCCAACTCCTCAAGAGCTTGAAGTGATCACTGCCAATATGGAAAATTGGGTCAAGGCGTGGTCGAGCAAAAACGTCAAGTCTTATTTGGCTTTTTACTCACCAAGTTTCTCGCCTGATAAGGGATTGTCTTATACAGATTGGTTGGAGCAGAGGAAGCAGAGGGTTGCCAAGCCGGGTGCGATTAATGTTGAAATCAGCATTATGAAAGTCGTTAAATCAAAGGGCAAAATTGTTGTAACCTTCAGGCAGAAGTACAACTCTGCAAACGTCAATACGAACTCTGTGAAGCTTTTGGAATGGGTTAATGACAAGGGCACTTGGTTAATTGCGCGTGAATTCAATAAATAACTCACCTCTCGATAGCGGAGCGCTGAAATTGCGTTGTAAGCTTTTATTGATTGCTTGCATCTGTATAACTCCCGTTGTTAGTTTGGCCAATGGGGACACTACAGTTCGGCAGGCCACGCAAGAATTGGTGCGCAATGGCAATTTAGATAAAGCCATGGACATCTTAAATAAGTCTGAAGTCGAACACCCCAATTTCCGTTTAGCAACATTTATGCGCGCTGAATTGCTAACTGCGCTGACTGGCGGGGCTATTGCGAATAAGTCCAAGAGTGAAGTGCGTGATGGGGAAGCGCCACAGAATCTATTGTCTGAGTTGCAGTTAAGAAACTCAGTCATTCCCAATTTAACTGATCTACGCCCAGCTCAAGTCTTAAAGATGCCTAAAAATGCAGATGTCATTTTGATTGATGCATCGCTTTCTCGCGCCTACCTCTTGCGCAATAAAGACGGTGACCCAGTCTGGGAAAAAGATTATTACGTCACTATTGGAAAGTTAGGCGTGGGTAAGCAAAAAGAGGGAGATCTTAAATCACCTCTGGGTGTGTACTCCGTCACCATGCAAATTCCGAAGCAACAATTGAGATCTATTTTTGGTGCTGGAGCATTGGAGTTAAGTTTCCCGAATGCGCTTGATAAGAAGTTGGATATCAGTGGCTCTGGAATTTGGTTGCACGGCGTACCTAAAGATACTTACAGCAGGGCACCTAAGGCTTCTGATGGTTGCCTCGCTTTTGCTAACGATGATGTTCGAGAAATTATTGAGTTAGCGAGCAAGCGCCAAATTAATGTAACCGTAGTGCCCTCCGTTCAATGGCTCAAGAAAGCTGATTGGAGTGCACGCGCCACTAAGGTTAGTAATGAAATTGCCGCATATCGATCAGAAGGCCTTAAAAAGAAAATTGTTCGTCCGCCCGAGGCTATCTATGCTACTGAGTCGACATCCACCTTGGTGATTGACCAGCCGATTGGTCAGGGCGAAGGCTCTGCAGTCTACCGAGAGTATTGGGATAAAAACGGTAATGGCTGGAACTTGAAGTTCAAGAGCCGTACCTAATTCCTGAGCTATGAGCCAGCCCCTCCGGCATTAGCATTTAGAGCGCCAGTTTTGAACTAAGCAAATACTTTGCTTGAGGCATTTGGGGCTGGTTTTGAGCTTCTTTGCCTTTCTTCCTAAGTTACAGAACCCGATTTAAGCTCCTTTTTTTAGGATTTTCCCTAAGATTGCACAAAAAACAGGCCAATCAGGATAGGATATACGCATAAGTTGGCATGACTTTTGTTTTTGTTTGGATCAGCCTATGGCTTGGATAGAATCGATGAATGACCAATGTATGTTGCTAGCTGGATTTTCCGGCGCTGATATTGCTCTGAAGATATAAAAGGATAAGCGTCGTATGCCAATGGTAAAAAACTGTTTAGCCAACAAATCGAATACACTGATTTCAGTGAGTTCCTCTGACTATGTTGTCAAAGTATTAGAGCTGATGCGCGATAATTTAGTGCGCTCTGTATTGGTGATTGATTCCGATCAATTAGTAGGAATCGTTTCTCAGGGTGATTGCGCTATTAAAGTGCTGCTTCCAGGTTTGAGTGCCAAAGAAGTATTAGTCAAGGCGGTCATGACCCCAAACCCCATCTCAGTAGCTTATGAAGATGATTTGCGGGACTGCATGCAAATCATGATTTCCAAAAGAATTCGTCACTTGCCCGTAGTGGATGAGGGCAAAGTCAGGGGTGTGATTTCTGTTGGAGATGTGGTGAAAGATACTTTGGAACACAGAACAGGTCAGATTCAATTTTTAGAGCGTTATATAAAAGAGTGGGATAGCTCAAAAAAAAAATGATTCATAACCTTTTTAAAATCGTATTCATTCAAAAGGAAATCTTCTTAGTAAGAAAATAAATGGCACTATTTGGTAAAAAAACGCAGTCCGCTCCCGTACAGGCTCCTAAGGGACCTGAAAAAGTTGCGCCTGAAAATTCATATTTAGGACGTGAACCTATCATCGATCGCGATCAAGCGATCATTGGGTATGAACTTTTTTTTCGCCCGGGAACTACTCTGAAGGCAAAGCGGGTCAATGAACGTAATGAGGTGTTAGCGCAAATTGCCAAACGCTTAGCAGCAGATCCGAAGGCAGAAGTCACTTATCCCGATGAAATTACAGATGCTAATTTGCGGGATGATGAGGGCAATGAAGTCAAAGAAGTCACTCTTAGTGAAATGCTCTACGCACTCAAGACTAAGGGTGTGGCTCAGTCACTTGGCTTGCATCTGGGTTTTATCAAAATTCATCCCCATCAATTAGGAGATGAGTTGCGCGGCATTCCTGCCATGAAGTTTCCTTTGCAAATTGATTTGGCTGAGATCTTGGAGGCGATTAAAACTGAAGTCCCTCCGGATGAAACTGTGAAAGATAGTAAGAAGGATGCCAAAAATCCCGATGATCCAGATGCGCCTAAGGTGCCTGAGATTCTGGAAAAGCTCGAGAAGATGTCGAACATCGGTTACAAGTTTGTGCTGACGGGTTTGACAGAAGTATTTGATGGTCTTGAAGATATTTTGCCGAAGTTTCGCTATGTCAAGCTTGATATTCACCAGGTAGAGAATGCAGCCAGCTTGATCGAATTATGTAAAGCCACGCCTTTACCAAGAGATACTAAGTCGCCTGCGAAAAAAGGCGCAAAAGCCGGTAGTGATGGTGCTGTGATGCAGATGATTGCAACACATGTAGAAACTCCTGAAGATTTTCATAAGGCTCGCGACTTGGGTTTTGATGCTTATGAGGGCTTCTATTTCATTAAGCCTGATCCAGATCTGTCCTTACATCGTGGTGATGACTACCGCAAGATATTAAAGCTACTGACTTTGCTGCTTTCGTCGCCTGAACTCCACGAGCTGGTTGATGAAATTGAGATCAATCCAGTAGTGGCAAAACACTTAATGGTGATCGCAGAAGTCGATGCTGGCAGGAAGCGTGCAAAGCCAGAAAATGTTCGAGACGCTGCAGTGATTTCTGGAGTTAAGCGGATTACCCGTTGGACTCAACTCTTGCTCTATGCAGATAGCAAGGCTAAAGTTTCTTTGGAATCTACCCCCTTACTACAATTGGTTTGCGTCAGAGCATTCTTTATGGAATTAGCATCGGCTAAATTGCCAGCTGGGGCTGGATTGGGCTCGAGTGATTTGGCTTTCTTGGTTGGCGGATTATCCTTAATTGATAACCTCTTTGATGAGTCCAGCCGAGAGATTTTGTCTAAATTCAATTTGCCTGGAGTTGTTGTCGATGCGATTGCAGATCGCAGTGGCGTTTTAGGTAAATTACTCACCCTGGCTGAGGCTGCCGAGATTGGCGACTTAGAAAAATGTCAGCAGCTATGCGCTGGTGAATTGGGGTCATTGACTTTGGATGATGTTGCCCAAGATTCTCTGTTGGCTATTAAAACCTTCGTTGCGCAAACCCAGCTGGCTCCAGATGAGGACGTTTGGGAGCAAGCCGAAGTGACAGAGGAAGAGTAATTTAGTTAATAACGGAGTTTTAACCTGCTTATTAGCTAAGTTGTTAACTGCGTGATGAGCTTATATTGACTCAATTAGTGGCTCATTTAGCCGTTAAACTATCTAACTCAATTACCACGCTGGAGCAATCATGAGCGCACGTCGCCGCTTTATTAAGACCTTTTCCTTGTCTGGAATGGGTATTGTGGCCGCCTCAACTCTAGGTTTTTCTTCGGATGCTGCTGCGCGTAGATTTAAATTTGCCAAAGAGCAAGAGGCCTATAGTGGTCCTCACATCATGGTCAAAAATGCCAAGATCCTATCCATTAAGAATAGCGATGGTACAGAGACTATGGGAGTCATTAGCACAAAAGGAGTGATTGACGTTCGTGCCGTTGCGAAGAAACTCAATATCGCGGCTCCATACACTCTGGATCAATTGCTACAAGAGGGTAACGCCACCGCGTTTAATAAGGTGGTTGCTGGCGCAGAAAAGTCTGGCGTGCCTTATTTGTCGGAATCGAAAATTCGCTATGGCAGACTTTTCAAGAATCCAGGCAAAATTATTTGTGTTGGCATTAATTACCGTCAGCATGCAGAAGAGGTGGGTGTCGCTAAGCCAGCGGTTCCAGCCTTGTTTAATAAGTATGACAATAGCTTAGCTGCTCATAATTCTGTATTAGAGATTCCTGCACCCGATGTTTCTTATAAGCTCGACTATGAAACAGAGCTCCTTGTAGTAGTGGGCAAAAAAGGGCGCAACATTCCTGAATCAGAGGCACTCAATTATGTTGCTGGCTACTGCACCGCAAATGATTTCACCTCACGCGATTTGCAACTCGATCTTCCTGGTGGTCAATGGATGATTGGTAAAACCTTAGATCAATATGCGCCTATCGGGCCAAACTTTGTGACCGCTGATTTAGTAGGCGATCCCAATCAGTTGCAAATTCAGACCTTTGTGAATGGTGAGATGCGACAGAACTCGAATACCTCTGACTTTATTCATAATGTTCAAAGATTGCTTGCCTATATCAGTACTTACTGGACACTCGAACCTGGCGATATTATTTTCACCGGTACCCCACAGGGCGTGATCGCCAATATGCCCAAGGATCAGCAAGTTTGGTTGAAAAAGGGCGACGTGGTCACCAGCGTTGTAGAAAAGTTGGGAGAGCTCAAATTTACTTTGGGCTAGGGACTATAGCTAGATTCAAGAGTAGGATAGAGTCTTAGGGTATCAAAAGCTTAAAAGGGAAAAAAGCTAATGAAGCACAAGCCATTCATCATCCTCGCTGCTCTCATGATTTCTTCATCCGCCTATGCCCAAAGAGAGGGTGGGGGACGAGATATTGGGCATGGCAATAACGGTAACAACGGCTACGGTAACAATAACAACTATGTTGTGGTGCCCTATGACGCTGGTAATGTACCTGGAGCTCCCAATAGCAACCAGCCCGTGACCGTAATGAATGGTCCAAACGGCTCTACTCAAACCCAGGTCGGCACTACCACCTACTATTCCCCTGGCGGAAGTTCTGTGACGAACGGCAATCGCACCATTTATTCCAACGGCAGCAATTGCGTTGTGCAGGGCAATAAAAAGACCTGTAACTAGTTTTGCCGTCAAAAATAGATACGCAATGGATCAAAGAACCGAAATAGAGACTCTGTTGCATGATTTGGGTCAGCCATTGCTTGCTATTCGCTTAAATGCTGAGTTATTAATGCACTCTCTTGGTGAATCGGGCTCTGATCCCATTAAGAAGAAAATCCAGGCTATTTTGCAAGCTAGCCAAGAATCGATGGATATTGCAGCCCAAATTGCCGCTCTAGATAATAATAAATAATCAATTAAATCAATATCTTAAGAAACATTAGCCATAATAATTAGAAATTTCTAGTCATTGAGCTTAAGTTTTGAGTTTATGGGTCGTAAAAGATGGTGAGGGCTTGTAAGTTATGTAGGCTCGGGTTGAATTTTAAGGTTTCATTGCACGATTTGAAAGGATAGCAAGGTTAGAGGAGGTTATATGAATATGCAAATAACACCTTCGGCTGCTGTTTCTAGTTATTCATCAGCCAGCGAATCACAAGCACGCCAAGGGTACTTGGGCGCTTTGGCTGCTGCTTTGCGCAATGGTGATGTAGTTGCTGCTCAACAGGCATTAATTGAGTTGCGTGGTGTTGGCGGTGGCGTTAGCCCAGATGCTCTGTTTGAAAAGATCGATAACTCCATCAAGTCAAGCCGTACGGATGAAATTAAGTCAGCCTCTTTGGCTCTTGATGAGTACAGAAAATCGGGCCAAGTTGACCCGTATCACAATAGCGAAAAGATGCCTGGTGCTCAAAAAGCACCTTTGCCAGTTCAGTTAATGGCTGCCTCCGGTACAGGCACCCTGGTCAATATCAAGGTTTAATAGTCAATTATCAGGCTCAGTTTCAGGTTAAACCTGGAATCTTGAGAATAAGCCCGAAAAAGTGGCCTTATTCTTCGAATTGAAAATCCCCTCTTTCCTCTACATTGGTAGCTTATTTATCAGGATAGCCAAAGTCCGTCCATTAGCTGGCTGGGGCACCTTTCAACAAGGATCATATGATTGCGACTACTGAGTCTTCTGTGGATTTAAGCACCTCCGAAATCTTTCTTGCGCGCAATTCCGTGTTTGATCGCTCGGGCAGGGTGATGGCCTATGAAATGCTTTTCCGTTCCCGTGAAAGCGTAGATGAAGGGCGACCTGATGATTTAGCAACAAGTACCCAAGTGATTGTCAATTCGATGAGTCACTTTGGTTTAGAAGGCGTGCTCGGTTCAGCCGATGGTTTTATTCATGTCACTGAGAAGTTACTCAAGAGTAATACCCTGGAGATTCTGCCTGCGCAGCGCATCATTTTAGAAATCTTGCCAGACGTTTCTCTCAATGCAGAAATGCTCAAGCGCTTACAAGACCTAAAAACTGCTGGATTTCGGATTGCGCTCATAGATACTAGCTTGAGCGATGCAACTCCAGCAAAGGGCGTAGTAGAGAATATCGACGCTATTTTGCCTTTGATTGACATTGTTAAGGTAAACCTCCAAAACACTTCACCTGAAAATACATCTGATTTGATGAGCCGGGTTCGTCAATTAGCAAACCCGATTTTTTGGGCAACGCAAGTTAAGACTGGTGAAGATTTAGCAGCTTGTAAGGCACAGGGTTTTAGTTTATTTAGCGGACCTTATTTTTCCCAGCCTCTAGTGATGCGCAGTAAAAAACCGCAAGCATTGCAAGTCAGCCTAATGAAAATTGTCGGACTCCTATTTAAGGATGAGGGCATTGCGACTTTAGAGCCTCTGTTTAAGGCCAACCCCGATCTCACATTGGGACTGTTTCGCTTAGTCAATTCTGTTGGTGTAGCAGGGCATTTACAAATTAGTTCGGTACGTCAGGCTTTGGTTACCTTGGGCCAAAAGCAACTATTGCAGTGGATGTTGCTCCTCATCTACACAGAAGCAGGGAATGCCGCTACTTCAGAACTCCAGCGCCGTGTCGTGAACCGTGCTCGTTTAATTGAACTACTCTCACAGCATGAGGATATTACTCAGCCAGGATTAAGTGATCAGGCTTTTGTAGTGGGCCTCCTTTCTTTGGCGCACAAGGTCACCGGTCAAACTTTGGAAGAAGTGCTCAAGCATATTCACCTAGCTGAGCATTTGCAAAATGCGCTCTTGCATCATGAAGGTATTTTGGGTCAATTACTCGTCTTGACGGATGCGATTGAGGCAGCTGACTTTGGTCGCATGGAAGCCTCTAGGAGTCACTTGGGAATTTCAGCACAATCTCTCACGGATTTGCAGCTTCAGGCAATCCATTGGACCAATGAGCTTGATCGGCAGATGAGTGCGGTGAAGGGCTGATGTACTGGTAATTTTGTCATTTTCGGCAATTCTGTAGATTTCGTTAGAATGTCATAAACCTAAATTGAGACGGCTTTTATGACATTAATGAAGCACCTACGTATTGCCCTTGCAGATGATCATGCGATCATTCGTGAGGGTCTAGTCCAGGTGCTCAATACACACCCTGGTATCGTGGTTGTGGCCGAGGCCAAGTCAGGCAAAGAGGCAATTAAATTAGCCGATAATCCAGAATTGGATTGTTTGGTGCTCGATATTGATTTGCAGGACCGCAATGGTATTGAGGTCATTAAATCGATTCGTCGCAATAATCAAAAGCTACCGATTCTGGTGCTCTCAATGCATCCACCTTCTCAGTATGCGGCTCGGGTTTTATCTGCGGGTGCCTTGGGCTATATCACGAAGAGTGAACCCACTCAGGAGTTGGTCTTAGCGATTCGTCGCGTCGCAACCGGTGCAAAATATATCAGCCCTGTCGTTGCAGAAATTTTAGCGGAACGCTTTGGGGATGCCCAAACTGCTGCAGACCCGCATCAATGTCTATCTGACCGCGAGCATCAATTTATGATGATGGTAGCTACTGGATTGACCGTTAATGCAATTGCTGAAAAGCTCAGCCTTTCGCCGAAAACGGTCAGCATGTACCGCACTCGTACGCTGAAAAAGATGGGTATGAAAACGAATGCAGAATTAGTGCATTACGCAATTAAAAACAATTTATTGGCTTAATTCGGGTCTTTGCAGTATAAAAGTTGCTATTGGTGTCCCTAATTAATCTAGTTAAACCGCTTTTACAGGTCTTATATTGGAATTGTCTAGACTCAAAGTTTTGTAGTATCTATATTCGATAAACAAGGTTTTCTTACGATCATCGCAATCGCTTTTACAAGTCAAAAATTTAATGCCCAATAGCGATATGCTCTCCCTCTATGAAGCTGTGACTGAAATCAGTCAGCAGATGTTGCAAGCTGCTCGTCAAAAAGATTGGGATGGCTACGGTAAATTAGAGATTTTGTGTCAGGGCTATATTCATCAAATTCCGGTGCATGGTGAGCAAGCTCCGCTTACTCCTGAAGCTCTTGAGCGAAAAATTGCTTGCCTTAAAACCATCCTTTCTAACGATAAAGAAATTATGGATTTAATGCAGCCGTGGATGTTGCGCTTGACTGACATCATGAATGGCCAGTCTTTCAAGAAATAAGTAGATCATTCATGGCTATCAATCCGATTGGTGGTATCAATCCAGCAATCGCGCCAACGGCAACCGGGCAGTCTAGCCAGCCTGCCCTCAAGGTAGGTCTAGAGTACGTCGGAAAAATTGTTTCTTTTGATCCTACTGGAACGGCTGAGGTACAAATTGGTGAACAAGTATTCGGCATGAAGCTGGGCAGTAATTTTGCAGTAGGGGATGTACTGCATTTTCGCTTTCTCGGCAGCGATCCAAACCCTACCTTTCTATTATTAAGTGCTGGTGCTAATCAATCTGCTTTTGAGAATGTGATTTTGAGCGGCACTAGCTTGCTGATTACACAATTGCAAGACGAAGCTCAGTTACAAGGACAGCTTTCGAAGGTAGAGAGTTTGCTGCCCCCTTTAATGCAAAGCCCCTTGAACTCACAACTCACGGCAGCCCAATTGCAAAACGCCATCATCATGAGCGGGCTCTTTTATGAATCCCATCTGGCGAATTTTGCTAAAGGGAAGTGGCCTTTAAATACATTGATGAAAGAGCCTCAAAATCGTCCTAACTTTAATGCGTCACAAGTTGTGAATAAACAGTTAGATGCTTTGGAGAATCAGACGATTCGCTGGAGCGGCAATATTTGGCCAGGGCAGCCAATGGATTGGCAATTGACTTACGAGGAAGAGCAGTCACCCCAAACGGTCTCAGAGGAAGGTGTCGCTCAAACCATTGTGAGTGTGATTGAGTTAGATTTACCCAACTTAGGTAAAGTGCAGGCTCGTCTGACCTTGCGGGATAAGGCCTTAAGTGTGCAACTTAAAGCTGAGAAGTCGCAGACTGAAAATCTCTTCAAACAAGAATTATCAGATCTCAAGAATACCTTTAATGCTAATGGTCAGGAGCTTAAAGCGATGGAGGTCATCGCACATGGATAAGGCCAAGAATTTGCAGCAGGCGGTAGCTTTGACTTATGAGCATGGTGAATTTGCCCCTAAGGTATTGGCAAGCGGGAAGGGCTTAGTGGCCGAGCAAATCATTGCCAAGGCAAAAGAACATCAGATTTATATTCATGAATCAAAGGATCTGGTGGGCTTGCTCATGCAGGTTGATCTTGATGAGAATATACCGCCGGCTTTATATCAGGCGGTAGCAGAAATTCTGGCGTGGCTATATCAGCTCGAAAAGCAGGCTTAGGGAATTACCTGATAGAGTAATGTAATGGATTGCTAAAATATCAGTAGTGAGCATAGTCATTGAGTTTCAAACCTATATTGCATGAATTGAGAATATGTCTGTATCCATTGAGAGCACCCTAATTTTGCAAATGAGCGCTGCTTATAACGCCCATTTTATGCAAAATGCAAATGCGGGCGAAGCCCTAGTGCATATGATGGAGATGTGCAATTCGCTACACCCCAAGCTCAGATCTGTGAACCCTAAGGAAGTATTAGCTTTATTCTCCATGGGAAAAACCTTTACCAGCAGAGCGCAGTTACGAAACTTTGCTGTAGATGTGATCGTCTATCTAGTGGGTGATGTTGTGGGTTCTCATTACTCGCGTGCTGAGTTGACTGAGGCTACCCAACAAAAGATAACGAGCTAATTGTCACTATTACACTGGTGACAGGGTATTACACCTGCATATTCATGATGTCGTGATAGGCGGAAACGAGCTTATTACGAACCTGAACAGTTGCTTGAAATGACAGACTGGCCTTTTGTGTTGCTACCATGACATCGGAGAGATTGACGCTATCGTCACCGAGAGCAAAGTTTTTACCTAGCTCAACTGCCTTAGTTTGGCTTTGGTTTACTTGATCAAGAGATGACCTCAGTGCGGTAGCAAAATCAATCGATGGGGCAGACTTTGGGCCATCCCCGTTGTTAATACCCTTAATACTATCTAGGCCCTGAATTGGGGTAGCTAGGTTTGCAGGGGCGGCAGAAGACGCAGCCTTTAATTGGGCCAACATTGCTTGAATACGCCCTGAATCAATAGCGCCGACACTCATGATGGAACTCCTCACTGAAACTTTTCAATGGAAGTAATGTAGCAGTAAAGAATGGCGGCAGTTTTGGCAATAAGAAGGAAAAAAAGGCCTTATTCCTTCAATTGAAATGAAATTTCCCTATTCATAATGACGTCTAAACATCATATTTATTTAGGGCGTATTGGACAAATCATGCAAAAAACCGATCTTATCAGTTTCCAGAATGATCTTCAATCTGCCTTTTCATATCACTAGTAGGTCGGGAAAATTGTTATGGAAAGCTTGTTAGCGCGCTTAAATTTGCAGGGCACTAGTAAAAAAGTGCTGCTGTCCGCGGGTATTGCTGCGGTGATTGCAATCATGGCCGTCTTTTGGATCTGGAGTCAGGGACCTAAATATAAGGTCGTGTTCTCTAATTTCAACGATAAAGATGGCGGTGCCATCGTGTCTGTTTTAGAACAGCAAAACATTCCTTATAAATTAGCGGATGGTGGTGCTTCCATTCTGGTGCCAGCCGAATTGGTGTACCAGACCCGTTTAAAACTAGCAGCTATGGGTTTGCCTAGAGGGGGCAATGTTGGCTTTGAGCTTCTGGAAAACCAAAAGTTTGGAGTTTCTCAATTTGTAGAACAGGTCAACTTTCAACGTGCCTTAGAGGGTGAATTAGAGCGCAGTATTCAATCCATCTCTGGGGTTGAGGGTGCTCGAGTCCATTTAGCTATCCCTAAAACGTCCGTGTTCGTGCGTGATGCGCAAAAACCAACGGCATCCGTTTTAGTGAAGTTAATGCAAGGTCGTACCCTAGACCAAAATCAAGTCAGTGCAATAGCCCATTTAATTTCTAGTAGCGTCCCAAATTTAAGTCTAGCCAGTGTTGATATCGTTGATCAGACTGGTAGCTTGCTTTCTGATGCCAAAAAGGGCGGTTCAAAAACTCTAGATGCAAACCAACTCAAATATGTTGAGGACTTGCAAAAAAATATTGTCTCGCGAGTACAAGCGATTATTACCCCAATTGTGGGCGAGAAAAATGTGCGGGCTGAGGCGAATGTCGAAATTGATTTTTCAAATACCGAAGAGGCTAATGAAATTTATAAGCCAAATCAAAAGCCTGAGGTTGCCGTTATACGTAGCTTGCAGACTAATGAATCGATTGTGCCTTCAGGATCAACCAATGGTGGCGTACCAGGTGCTTTAAGTAATCAGCCTCCCGCAAATGCAACGGCTCCTCTGAACACCACCAATAATGCTGCTCCTGGCGGCGCTGCTGCTGGTGCCGGCGCCGGAGCCAATAATGCTGCTGCTCAAAATCCGATGAGCACGCAAAGAAATTCGATTACGAATTATGAAATTGATAAAACGATCTCGTTTACCCAAAAATCCATGGGCGGAGTGAAGCGTTTATCAGTAGGCATCGTTGTTAATAACAAGGCTGATGTTGATGCTGAAGGCAAGCCTACTACACGCCCTTTAAATGATGCTGAAAAGCAGCAGATTATCGATTTGGCTAAACAAGCGATGGGCTTTAATGAAACGAGAGGCGACACCTTAAGCGTGGTGAATACCCCATTTACCCCTGCTAAAGAGGCCGATGTATCTGAATTGCCAGTCTGGAAAGATCCTGTGTATATCGAAATGGCCAAAAATATTGGTCAAATTCTGGTCGGCTTAATCGTGCTATTCATTATGTATCGCAAAGCAATTAAACCGATGCTAGCCAATTTATTGGCGCCAGATGAGGCCCCTGTGATTGATGATAGTCTTGACGAAAATGGCAGACCCATACCAAAATTGACGCCATATCAAAAAGACCTCAAGACCATTCAAGCTTTGGCTAAGGAAAATCCAAAAGTAGTAGCTGATGTGGTTGCGGGTTGGGTAGGAAATAGCTAATGGCAACAAATCCAAACGAAAGTAGCGTTCTTAAAGCTGCTATTTTGATGTTGGCTCTCGGCGAAGAGGGTGCATCACAGGTGATGAAGCACGTCTCTCCACGAGATGTGCAAAAGTTAAGTGCCGTCATGACTACCCTACGTAGGGTTGAGCAGGCTACGGTAGCCGATACGCTACGGGATTTTTTTAGCTATGCCGGTGAAGGCGCCTCTCTTAATATTGACACCGATTCGTTTACCCGCAATGTCTTAACTCAGGCATTGGGGCAAGAAACTGCCTCAGGTCTATTTGAGCGCATTCTAGAAAATAAAGATTCAGAGGGTATTGATAACCTCAAGTGGATGGATGCAACAGCTGTCGCTGATCTTATCCGTTATGAGCATCCTCAAATTATCGCCACGATTTTGGTGCATCTTGAGCCTGAGCAGGCTTCTCAAATTCTGACCTTGTTTAATGAAGATTTACGCAAAGATACGATGTTGCGTATTGCTACTTTGGAAGAAGTGAAGCCACAGGCACTTAAAGAGTTAAATGTGGTACTGGCCCGTTTATTGAGTGGAGCTCAGACTTCCACTAAAAAACAAATTGGCGGCATTCGTGCGGCTGCAGACATCATGAACTATATTGGCCAAGCTCCGCAGCAAGTGCTGATGGATCGCATTAAAGAATACGATATTGAAATTGCAGAAAAGATTAATGATGAAATGTTTACCTTTGACGACATCATCAACATTGATGATCGTGGTATTCAGACCATCTTGCGTGACGTTCAATCTGATGCCTTGGTAACTGCTCTCAAAGGCGCTAGCGCTGAGTTGCGTGAAAAGATCTTCAAGAACATGTCATCTCGTGCAGCCGATATGATGCGCGACGACTTAGAAAACAAAGGCCCTGTCAAACTTTCTGAAGTGGAAGCACAGCAAAAAGAAATTCTGATTGTTGTCAGGGGCTTGATCGAAGATGGCTCAGTGATGTTGCCAGGTGCCGGAGGCGGTGAGGATTATCTCTAATATGGAAACTTCTCGCGCCTGGCCTAAAGCAATAGGCGAATCCTTTTTTAGTGATCTGATCCCAACTAAGCCGGCTGTTAAGCCCGAACCTAGTCCTGCTCAATCGATGAGTTTTTCTCCTGAGAAAATCAAGGAGATTTTAGATAAAGCCTATTTGGATGGCTATGACCGTGGCATGAAAAGCGGTCACGAAGCCGGCATGAATATGGCGAATGAAAAATTGGCAGTTGAACAAGCCGATTTGAAAAATCTGATGAATGGATTTTCGAATACCGCCAAAGAGAAAAGTAAGGTCTTGTGTGAAGACGTATTAGCCTTATCTCTAGATATTGCTAAAGCAATGCTCAAAGAGCATCTCAAGATCAATCAAGAAGCCATCTTACCCATATTGCGACAAGCTACCAATAGCCTGATCGATAGCGAAGGGCCACTCCATCTCAAGTTAAACCCTGAGGATGTGCAGATTGTGCAGAAATATTTACAAGCTGAATTAAGTAATTGGCAGATAGAAGAAGATATTCGGATTGAGCGTGGCGCTTGCATCATTGAAACATCAGGCAACACCGTAGATGCTACGCATGAAAATCGCTGGCGCTTAATTTGTGATGCCTTAGGTCAGAACCATGATTGGCTGGTGGAAAAATCATGAGCATTGCGAACCCCTTAGATTCAATCGGCAGTGATCATGCTCACCTGAATCTAGATGGGCTTCTCAGTAATTATTTACGTCATTGCTCTAGCGCAGTATCGACTGTCGATAATGTTGAAGTGGCTGGACGTGTCACGAAGGTGACTGGTTTAGTGATTGAAGCGGGCGGCATATTTTTACCGATTGGTAGTGTTTGCGTGATTCCAATGGGTGATGGACAGCAGGTTGAAGCCGAAGTCGTTGGTTTTGATCATGGACGCTTGTTTTTGATGCCTCAAAGCAATATCGAAGGCATTGCTCCAGCCGCTAAAGTGATCTTGAAGTCTATGCCAGTGCGTACTTCACAATTTCATAAGCCCTTTGATCTCAATGACGATTCTAATCAGAGTGAAACTCGTGTAACCCGCTTGCCAGTGGGTGATCATCTCTTAGGTCGTGTACTTGATGCCGCAGGCGTGCCTTTAGATGGCTTAGGCCCTCTACAGGCGGATCATTTTGCTCCTTTGCAGTCAGAGCCGATTAATCCTTTAAAGCGAGCTCCGATTGACACAATTTTAGATGTTGGTGTGAAGGCAATTAATAGTCTGCTGACAGTAGGACGTGGTCAGCGGATGGGCCTATTTGCAGGCTCCGGCGTTGGTAAAAGTGTGCTGCTTGGTATGATGGCCCGCTATACCGATGCTGATGTCATCGTTGTCGGCTTGATTGGTGAGCGTGGCCGCGAAGTAAAAGAATTCATTGAACATATTTTGGGTGAGGTTGGTTTGGCACGCTCCGTGGTGATTGCAGCGCCTGCGGACGCTTCACCCCTCATGCGTTTGCAAGGCGCAAATTATTCAGCCACGATTGCAGAACATTTCCGTAGTCAAGGTAAACATGTATTGCTGATCATGGATTCATTAACCCGCTTTGCTATGGCGCAACGTGAAATCGCTTTGGCTCTCGGTGAGCCGCCTGCAACTAAGGGTTATCCGCCTTCGGTATTTGCAAAACTCCCTAAGCTGGTTGAGCGTGCTGGCAATAGTGATGTTGGTGGTGGTTCGATTACTGCTTTTTATACTGTCTTGACAGAAGGTGATGACCAACAAGATCCGATTGCCGATTCAGCACGAGCGATTTTAGATGGCCATATTGTGCTAGATAGAACTTTAGCCGAAGCAGGGCACTACCCAGCCATTGATATTGAGCAGTCGATTAGTCGCGTCATGCATAGTATTGTGGATACACAACATCAACAATCGGCTCGTAAGCTCAAACAGCTCAGCTCGAAATATAGTCGTAATCAAGATCTGATCAATGTGGGTGCTTATGTACCTGGAGCGGATGCCGTTTTGGATGAAGCGATTCAGAAACGCATAATGATTGAAAGCTTCTTGCAGCAAGATTTTGCGACACAGTGCAACACCCAGGAAAGTATTGAGCAGCTTAATCAGATTATTACGCAGCAAGGCTAAGCATGGCGAACACTCTGAATGGCATGAATACCCTCTTAGAGCTTTCTAAGCGAAATCTGGATAAGGCAGCCGAAAGATTGGCTAAAGCGAATCGTGATGTCGCGCAGGCGCGTGAACAAGAAACTCGCTTGCAAACCTATCGTGATGAATATATTGCTCAGCGTAATGCTTTATCACTTGAAGGGGTTAGTGCTACTGATCTGCAAAATTACATGCTCTTCTTGAAGAATTTAGATCAGGCCATCGTTAGTCAGGGCGGCGCTATTCATCAATACGAAGAAATCGTCAAACACCATTTAGCGTACTGGCAAAAATGTCAGGCTAAAAAAAGATCATACGAAGTCATCATTGAAAGAAATCAATTGCAGATGCAAAAGTTAGCGAATAG
Source organism: Polynucleobacter sp. AP-Sanab-80-C2 (assembly GCF_035012965.1). Classification (NCBI taxonomy): domain Bacteria; kingdom Pseudomonadati; phylum Pseudomonadota; class Betaproteobacteria; order Burkholderiales; family Burkholderiaceae; genus Polynucleobacter; species Polynucleobacter sp. AP-Sanab-80-C2. The sequence continues at coordinate 188,222 of NZ_JAYGQS010000002.1, forward strand.
GCGCGAGCAGAAGCAAATGGATGAGTTCAGTAGCAATCAACGCCGCTTTTTATCGGCCAATCACTCTGGTGCATAAAAAAGATCGCCATGAATATTGACCTCAAAGCGCAAACCCAATCCTTGCTCAACAATAGTGTTGGGCAGGAGGCTGGCGGATCGTCTAATGCCAAAGCGGGTGCAGCGACTTTGCCCATCTTTAGTCAATTGCTTTCTTCTCAAGTCAAAGTATTTCAAGAGCTAGATGCTAAAAACACGGTGAATACCGCGCAATTACTTTCACCTAATGTCGTGCAGGCTAGCAAATTGCAAGCCAAGGATAATCCTCACCAGGAAGAGGTGAGGGCTGCTGTGAGTAGGCAAGCCGATGCCTTTATCAACATTGCTAAGGCAGGCGAGGTCCATTCTGTTCAGACAAGCACAGCGCAAAATCCTCAGAGTACGCAGCCTCGTACTGAGTTCGCTTTTGCCAAGCTAGCTGAAATGCAAGCGCAAGCCAAGAATATGCGGGTCATTTCAAGAGAGCCAGGACTCAATACTGATGCTGAGATTCTGCAAGCGCAGGCTAGACGCCAAGGTCCTCCCCAAGCGCTATCCAAAAATGCGACGTTTGAGATGCCAGAGAAAGATCAGTTGGTAGCCAAAAAGAGTACAAATCTAGAAACCGAGGCGATTACTGCCATGGGAATTTTAGCATCAGAAAATCAGGGGCAAGGCGGTCAAGCGGGTACTGGTGGCGAATCAGAGTTTGGTAATGTACCTATTCAAGCCAATACGATGCATGGCCAAGTGCATGCCCAGTTTGGTTCTTTACAGTGGAACGAAGAAATCTCTCAGAGAATGATTTTGATGGTTGGTGCTAATATGCATTTAGCTGTTTTAAATCTCAATCCTGACAATCTTGGACTTCTAAAAATTGTGATTACCGTTAAAGATCATCAGGTGAATGCGACTTTTGTATCGAACAATGCCGATGTACGCCAAGCCTTGCAAGACGGCTTAGAGAAGTTGCGTAGCTCGATGAGCCAAGCAGATCTTGTTTTGGAGCAGGCGGATATCCGCTCTGGGCTTAGTTATGAAGAGAGTCAGGCGAGCGCTCTAGCTTCTCAGGCCGAGTCTGGTGCCAATTTTGACCTTTCATCAGAACATCAAAGTGCTTTGAGCCAGTTGCTCAATGAGCAAGCACCCAAGGGTAGCCAAGCTCAGGGCCTGCCGATGCAGTACGATGGCACTGTTAGCGTATTCGTCTAATTTTTATGGCTATTTATCAACTCATCTACGTCAGCTCTGCAACAGAGACTTTTACTCGAGAAAAGTTTCTGGATATGGCTTTTGTGATGAGCAGTGAAAATACCAAGGTGGGTATCACTGGTATGTTGGTATTTAAGGATGGTAATTTCATGGAAGTCCTCGAAGGTGAGGAGTTGGCTGTGAAAGGACTTTTTGGCAAAATTGAGCAAGATTCTCGTCACACCCTAGTAAGCGTGATCCAGGAGGGTGAAATTAGCACCCGTGAGTATCCTAGTTGGGCAATGACTTTTTATAACCCTCAGACTGAGGAATACGAGCATGTTGGCTCGCCGATTCAGTGGCAGGACAAGCTTTGAAACTGGTCATGAATAGTCAAATCATCCGTCTAGAGCCTGCCCAAAATTCAGAATTGAGGGTAAAACCCCCCTTTATTCTCCGATTTGAATCCTGCCCATCCCTCTAAAATCAGATGATGACTAATTTAGGCAACCTACCTAGCTCTTTTGGTAATTCACTGAACTCCGGCTTTCTAGCTAAAGGGGTTTCTGCTGAATTTCATGGTGCACCCGGAAATAGCAAATCTTCTGTGGGCGAGCCTTCATCCAGTTTTATGGATGGATTAGGCAGCCTTTTAGGTAAAACACTGTCTGGTGGTTTAGCAGTTGCCTCCGTTGCCATGCCTGGCGCCTCTTTGGGTATTTCTAAATTGGGTGATGCAGCAGCCAGTACTTTGTTACATGGTTTACTGAGCTCGCAAACTTCGAGTACGCCTAAAAATGAGATGTCTGCATTAGCTGGTATGGCTGCTTCTGCCGGTCAAATGATGCCACGTCACCCTTATCAAGCTCAGCCTGCTGCCTTCCCAGGGGCTAGTTTAATTACTTCGGCCTAAGTTTTACTGAATACTCCCTTTTAAGGGAATTTAGTCTCCAGTAAACCTCTTAAGAAGCTTCAAAAATAGCCTCTAAACGCCTTTATAAGGGGTGTTTCTCCCTCTTTTCTAAGTATCTAGTGTCATCAATTCCATTGATAATGAGGAATAATTTTCACAATGGAGCGGTAAATGGCAGAGAACGAACAACCGGTTAAGCCCAAATCTAAAAAGATGTTATTCATCATCCTAGGTGTGGTGCTCGCATTGGCCATCGGTGGCGGGGCGGCTTACTATTTCTTGGTCATGAAAGCCGATTCTAAGTCGGCAGAATCCTCCAAGCCAAAGGTTCCAGAACTCCAGATTTTTGTACCTTTGGAAGTGTTCACAGTGAACTTGCGCCCTGAGAGTACAGAGCCGCAACAATACCTACAAACTACTTTGAACTTACAAGTGCCTTCTGAAGAGATGAGTGCCAGTTTGAAAGCGCGTATGCCAGAGTTGAGAAGTCGTATTTTGTTAATTCTCACCAATAAAAAAGCTTCAGAAATCACTTCAGTTGAAGGTAAGAATGCCTTGATGACTGAGATTATTGAGCAACTCCAAAAACCATTTAGCGGTAGTGAGACAGAACAAAAAATCACTGGCGTCTATTTCACTTCTTTTATTATTCAGTAAGTAAGAGCCCATCATGGCAGATGAGAATCTCACCGAAGGTGAACTTGACGAGCTGTTAAAAGACGTTGAGCTCACTGAAGAGCAAAAAAATGCTCAAATGCAGGAACAAAGCCTGCAGGGTGCACCAGCGAAGACTTTTAATTTAGGCACCCAAGAGCGCCTAGTTCGTGGCCGTATGCCCACGATTGAAACGGTTCATGAACGTTTTATTCGTTTGCTGAGAATTACCGCCTCTAACTTATTTGGGGCGCTCATTGAGGTAAAGACCTCGGCAACGACAACCTGTAAGTATGGTGAGCTGCTATCCAAACATAGTCAACCAAGCAATATTAATTTGATCAAACTCAAACCACTGCGTGGTACCGGTTTGTTGATCATCGATCCCAATTTGGTGTTGTACACCGTCGATAATCTTTTTGGCGGTGGAGCTCGCTTCCCAGTGTCCATCGAGGGTCGCGAGTTCACGGCTACTGAGATGCGGATTGTAGGTACATTATTAAAGACCTTCTTCACTTCATATCAAGAAGCATGGGCCCCGGCCTACGAGATCGAATGTGAACACGTTAACTCAGAAATGAATTTGTCATTTGTGAATATCGCTATGGCAAGTGAATTGATGTCAACCACTACATTTACATTAGCGATTGGTGAAGCCAGCTACGAGATTGACTTATGCATCCCTTATATGATGCTCGAGCCAATCATGGATATTCTGACATCCCAGACTCAGGGTATGGTTGCTGAGCATGATCATGTTTGGGAAGAGACCTTGCTTCAACAGGTAGAAGCAGTTGAAGTAGAGGTGGTTGCTAATTTAGGCAATAAAACCATGCTGATGGAAGAAATCATTGCCTTAAAGAGCGGCGACGTCATTCCCTTCCCTTATTCAGCAGAAATACCGGTAACGGTAGATAACGTGCCTGTCTTATCTTGCCGTTATGGCATTTATAACAATCAATACGCATTGCGAGTTGAAAAACTCTTGAAACCTGACGCATCTGAATATATTAAAGGAGCCAATGATGGCAAATGAAATTGAATCCGGCAATCAAACGGGTGCCGAAGTATTTAATGAGTTGGAAGGGGCCGACAAGTCCCTGCCACAAGAAAAGGATTTGGAATTCATTAAAGATATTCCGGTTCAATTCTCGGTAGAAATCGGCCGCACCAAAATTCCAATTAAGTCACTTTTGCAACTCACACAGGGCTCTATTGTTGAATTAGATGCTGCCTCTGGCGATTTGATGGATATCCTCGTCAATGGCACGATGATTGCTAAAGGCGAAGTGGTCGTGATTAATGAAAAGTTTGGTATTCGCCTGACTGAAATCATTACCCCAATTGAGCGTATTCGCAAGCTTAATAAATAAATCAATCGATCATCAAACCATACAAGCTCAATAAGCCAGAAAACAGCACGATGACCATCCTGAAAACACCAAACTGGGCAATACTCGCAAGCTTCTTCTTTGCTGAAGTGGCGCTGGCTCAGGTTACCCGTGTTCCAGAGTCTGACGGTGGCCCATTTCGAGTGATTCTGGGTTTGTTGTTAGTGTTAGCCTTAATCGCTGGTTTAGCGTGGGCGATGAAAAAACTCAATCATGCCAAGATTGGCAATCAATCGGTTGCCAAAATTGTCGGTGGTGTGAGTGTCGGTCCGCGTGAGCGTGTGGTAGTCGTTGAAATTGGCGGTAATTGGGTGGTTGTTGGTGTTGCCTCAGGTCAGGTCAATAGCTTGGCCAACTTTAAGGTGGCAGATCTTGACTTTAGTGATGGCTACGATGAAGCGCCATTCTATGAAGATGAGACTGCACCAACTACTAACCAGGGCGGTCGTGAGCAACGCCAATCCGAACCCCGTTTTCAATTTAGATCTGAATTTGATGAAGAGCAGTCACCTCCTTCGTCTAAGTTTCAAGAAGAGCCGCGCAATATGCAAAGTAGTTTTAAACCTCAAACCAATTCTGCCAAGTTTCATAAAGAAAATGTGAAGCGTTTTTTACGCAAGGTCCTTAAAGTAGGTGATGGCAATGAATGATCTTAATGAACTGAAGCCCATCCATCTCAATGCCAAGACTGTATTTTGGGCGCTGTGCTTGGGCTTTGCCTTGGCTTGTATTTTTTACACGATTCCCAGTTATGCAGCCAATAATTCATCATTGAATGTTTTATCCAGCTCCGCTGGACCTGGTGGCAGTCAAAACTACAGCTTGAGTCTGCAGACTCTGATTCTGTTGACTTCATTATCCTTTTTGCCAACCGTCTTATTAATGATGACCAGCTTTACCCGCATCATTATTGTGCTTTCACTCTTGCGCCAGGCGATTGGTGCGCAAGCAACCCCACCAAACCAAATCTTATTAGGCTTAGCGCTATTCTTAACCTTCTTTGTGATGGGCCCGGTGTTTGATCGAGTCTATAACGAGGCGTATCAGCCGCTCAATGAAAACAAGATCACGATGCAGCAGGCTTTAGAAAAAGGTTCAGTCCCGATTAGAGAGTTCATGCTCAAACAAACCCGCGAAACCGATCTGGCTTTATTCTTAAATATGTCTGGCAAGAAAGTCGCCTCACCTGAAGATATTCCGATGAGTGTTTTGGTGCCTAGCTTTATGACCAGTGAGTTAAAAACCGGCTTTCAGATTGGCTTTAGTATTTTTATTCCTTTTTTGATTATTGATATGGTGGTCGCCAGTGTGCTGATGGCCATGGGCATGATGATGGTCTCGCCGGCGATTATTTCCTTGCCCTTTAAGCTGATGCTATTCGTATTGGTAGATGGCTGGCAGCTCTTATTGGGCTCCTTAGCAGCTAGCTTTGCATCCTAAGTGGTGGCAGCAAAAACTAAATAATCCAACAGATAAAAAATAGAAAAAATAAATAATAGGACCAGGACAAAAGTCATGACACCAGAATCAGTAATGAATATCGGACGCCTTGCAATGGAGACCACCTTACTGGTCGGCGCACCTTTGCTCTTGGTTTCTCTATTGGTTGGTTTGATTATTTCGGTATTTCAAGCAGCCACTCAAATTAACGAAGCGACTTTATCCTTTATTCCAAAGCTATTGGGTATCTTACTGACACTTCTCATCGCAGGGCCTTGGATGATCTCAGTATTGGTGACCTATATGCGGGGTATGTTTAGTAATTTCTCGCTCTTGATGGGCTAACACCATTCATTCTTACCCATGCTGACGCTCAATAGCGAACTCATCCAAGCTTGGGTTGTCACGATCTTAATACCGCTCACGCGGATTCTGGGCTTTGTAGCCATCGCCCCGTTTTTTGGTAATCAAGCAGTCTCACCGCAAATTAAAGTGGCTATGGGTATTTTGCTCGCCATGGTGATTGCGCCTGCAGCACCAGCAATGCCAGACATTGACTTACTCTCCCTGAGTGGTGTTTTGATTGTTGCCGAGCAATTGATCATAGGCTTGGCAATCGGTTTTATGGCGCAGATTATCTTTAGTGCGATTGAGTTTGCCGGGCAGGTGAGTGGTATGACTATGGGCTTTGGTTTTGCAACCAACTACGATCCTCAATCAGGCGGCACAACCGTGGTGATTAGTCAGCTCATGGGTATCTTGGCACTCTTAGTCTTCCTAAGTATGAATGGCCACTTGATCATGATTTCTGCATTGCTCCAGAGCTTTTATGACTTCCCCGTCACAGCACAAGCCCATATGGTGGATGGCATGATGATTGCTCTGTGGGGCGCTAAGCTATTTAGCATCGCTTTACAACTCTCACTACCCATTGTGGCGACTTTACTCATTACTAATCTAGCTTTAGGTATTTTGACAAGATCATCACCGCAGCTCAATATTTTTGGTATCGGCTTTCCACTAACCCTATTGGTTGGATTCTTAGTAATCATGTTGATGCTACCCACGCTAGCTGCCCCTTATCAAATCGTGATCGAGCAGGGGATTGAGGCGAGTAAAAATATGCTGAAGTTGAGGTGATGTTTGGATGTGGAAAAAGAGCTAGCCTTATGCGGCATTGAATACTATCCCCCCAATATATGGATCTATAAACCGGCATATAGTAAGTCTTTAAGTTATTGATATTGCTTTATATTTACATCTAAATTACAATAACCACATGGATATTAAAGGCCGCATCTTGCAATCCCTTCGCCCGCGTCGAGATGGGCTTTTATTGCGCTTAGACACCAAGTCTTTTGGCAGCCCTAGTCAAGTTTCTGATGCCCTGCGTTCTTTGGTTGATAGTGGCCTTATTGAAAAGCTAGATCGAGGTGTTTACGCTAAGCCTTCTAAGGTGTTGGAATTGGGTAAGGAAGCGTTGCTAGCAAGCGCTTCTTTGAGAGTAAAAAACTTGCGCGATCAATTCATACGCCTCAGTAAGCGAACTCGTTTGACGCCAACCGCTCGATATGTCAAGAGTTTGGCAAAAAGTGAGGGCGTTGTATTTAATCCCATCTATGCAGATCGTTGGGCGAGTTCAGTTACTGAATTAGCCGGTGATGAAGTAAAGAGTGACTCAACCGATGATTTACTGGTCGCTCTTACACGCTCAGGAAAAATGACCCCCAAAGATATGGTGGCACTCGTAATCAAACACCATAAAGACCTCAAGCGTGTTTGATCCATTTGGCGATTATGCTTCACGTGGTTATCTGCGCAACACCGCTGGCGAAAAAGATATAGAAATCATTAAAATTGCGGAGCACGAACTATTTCGTGCTCAGTTACCAATTGCTTTGGATTTTTTAGCACAATGCAAAAGAATTGAGTACTCTGATTTTTTGGAGGTTCACCGCATTCTATTTTTAGGTCTTTATCCTTGGGCTGGTGAAGATCGAAATACGCTTTTGCCAGATAGGTCCATCAGCAAAGGTGAGGTGTACTTTTGCCACCCAAAAGATTGTCAGCGTGCGATTGAGGAGGGGCTTTCATCCGCTCAAGACAAACAACAAATGGCAGTAAGGCCAGGATTTATTATGGGCATGTTTGCATTTGGTCACCCATTTCTAGATGGCAATGGGCGTGCCATGCTCCTTGTTCATGCTGAGTTATGTTTTCGTGCGAATATGTCGATTGATTGGATTGCTACTGACAAGACTGCTTATCTAGAGGCATTAACTCGTGAAATTGAATATCCCCATTCTGGTGCTTTAGATCAATATCTGCGCCCATTCATTGGCGAGAAAATTCACCGAGATCAGTGGTTGGAATGTATATCAATCTTGCCAGGCCTTGATGGGGTCAATGCAGGGGTAGATTCTTCAGCGCAATATGCGGATCCGCAAGTGGCTGAGAGTTACCAAGCTTTCGAACGTCGGCGTGACTATAAGCTTGCAAGCTAGATAACCAGCCAGCTATTCAAAACAGCCTATGAATACAACCTTCCAACAAGCCTTCACCCTTCACCAGCAAGGCGAAGTAGAGCAAGCAAAATTGCTTTACGAAGATATTCTCCAAAATGATCCCAATCATTTTGACGCACTGCATAAGCTCGGAGTGGCAGTTACCGATGAAGATCCTTCAAGAGCAGTGCAGTGTACCTGGGCTACTTGTGCAAATTGACGCGCAATGAATGCCGCTATTTGAACTCTCCATGTTAGGCATTGATTTTTACCCAACCAAGAGCCTTGCCAGCATAAATAATATTCTATACAATACTATTAATAGTGTTATTAAGGGGGCGATAATGGGTACCGTCGTAGCAAATAATTTAAAAACTAAGGGCATAAAAGCCATTGAGGAAGCTTTACTAGATCAACTAGAAGCACCTGTATCCGTGCGTGGACAGGTGAAGTATGTGGTGATGAGCCAGGAGCAATATCAGTATTTACGTGAATGCGAACTGGAGGCTGCACTGGCTGAATCCAGGGCTGATTTGGCGGGTGGACGCTTTGTTAAAGAAACCGTGGCTCAGCATATCAAACGTCTCAAGCAAATCAACAAGTCAGCCTAATGAGTTGGCAGTTAATCTTTACTGAGCAATACAACCGGCGCGCTGCGAAGTTTCTAAAGCGTCATCCTGATGTGGAAACACAGTATGCCAAAGCATTGGAACTGTTAGAGCTCAATCCCTATCATCCCTCTCTGCGTCTTCATAGTTTATCTGGAAGGCTTGATGGCTTACAAAGCATTTCGATCAATCTGAAATACCGAGTCACTATTGAAATGATTATTACTGAATATGAGATTGTTTTGATCAATGTTGGTGATCATGATGCGGTTTATTAAACTAGCTACTGAGTGATTCAATAAAGCACATGAGTACATCCTTCGAAAAAGCCTTCATATTTCACCAGCAAGGTGAAATAGAGCAAGCAAAATTACTTTACGAAGATATTCTTCAAAATGATCCCAATCATTTTGATGCTCTGCATATGCTCGGAGTGGCAGTTACCGATGAAGATCCTTCAAGAGCAGTGCAATTACTCTCCAAAGCGCTTGAGATCAATTCAACGATGCCAGAGTGCTTTAATAATGCAGCCCATGCGCTGATGAAGCTGGGGCAGCATGCTTTAGCACTAGAGTGCTGCCGTCATTCCATCGCACTTGAAGCTGGAAATTGGACCACATACGCGAATGCTGCAGAGGCATTACGTAATCTCCAGCGCCAAGAAGATGCTTTGGTCTCGATTAATGCCGCTATTAGTATTGCGCCAACTATGGCTAAGCTCTATTCCAACCGAGGCAATCTCTTTAAAGAACTAGGGCAGCATGATCAAGCTTTACTCGAATATCAAACAGCGATTGAGCTAGACCCAGAAGACGCTACTTTCTACGTCAATCGAGGGTTGGCGTATCAAGACTTAAACCTGATTTATCCTGCGATTGAGAGTCAAGAAAAGGCGATTGCTCTAGACCCTCAGTTAGGAGCGGCACACGATAACCTGGCAAAGTTGTACTTACTCAATGGTAATTTGCAATCGGGTTGGGGTATGTATCACTGGCGCTGGAAAGGCCTTGGCCTGACATCCCAGCCCTTAAAAACCAGCAAGCCAAAGTGGCAAAACGGCAGCACAGCCAAAAGACTATTAGTTTGGGCAGAGCAGGGCGCAAGCGAACATATCCTCTTTGGCAGCTTACTCTTAGAGATGCAGCGATTAGTGCCAAATCTATTGGTGCAGATTGACCCGCGTTTAATACCAATTTTTGAACGCTCGATGCCAGAAATTACCTTTTATTCATCAACAGAAACCGTAGATGAATCACTCTACGATGCTCATATCGCCTTAGGGGATCTACCTGGACTCTTTAGAAATCAAATCGATGATTTTCTAAATGTCAAACTTCAGTATCTCAAGCCAAAATTTGAGCAAAGAAACCTCATTAAAGAAACGCTAACCAAGCAAGATGAGTTACTCATTGGTATTGCTTGGAAAGAAGGAGATCACTTAGCCAATAAATCAAGCAAACCCAATAAAACAAACAAAACAAACAACATAGAGCTGACTCAATTAGTCTCTTCTTTGAACATGCCTGGCATTAAATTCGTGAATTTACAACAGGGTATTAGTAATCAAGAGCTTGCAGATCTTCAGTCCAAACTGATGATCCAGGTTTATGGATATGAGCAGCCTAATCATTCATTGGGGCTTGATGACTTAGCAGCACTTATCAGCGCATGTGACATCATCATCTCAGTAGATAATGAAGTGGCTCACTTGGCAGGTGCTATGAATATCCCTTGTTGGGTCTTATTACCCAAGGCGCCTCATTGGCGTTGGCTATCTGGTGTGACTTTAAGCCCTTGGTATCCTAGCTTAAGGCTTTACCGACAAGAGCAGCAGGGCGTTTGGGATGCGCCTCTAGATAAAATCCGCCATGATCTGGTACCGCTATTAAAGCAGTCTACTCAATACAACTGAGCAAGGTAATTAATGCATAGCACAAAGCAATACACCTAAGCTACTGCTTAGGTGTATTGAATATCAATCGAATTGAGAATTACAGAATTAAGCAGTGTGCTTCATTGGTTCTGCAGCCTCAGCTGGTGCTGCTATGGTTCCAGCTGTTCCCTTGTTGTAAGGGCCTAAGATAACTTCCATTGATGCAATCACTAGGGGGAGGTACTCAAAATTCTGTGACTGAATGGCGCCATTGAGAATCTGAATGTTAGTGCTGTAGATTGTCTTGAGCATGGTGCGGTGTTGAGAATGTAATTTCTCATTGAGGTTCTCTTGCACCCACTGCAAGCCTTCAGCGATTTCTAATAATCTTTTGTGATTAGTTACAGGATCAAATTCACCAGCCATGATACGTTTGACCATGCTAATGACAGATTCAAACCAGCGTTTTTCAAAGCTAGCACCAGTCAGATTGTTATCAACTGACACATAAGCATTAATGGCGTTTTTGCTATTAAACATGATGGTCTCTCGTTATTCGTTATTTTGTGTTCTTAGTTAAAAGTATTCTATCTGAAACCCCTTTGATTTGTATGAACTAATGGTGAAATGATCATTAGCGCAAATCAAAGGGTATCAGTGTTCAAATTAACGGAATATTGACAAAATTGCAGCCGCTGCGGTGTTCATTTGACTTACCAAATAGTAGTCAACGCTTTGCTGAGTATTCAATTGTTGTAGATTAGCCTGCAAAGCAGTCGGATCAATATTGGCAATTGCATCAATTGTCTTTTGCATACCATTCTTGATATTGGTTGCATTTTTCAATTGAGCTTGAATACCAGCTGTTGCTGCAGCAAGAGATGCTTGTGCAGTAGAAACGGTATCAATTTGTCCAGTAATCACCTGAGTGGCTTTATTAGCATTAGCAATTGCAGCATTTTGGGTATTCCACTTGATTTCAGGAGGAACTGTTGAGGTATTACCATCTTTATTATCAATTGCTAAAACGTTATTGCCTAAGTCAATCGCAGTGAAGTAATTGGTGAATTCAGAAACCTTACCAGTTAAAGAGCCACCACCAACATCGGTATTGGCAAAGGTGCCATATAGATTGCCTGTATCGCCGCTATTAATCACATTCTTGAAAGCGTCCAAAACTTGCTGAGGCGTTGTAGTTTGTGATGCAGTAAAAGTGAGCCCATTAATTGTGACGCTGTCACCAGGAAATAAGTTGGCAGTACCAGCCAATAAATTAGTGTTGGTGAATGTTAAGGTATTTCTGGTGGTGGTATTACTGTTTTGAGACAGCAAGGCAATTCCGCCAGGAGCGCTGCCTGTTGTTAGTGGATCTATTGTTGTTAGGCTAAATGTGTTGCTTGAAGTAACAGTTGCGCTGACACCGTAGGCGGAGCCACCGGTAATCTTCGTACCAGTATTAGCGTTCATACCAATTTTTGTAATAGTTGAAGGCACTGCTACAGCGCTCTGGCCCGAAAGGGTATATGAAGCAAGACCGGTGGATGTGGTGCCAGTAGTCAAAAGATTGGTTAACTGACCACCAGCCGCACTGTAGCTCCACGCAATCGATGTTGTCGAACCACCAGCACTAACTGCTGCTCCTAGTCCACCTACTTTAGAGCCACTCCAAGTACCATATTGACTCAGCGAAGCGGAGTTACCAATTTTGGCTAGAAATGCTGTTGAAAGTTGAGCCGCTGTTGTAGTTGCTGTAGCGGTAAAGGTCAAGCCACCAGCAGAGAAGCTATCACCAATTGCTAAATCACGGAAAGTAATTGTTTGAACTTGAGCAACCGCACTTGTTGTAGTGGTAAAAGTTCCAATGCTTGGATCAGGTTGAACACCATTATTAATGTAGTTAGCAAACGCCGCACTCACTTGTGATGGTGAAATGCCAGCAGCGCTAGTTCCTGGTCCAGGACCTGCAGTAAAAGTTAAATTACCAATAGTCAGAGAGTTACCCTGAGCCATGCTAGTAGTTGGAAGAGTTATCGTTTGAGTTTGAGTAACTGCTGGGCTTGCATTTGAATTTGTATATGTGATAGACGTATCTGAATTACCACCAGTCGCTGTTACAGTAATAACATGAGTATTGGAGCCTGTACCAACGGATGTAGTAAGCGATGGGTAAGCGACAACAGTACCACTTCCAGTGGTACTAACAAAAGTGCCGCTTGTTATCTGAGTCCCTGACTGGATATAATTTTTGAAGGCAGTAGCGAGTTCAGGACCCGACATATCACTTGTAAGGGTTAGCGTTACAGTTACTGGAGTTGGCAAACCTATCGTAATGGCACATGAATCTCCAGCCTTCAGTCCAGTCAATGGCAAAGTAATGACTGGAGTAGTTTGACTGCTACTTACAATTGCTGCTACGTTTCCAATGGCCGATCCCACAAGGGTTACAACTGGAGTAGTTAAATTCGTTGCAGCAAATGTCTGGTCGGTAATTTGCATACCAGTAATTAATAACTGCTTTAGAGCCGTAACCAATTCACCCACATTGGTTGCATTGACTTGAGTTTGGGAGTCCGGAGTGCCATCAATGCCCGTCGTTATTTGTAGACCAAAATCAGTATTCAGCAGGTTAGCGCCATTAACACTGGCACTAGTGACTAATTGTTGTATTTGGTTTGTTAGGTTTTGAAAGGTCAGATTTAAGCTATCTCGATCAGTTGAGGCAAATCCCGCGCTTGATGCTTGGGTAGCCAGGCCTTTCAATTGAGACATAATCTCAGAGATTGAAGTTAAGGCCGATTGGGCTACATCAATTGCGCTGCCAGCATCAGTTAAGTTTTTAGTAACTGAGCCATAGCCTGAGACTTGAGCAGTCATACGACTGACAACCCCAGTTTCAGCGGCATTTAGTGTCGCCTTACCAGAGGCAAGTTGGGCTTGGGTTTCAACAATGCCTTTCTGTACCTCATTTACAGACTGAGTCAGTGTTGAGGCTAGCGAAGTAATAGTATTGCTCATGATATTTTTTCCTTAAATATCCAATCTTTTTATGTAAAATCCAGGTGGAAATTCTTGAAATACCTGGCCCTATACACGACAAAAATCAATAATTAGGGAAACTATATAAGGGAATCATCCCTTTGAATCCATTAAAAAAGCCGGGATTTACCCGGCTTTTCTAAGCTTAGACAGCTAAAACACTAGTTAAATCAACGGAATATCGACAAAATCGCTGCTGCTTCGGTATTCATTTGGCTAACCAAATAATAATCGATCGATTGTTGATTGTTCAATTGCTGTAACTTAGCTTGCATCGCAGTAGCATCAATGTTTTGGATTGAGTTTACTGTGTCTGTTAAGCCAGTTTTAAGAGCAGTATTAGCAGAGCTTTGCGCTTTCAAGCCAGTAGCAGCGGCAGCTAATGTAGATTGACCAGTAGATACGGTTTGTAGTTGAGTCGCAATTGACTTAATTGCAGTAGCTGCATTGCTAACGCCATTATCGTTAGTAGCAACGGCCGTCTGGACTCCACTTGTAAGGTAACTTAAGTTCATTTGACCTGTGCCAGCACTAGCAGCTGAGTATAGGGAGTGAGCCGTTGTATAGCTTGTCCCAGTGAAAGTGCCGGCAACTCCGGTAGTAGTTCCACTTGTAATGAAGTTGATGAAATCAGTTTTTTGCTGATCAACTGTAGCTGTCGCAGTAGCGGTATAGATGATTCCGCCAACACTTACAGATTGTCCCGAAGATAAGGAGGCGTTAAAAGTTACCTTATCGATCTGATTAGCAGCACCTAAATTCAGACTTCTTGCGGGTGTAGCATTACCAGTTGTTGATACTACTGTATTTGACTGATCACCAGCGTTTGCGAATGTGAGCGTCAAAACACCAGAATCTGCTGTTGCTGCTGAATATACTGCTGCCATTCCTGATTGTGTGGCTCCAGAAAAGCTACCATAGGTACTAGTAAGAGATGATCCAGTAATGTAATTTGCAAAAGCAGTAGCTAAAGCTGCATCTTGTGCGGCTGCATTGGCAAGTTGGTTGGTATCAACAAAGTTACTATTAGTAGTGAAGGTTAGACCACCAACAACATAAGTTTTAGCTGAAACAGTATCAGCTGTGCCACCAAAAGTAATGTCATCTTTTTTATGAACGTTGGCGGTTGTTGATACTGATGGCGCAGAAGAGGAAGCATTAATCTGTAATGCGCTTAAGGTGCTTGCTATCGTAGCAATATTTACTCCATTTACTGTCGTGTTCGCACTTGAAGATCCATCAATACCAGTTGTAACAGTCAAGCTATTGCCACTGAGTAAATTATTTGAATTTACTGAAGCGCTAGTTCCTAAAGTAGCAATTTGACCAGCAAGATTTGAAAAAGTTGCGTTTAGACTGTCGCGGTCGCTAGTTGTTAAACCTGCGCTGGAGGCTTGGTTGGCCAACGTTTGCATTTGTGTAAGAACTGAAGTGATAGATGTTAAGGCGGCTTGGCCGACAGTAATAACGCTCTGTGCCGCAGAGATATTTGATAAAGTTGTTTCGTAACTAGCAGCTTGCGCTGATAAACGAGTGACAACTCCGTTCTCACCCGGGTTTAGTGTCTTCGTACCTGTGGCTAATTGGTTCTGTACATCAACGATCTGATTTTGAACTGATGCAACAGAATTCGATAGGGTCTGTGCTAAACCTGATAATGGCATTGGCATGATTCTTTTCCTTTAGTATAAATTTATGCATCCACAATGGATTGCAATAAACGGTCTGGTTACGCGAAATGCATAACAACAAACCAACTTACGAAAAAGCATCAGTGCGCAGTGCTTAGACCACATCAACAGAGCTTGGCGCTAACTATTACATTAGCTATTTGAAAACTTCCGAAGAAGCCTTCGTTCTATATATTCTTTAACGGAGTGGGTTGGTAAAACTTAAGTATTTTTTTGGATTTAATTCTGTGTTGCCACATCGATATTGGCAACTATCCATCTTTAGATGGAGGGCTTAAATGTTTGCGTTTGCCTTGGCATTGGCAACGATTAGCTTCTTGTATGCGATTGGGTCTAGCTGACTAATCAATTGGTAATCAACGTTTTGCTTACTTTGTAATTCAGCCAGCTGGGCTTTAAGCTTGACTGGGTCAATATTCTGTATTGCATTGACCGAATCTTGCGCAGTCTTTGCTTGACCTGTAAGTTTATCAGCCTGGGCTGCGAGACGTGTCGAAGTCATCTTGAGCAAGGCTTGACCATTGTTGATCTGGGCTAGAGCGCTATTGAGAGCATTCATTGCTGCTTCAGCGTTTTGCGGTGTATCGAGCTTGATATTACTCATCAGGCCGGTAGTCATCATGCCGTAGATATTGACGCTATTAATGAATGATCTTGAGGCAGGTGTTTTATCAGTACCAATGATGACATTCATACCAGCAGTGCCGGAGAGTAGGTTGGTGCCATTTAAGCCTGCTTTAGTAGCTAGCTTACCAATCTCAGTGACGAGTTGTTGAAATCTAAAATTGAGGTTAATACTGTCAGAAAAACCTAGGGTGGGATTGCTAGCTTGAGCTGCCAGCTGTTGCATCTGCGGCATCAGTTTTAAGATGGAAGTAATTGCAGTTTGCGCAACCCCAATCGTCTTCTGCGCATTCGCAATACTGTCTTGCGGTGTTGCATAACTTTTTGCCGCTGTAGAAAGTTTGGTAACTTCGTCTTGCTGCGCAGTTGTTAGCGTGGCTTTGCCATTCTTTAACTGCGTATTAATCGAATTAATTTTTGTCTGAAAATCTTTTACATAGTTTGTAAAAGTATCAACTAAGGTAGTTTTGGCAATGCTCATAATGATCTTTGATCTTGCCTAGGTTCTGTGTGTTGTTGCTTTGCTTACTGTAGTTAGGTTTGTTGCGTCATTACGCAACAGAGTCAATTATTTTTTGAGCAAAGCAACGGCATCGTTAATCATGCCATCGGCTACTTTGCCAGAATCAACTGTGAACTGACCGCTTTCAATTTCACTGCGGATCATATCGACTTTTTTAGAATCAAACACTGGACTATTAGCAATAGTCGCTTGTAATGCTTGCAACTGACTAGAAAGTGTAGTGATATCAGCAGCAGGTGGCTTTACTGAATTAGCACTAGGCCCAATCGTTGAAGTAGGGTTGCTCTCGCTCGCAGCGGGTTTTTCCACTACGGTGTTCAGCGCGGTCTTCAAAGAATCATTAATTTTCATGGGAACACTTTAGCCTAATTTAGGTACTGCTCGTTTCTCAGTTTTTTGAGTCAAACTATCAAAACACTATACAACTTACTGCCACATCACCTGAACTACTTCTACATCTTCTCTAACGGCTTTATCTAGCCTAACTTTAGCTAAATCCGGCTTTCCTTGGCGCGTTAGAAGAATATAAATTATTGGTTAGCCTACTTGCTTTGGCCGCCTACCTCAACTACGCCATTTTCTTTGGCAATTCCGGTCACAACACTGCCATTACTGACCTTGACTTTGACTAGTTCACCTTCTGAGGCTTCATTTAGAGCCTGACCGTCGGTGCTAATCGAAAATCCCTTGCCGCCACTAGAAACCCTCACAGATTGCCCTTTTTGCACAATCAGGGGCATTTTGAGCATTTCTTTTTTGAGGACTGTGCCTGCTACTAGGGACATTCTGGCGGTTTGACCAATAACACGGTTAAATTCCGTAAAAATGCCAGCTGGCAGGATGGTTAGATCGCCTTTTTGGAGTTGTAATTCATTGGCGGAGATGGTTTGACCCTGTCCAATTGGGGCTCCGGCGACAACATAGTTGGCAATGATGCTCACATTCGCTTGGACATACACGGTCCAAGGTTTAGGTTGGCCGCAGCGCACGCCCACTGTTGTTCTGCCCCAAGCAGCGCTATTTGGGGGAAAAAAGGCTTCTGGAGAAGGGCAATAGGTTAATTGCGTGCCTTCTTCCATCGGAGTAACGGTAATTTCTGGTTTGCCAGGGGAGCCGGCACTTTGGGTGGTCAAAAAGTCTTTCACTTTTTGATTAATGATGCGCAGATTCTGGAAAGCAGGTGGATTACCAGCGTTAGTGGCTGAGTTAGATCCTGGGTTCTGTCCTTGGGCTGGTGCTTGATTTTGTACCTGTGCCCAGCTGATTTTGGGGTAGAGCACCATAAATGAGAGCAACACGCTGGCAATCATGCCAATGATTAAGGTCTCAAAAACATGCAAAAAAGACCCGAAAAGGGGCTTTTCAGTACTTTTCTTGAATTCTAAGGGCGTTTCGTATGAGGAATGCATGCTTAATTCCAGTCCAAAAGGATGGCGAAAACATGATTTTAGGATTTTGGGGGCCAGTCAATGCCTCAATTAGCCGAACTATTACCCCTTTTATTGGCAAATCAAGGAAGGGGTGGGCAAATTACATTAGTGAAAATGCCATAAATAGGTATTTGTAGTGATACAGAACCTATTACGGCTGACTTGAGGATTTCTTTAGGGAAATTGGAGAAATAAATGGATAAATTAGACGCGCTATTTGATTTTAATGCAACCGCCCTGCGGGTGAGGGCCCAACGCCAAGAAATTTTAGCGGCCAATATCGCCAACGCGGATACCCCGAACTATAAAGCACGGGACATCGACTTTGCCGCCTCACTCAAAAAAGCCCTAGAAGCCAATGTGGCTAGTGCTGCTAATAATGCGGCGGTGAGCTCTAACGGCAATATGTCGCTCGCGACTACTCATGGCAAACATATTCCCGGGGGTACTGGCGGCGTTAATGAAGCTGACTTACTCTATCGCCCCTTGATTCAGGGCAGCGTTGACGGTAACTCGGTTGATGGTGAGGTGGAAAGAACAGCCTTCGTCGATAACGCGATTCATTACGAAGCCAATATCACGATGCTCAATGCTCAGATTAAAGACATGACTGCAGCACTCAGTCCTACTTCCTAATTCTTTTCGATAGAACGGTAAATTCAAATGGCCTCCTTACAAAACGTTTTTAATATTTCTAGTTCAGCGATGAGCGCACAGTCGCAGCGCTTAAATACGGTTGCCAGTAACTTAGCGAACGTAGATAGTGCTACTAGCTCAAACGGTCAACCTTACAAAGCCAAGCAAGTTGTTTTTGAAGCAACACCAGTAGGTAGCTCTGGTCATCAAGGCGTCAAAGTCAACAAGGTAATTGAAGATCAGTTACCACCACGTATGGTGCACGATCCAGCAAATCCATTAGCAGATAAAGATGGCTTTGTGGCGATGCCAAACGTGAATGCAACTCAAGAGATGGTGAACATGATTTCGACATCACGCTCTTATCAAAACAACGTTGAAACCATGAACGCTGCAAAAACAATGTTGCAAAGAACATTAACCATTGGTCAAAACTAATAGGGACTAAAGATGAGTGCGATTCAAAATAATACAGTCAGTAACAGTGCAAGCAATAGCGCAAGTAATAGCGCAAGTAATGGCATCAATACCAAATCCATCGGCGGTAGTGCTACTGCAGCCTTGAACGCATCTGCTAGTTCTGCAGCGCAGATCCAAGATCAGTTTATGACCTTGTTGGTTGCGCAAATGAAATATCAAGATCCTACTGATCCAATGAAGAGTGCGGAGATGACCAGTCAAATGGCTCAGATCTCTACAGTAGAAGGCGTCAATAAGCTTAATAGCTCCATGAACTCTCTCTTGTCGCAAATGCAATCGAGTCAGGCATTTCAGGCTTCAGGCCTGGTTGGTAAAAGTGTGCTGGTTCCAGGTAATACATTAAACCTCACAAAAGGACAGGCGACTTTTGGCGTACAACTAGATTCTCCCGCATCTTCCTTGAAGGTCAATATTTTGAACGGCGCAGGTCAGTCAGTCGATGTGATGACATTGGGCCCACAACCTGCCGGTACAGTGCCTTTAGCTTGGGATGGTAAAGATATCAATGGCAATCAGTTACCAGATGGCCCATATAGATTTCAACTAGCAGCTAACGTAGCTGGTAAGAATGTGAATCCAACTGGCTTAGCAACGGCTAATGTCACTGGCATTCTCAATCCTACGGCGAACACCAGCGCACAGATCATGTTGGATAACAACACAACCACCAATATTTCAAATGTGGCGCAGATTCGCTAATTTGTCAGTTAAACACTAATAACCAAAACACTGTTAATCATTAAAGGATTCATATGTCATTTGTCGAAGGATTGAGCGGTTTAAATGCAGCCTCAGAACATTTGAGTGTGTTGGGCAATAACATTGCCAACAGTGCAACGGTCGGCTTTAAAGCTTCGAGTGTTGACTTCACCAATGTATTAGCACGTCACCTTAATGCCGCTAATTCTGGATCACCAGTACAAACTGGGGGTGGGGTACTGGCATCAAATGTGATGCAATCGTTTACCCAAGGTCCGATTAATACAACAACCGTACCACTCAATGCGGCCATTAATGGTCAAGGTATGTTTGCATTACAAGACCCGGTTTTAGGTCAAACAGTCTATACCCGCAATGGTCAATTTACTCAGAACGTCGAAGGTTTCTTGGTGAATGGTTCTGGCTTTCAGGTACTCGATATTGCAGGTGCACCTATTGAGTTACCAGTAGCACCAAATGATATTCGCCCTGGTTCTGCTAACACTAATCAAGTAGATGCGGTTGGCTTCAATTCACCGCTATCACCTTATGGCACTGTTACTTTTGGCGGCTTAAGCTATACCAATACCGATGGCAAAGTATTAACTGCAGCACAAGTAGCCTCTTTATTTAGTGGTCTGCAAGCAGGCGATACACCGGCAACGATTGCAGTGCGCTTTAGTAATTCAAGTACAAACAATTACCCATTATTTACTCCTGCAAACAATACAGTGAGTTTTAATAATCTGGCTGCTAACGAAAGCGTTACCGTTGCTGGACTGACCTTTACCGCTGGTGCATCAGGTGCAACGTCAGCGAATGTGGCAGCAGCATTTACTGGTTTAGCTGATGGCACTGTGAAAAATAGTGTGAGCGTGACTAATGGTGTTCTCAATGGCACATTGGCTGGTGTACAAACAACGAGTGCGCAAGCAAGCAATGGCGCATTAGCGTTTACTAATAGCAATAACACGTTAAATACACAGCTGTCTATCAGCGCTTCGAATGGAAATACTCCAATCGTTGCCAATACAGCACCAGTCATGACGGGTATGTTTGGTGGAGTGTTGAGTAACTACAACACCTTAGCTGCAATACCAGCCAATATTCCAACAACGTACTTAGGTCAAAACATCACACCAGCTCAGCAAGCATATACCAGCTGGGTCCAAGCGACTTTTACTGGATTTGGTGAACAGCCTGCGATTAATGTGACTGCATCTGGTTTCTTGACGGGTTCTATTCCGATGGTGGCGACTAAAACTCCCGGTACCGCTATTGCACATTTAAATACGATGGCGATTAACGAAACGGGCATCATCATTGGTACTTATAGCGATGGCCTTACTAGTGAACTCGCGCAAATTGGTGTGGCAAGCATCCCAAGCTATACCGGTTTGAAGGCAGTGGGTAACGATACCTGGGTAGAGACCTCTAAATCAGGTGCGCCCTTGTTAGGTAGCGTGCAACTGGTCGGTAGCAAGATTCAGGGTTCTGCATTAGAAGGCTCGAACGTGAATCAAACGCAAGATATGGTGGCTTTGTTGGCAGCTCAGCAGGCTTATCAAGCTAGTGCTCAGGTGGTCAAAATTGAAAACCAAATCTATCAAACCCTCATCGGGATGAATGGCTAAGGCGGCTATTAATACTTTGAATGCCAGAGAAAGCTAAGGAGAAACCATGGATCGTGTAATTTATACCGCAATGACTGGAGCCCAACATATCTTGGACCAGCAGGCGACGAACTCCAATAATTTGGCTAACGTATCGACTACTGGCTTTAAGGCGCAGATTGATTCTTTTCTATCTGTACCGATTCAAGGGGGCAGCTTAGACACACGCTCTTTTGTAGTCAATGCTTCAGGCGGCACGGATTTTTCTCCAGGTGCTATTAAACAAACAGGGCGTACTCTGGACGTGGCAATCGAAGGTAAGGGTTGGTTTAGTGTGCAACGCCCTGATGGTACAGAAGGTTTGACCCGTAATGGCTCATTCAAAATTAGTGAGAATGGTATTTTGCAAACCGCTGGTGGCCGCAATGTTCTTGGTGGTGGTGGTCCGATTACGATTCCTCCGAACGTCAATATCTCGATTGGTGCCGATGGCACGATCTCCAGCGTGGATCCTGCTGTGAGTGGTGGTCCTTCTACACCGATTGATGTTATCAAGCTCTCTAATCCTGATGAAAAAAGCTTAGTTCGCGGTGACGATGGATTATTTAAATCTGCTAGTGGTGCTGGTTTTGTAGCTGATCCTACGGTCAAGGTAGTGAATGGCGCATTAGAAGACAGCAACGTGAGTGTGATTCATAGCATGGTCAATATGATTTCGTTGGCGCGTAGCTTTGATATTCAAATGCAACTCATGAAGAATGCTGAGAATAGCGACCAACATGCCGCTCAGCTCTTCAATTTAAGTTAAGACTTTATGTGTCAAGATGCACCTAAATTAAAGGAAATAAGATGATACGCTCGCTCTGGATTTCAAAAACTGGCCTAGAAGCACAACAAACTCAAATGGACGTAATCTCCAATAACTTGGCGAACGTGAGTACTTCTGGCTTTAAAAAATCACGTGCGGTGTTTGAGGATTTGCTCTATCAGACTCTACGTCAGCCTGGTGCGCAGTCATCACAACAAACCCAACTCCCTTCTGGTATGCAAATTGGTACTGGTGTAAAGCCTGTTGCAACTGAGCGCATCTTTACCCAAGGTAACCTACAGCAAACCAGTAACAATACCGATATCGCGATTAATGGTAGCGGCTTTTACCAAGTCTTGATGCCAGATGGCACAACCCAATATACTCGCGATGGTAGTTTTCAGATTAATAGCACTGGTCAGTTAGTGACTTCTAGTGGCTACACCATTCAGCCGCCGATTACGATTCCAGCAAATGCTCAAACCGTTACGGTTGCAGCCGATGGTGTCGTTTCCGTCACCTTGCCAAATACTGTTGCGCAAACGCAAATTGGCCAAATCCAGTTGGCAACCTTTATTAATCCAGCAGGTTTGAGCGCTAAGGGTGAGAACCTCTACGCCGAAACTGCAGCGTCTGGTACGCCAAACCCATCGAATCCTGGAGCTAATGGTACGGGTGTTTTAGTACAGGGTTTTGTGGAAACTTCAAACGTGAATGTCGTTGAAGAAATGGTCAATATGATCCAAACTCAACGCGCATATGAAATCAACAGTAAAGCGATTACAACATCAGATCAGATGTTGCAACGCTTAGCTCAATTAGGCGGCTAATCCAAATGCGTTTAATGTTTAATTCTTGCAACTCCGCTATCAAGCTTGTTAGCGCTGTCTCGGCACTATCCATCTTAGGCGCTTGTGCCGTGACGCCTTCAACCATTACCCAAAACCCTGGTCCCGGTACTACACGACAATTTAATACCCAGAATGCTCCTGGAACAATTTTTAGTACCGCAAGCTACAGACCCATTTTTGAGGGTAATCGTGCGCGTACTGTAGGCGATATTGTCACGATTGTCGTTGCCGAGAGTACTCAAAGTAAAACAACTTTAGATAACTTGTCATCTAAGACTGCCTCATCTACTGCCACTGCAAAAGACCAGTTTGGCAATACGATTAGCCCAACTTGGAGCTGGGCTAACGGCCTCTCCAATGAGAACAAGGGTGGTGGCCAGCAAGACAATACCTTTACCGGAAGTATTGCAGCAACGGTGCTTGAAGTATCACCTAGTGGTTACTTAACTGTCGCGGGTGAAAAGCAAATCGGCTTTGACGAGGGAGCGCAGTTTATTCGCTTCTCAGGAACCGTAAATCCAAAGATGATCACTGTCAACAATACGGTTGATTCCAATACAGTCGCTGATGCTCGTATCGAATATCGTACTAATAACACCATGGATAGTTCTTACATGGCGAGTTCGATCACCCGTTTTTTCAAAACTATGATGCCTTTCTAATTACTTATGTTATTACCAACCAGAACCCACCGTTTTTCATTATTTAGAGCAGATAAAACTCCACAATGGCAAAAAAGCCTAGCGGCGTTCTTAGTGGTCTGCGCTGGTGTTTTGGCAAGCATGGTGATTATTCCTGCAGCGCAAGCAGAGCGCATCAAAGATTTGGCTAATATTCAAGGCGTTCGTAGTAACCAATTAATTGGTTATGGTTTGGTGGTGGGCTTAGATGGTACAGGTGACCAAACTACCCAAACCCCATTCACGCTCCAAAGTACTTTGAATATGTTGCAGTCCTTAGGTGTCACACTGCCGCCAGGTACCTATTCACAAATTCAGTTAAAGAACGTTGCTGCAGTCATTGTGACTGCCAACTTGCCGCCATTTGCGCAAATTGGTCAGAACTTAGACGTGACTGTTTCCGCTATGGGTAATGCCAAAACACTGCGAGGTGGCACACTTTTATTGACCCCTTTAAAGGGTGCTGACGGACAGGTCTATGCAATGTCTCAGGGCAACGTGGTGATTGGGGGCGCAAGCGCATCTGCTAACGGCAGCTCTGCAACGATTAACCAACTCAATGCCGGCCGTATTTCAGCAGGAGCAACCGTTGAAAGAACCATTCCGAGTAATTTGTTGGGCATGGAAATGGTCAGTCTTGAGTTAAGAAGCTCAGACTTTTCTACTGCCAGCATTGTGACTGCGGCCATTAATAAGCGTTTTGGCAAGCCCATTGCTTTTGCCCAAGACTCTAGAGTGATTCAGATTGATCCGAATACTGTCGAGAACGGTAATCGAGTGCAATTCTTAGCTGCCTTAGAAAGTATCGACGTCATTCCTGCCAAGGGTGAGGCGAAGGTTATTCTCAATGCGCGTACTGGTTCAATTGTGCTTAATCAAACGGTTGAGCTAGAGAACTGCGCAGTAGCGCACGGTAACTTGACTGTGGTGATCAGTACAACACCAGTAATCAGCCAGCCAAGCGCATTCTCGAATACGGGCAATACGGTTGAGGCGAAGGTATCTCAAGTGAGCTTGAACCAAGACCCAGGTAATGTGATTCAGTTAGCTGGTGGTGCATCCTTATCTGATGTAGTTCGTGGGCTCAATGCCGTTGGTGCCACACCACAAGACTTGGTCGCCATCTTGCAGGCCATCAAAGCAGCTGGTTCGCTACGTGCTGAGCTTGAGATTATTTAAGCAACACCACCATGGCATTGCCTAGTAACTCTATTTCAGCGTCTGATGTCAGCAATCAACTGGCATTGGATACTAATAGCCTATCTAGTCTCAAAAAATCTGCTAAAGAAAATTCTCCTGAAGCTATAAAGGGAGTCGCAAAGCAATTTGAGGCGATCTTTATCAATATGATGCTCAAAAGTATGCGAGAGGCTAGTCCACAGGATGGTGTCTTTAATACTGAGCAAAATAAACTCTACACCTCCATGTTCGACCAACAGTTGAGCCAAAAACTCTCGTCAGGCAAAGGCATTGGCTTAGCCGACGTCTTGGTTAAACAGCTCAGTAAAGCCGCAGGTATACAAACCGATGCGATCAAGCCAGGGGATGAACCCATTAGCTCAAAAGCACTAGGTCTAAATCGATTTGATACCAATATCAGTTCTAAGGTATCTGCCTATACCTCGGTAGCATCCATGTATGGCAGCACTAAGCCCACTCCCTCATTTATGGATAAGGTCTCCAAACTCTTTAGTTCGCTCGAAGATGCAGGTGACGCAATGGCTTCTTCAGTGGGCAATGCTGTTAAAGAAACCGTTAGCTCATTTACGAACAAAATGTCTAGTTATGCGCAGCAAGCCAGTAATGCTACCGGACTACCAGCACAGTTTATGTTGGGTCAAGCTGCACTAGAAACGGGTTGGGGTAAAAAAGAAATCAAAGGCGCTGATGGTACCCCCAGTAATAATCTATTTGGTATTAAGGCCAGCGGGAATTGGACGGGTAAGACTGTTTCTGCAGTCACGACTGAATTTATCAATGGTGAGAAGCAGACCAGAGTTGAAAAATTTAGAGCCTACGACTCTTATGCAGACTCATTTAAAGATTTCGCGAACCTGATTTCGAGTAACCCGCGTTACCAGAATGTCTTAAACAATCTGAGTAACATCAACAGTTATGCCGATGCAATGGCCAAAGCAGGGTATGCAACTGATCCTGATTACGCTAAGAAGTTGGCTAGCGTGATCAAGCGGGTAGGCAATCCCTCTTAGGGAATGCTTCTGAATAAGTCGCTTTAGTGACTTTATTGCAGCCACTCTTTGAGTGGCAGCAACTGCTCATCAATAAACGCTTCCAATATAAAACGGTCTGCGCCACCGAGATTGGGGTTGATATGCTTATACAAAAGAAAGGTAATCATTTGGATGGCATTTTTACGAAACTCATTCGGAAACATGACATTGACTTGCAGATTCGAGGCTGCCAAGACGCTTTTGGAGTCCAGGGACCTGAGCTCCGGAATCAGCGATTTTTGACCATCCATCATCTTTACCAAAGCAGCCTTGTATTCAGCCCCACTGCGCATCGCATCATTAAAAGCCTGGCATAAGAGGCGGGCAGCTCGTTTGTCGGCTACCCTGATTTTGGAGGCACTGGTTTTCATGGGATTTGGGCTATAAAGTCCTGAGATACCGCTTCATTTTAGAAGATGTCATAATGCCATGACTATTCAGATGTAATGTATTCAAAACTATTAAAACTGGACCCTGTATGGCTGCTTTAACCGAATCCGAGCTCATTGAAAGATTATGCAGAACCTTTAACACCCAGTTTTCTGGTAACCGTAATGCCATGCAATCCCTGGCAACGACTATTGAAGTCTCAGAAAATTTACACCCTGGATTACGGGGTCTGAATGGCAAGAATTTTTTATCCTCATTCACAGATCGTATGAATGTTTGGCACCCAGATGAGGTGAGAGCACTCGTGATTGATATGTTGATTCATTTGGTCAAAGAAAAAATTACTACGGATTCATCAAAACAAGCCCTCAGCAGAGAAATTGACGGCTACTTATTGCCTATCAAATTTTGGTGATGTGAACAGGCTCATTGCAGTTATTCAGGATGAGACTGGAAATGACCTCTTCATGAGACGCAAGATTGAGGGCTAGACTCTCAACGAACTGCATCTTGATAGCCATTATTAAACTGGTGGGTTATTCACTATTAGTTAGTGGTGATATACAGTAATATTTCCCGATCGGGAATATATGCCTATAATTTGAGCAAATAATCTATAAATTTCCCGATCAGGAAATTATGTTGAAAAAATAGGCATATTTGATTAAAATTTCCCGAACAGGAAATATTTATGAGCATATCCATTCAAAATTCAACAGATTTAGGTAGTCTGATCCGTGAAACTCGTAGGCGTTTGAAATTGACTCAACCACAATTGGCGCTCGCCGCTAACGTGGGGGTAAGGTTCATCGTTGAACTGGAGGCGGGTAAACCCACGCTTAGATTGGAAAATATTCTCAGGGTGTTGCAAGCCTTGGGTGGTGTATTAAGCGTAGAGGGCATGGACCCATTTATTGTAAACAAGCAAGAGGGTGCGCGCTAAATGGTTCGAGAACTAAACGTCTGGTTTTTTGGTGAGTGCGTTGGTGTGCTAACTCAAGACGAGGGTTATCTGTCTTTTCGATATTTACCTCAATGGCTAGAATCAAAAAATGCTAAGCCTCTTTCGCACTCTTTGCCTTTAATTCCCGAATCATTTGGCGACAAGATTACAAAACCTTTTTTTGCTGGCTTATTGCCAGAGGGTGAGAAGCGTGCTGCAGTAGCCAGCATCTTAAAAGTATCCAGTAAAAATGATTTTGCATTATTGGATGGTATTGGGGGTGAGTGTGCAGGTGCATTGATTTTATTGGAGCCTGGTCAAATACCTCCTCTAGAAGCGCATGCAAGTGAATCGATAGAGTGGCTTAAGGAAGATCAATTACTTGGAGTCCTAGAGAAGCTGCCGAAGCGACCATTGCTTGCTGGAGAGTCCGGATTAAGACTTTCTCTTGCAGGAGCCCAAGAGAAGTTACCGGTAGTTGTTAGAGAGGTGCAGAGTGAGGTTGCTCGAGGTAATTATTTTGAAATTGGCCTACCAAAAAATAATATTCCCAGCTCGTACATACTTAAGCCAGAGATATCGGATGTGGATGGAAGTGTTTATAACGAAGCCTTTTGCCTTGCCTTGGCTAAGGAGCTAAAGCTAAGTGCAGCTACCGCTCAGATTGGCTGCACAAAAGGTAAAACGTATTTGTTGGTAGAACGATATGACCGTTTTTGTGACAGCAATGGACTATTAACAAGATTGCACCAAGAAGATTTTTGTCAGGCATTGAGTGTGGGTCCAGAGTTTAAATACCAAAATGAGGGTGGGCCATCTATTGTCGATGGATTTGCATTGGTACGTAAGGTCACCACACCGAGTGCCCCTAATCTTTTGAGGCTACTGGACTACATCATCTTTAATTGCTTGGTTGGTAACAACGATGCCCACGCAAAGAACTTTTCATTACTATATGGTCGAAATGGAATTCAATTAGCGCCACTCTATGACGTGTTATCAACAGCGGTCTATCCAGGCCTTACCGATAGTATGGCCATGAAGATTGGCAGCAAATACCGCTTCGATGAATTGCATGCACGCCATTGGGTACAGATGGCCGAATCAGCCCAGTTAGGTGCACCTCAATTAAAGAGGAGAGTACTTGAGATCGCTGATGTATTGCCAGGACTTGCGCAGAGTCTTCACACTCAATTCAAAGCCAATGACTTGGATCACCAAATTCTTGGTCAAATTACTTCATTGATTGAGGAGCGCTGTAAAACAACAATCAAGCGCTTTGCTATCAGCGAGTAAATACATAATGACTGGCGGAGATCAATTTTTGAAGTGAGCAATTTTCTCTTGATTAAGCTAGTCGCCGATCAATTAGAAAGGCGAAGAACTTATAGCTCAGTTTTATTTTTTAATCGCCATTTCTTTCATTTTGTCCCGCATACCCTTTAATTCAAACTCGACACTTTCTACGCGGGTGCTGACACTGACCACTTTTTCACGGGTTGATTCAAAGGCATCAATGGCATTTCGAGCTTCAGCCTGATTTTCCTCAATAATTCTAAATATAGTTTTGATTACTTTTTCTTGCTTATCAATCGCATCACTCAGCTTGACCACAAAAGCAGCAATACCGATCACCATGATGATCAAAATGACAAAGAGGAGGGGGCCGAGTAGATCGAGGAATGACATAGGGTGAGATTATAGCGTCAGTGTGTTTCTGCAGTTACAGATGATTCTTATATCACTATTTTATTGACTCTTGGTTTCCATGGGCTGAGTCTGAGGCAGTATCGCTGGTTGGGCTAATGGTTGGGCTAACTTAGCAGGAGTAATATCTGAGCCTGGTTGTTGACCAGAATCACTTAATAACAAAATAGAGACCCTTCTATTTTTTGCTTTACCCGCCGCAGTGTCATTGGACTCTATCGGTCTGGATGAGCCAAATCCGGTTGCACTCAAGCGTGCCTCACTAATGCCTTTTTGATTCAAGATATTGAGAACGGTAGTTGCCCTGATAGCGGAGAGCTCCCAGTTGGAGTTGAAGGCTTTGGTATTGATGGGTTGGTTATCAGTGTGACCTTCAATATCAATCGCTTGATCACTTTTGGCTAGAATAGGGGCAATTTGCGCTAGCGTATTGAGCGCCGCAGGGCTAGTGACACTGGCTGATCCAGGGCTAAATAAATAGCTATCAATGATGTCAATGCGCACGCCTTTAGAGGTTTGCATGACGCCAATCTTGCCATCTTCAATCAGCGGTTTTAAAGCCGTAGTCAGGTCTTTTTCAACCCGATTCATCTTCTCCCGCTTGATAAAAGCCATGTCACGTTTGAGTCTAATGAGACCCAGGGGGTCAATCAAGATAGGGCTTGATTCAGTTTGAGTCCCTGCGATCTCTCCACTAGGCTTTATTTTGGCATTGATTTTGCTATCACCCTCAGTCGTTTGTACTGGCGCAAAAGCCGATATCAGGGAATTGGACAAGGCATCATACTTTTTCTCATTAATGCTTGAGCTAGCGTACATCACCACAAAAAAGGCAAAGAGCAGGGTGATGAAATCGGCGTAGGATACCAACCAGCGATCATGGTGTTCGTGATCTTCTGGGCGTTTACGTCGCTTTAAGGGAGGATTTTTAAAGGAGGTATCCAGACAAACGGTCCTCTATCACCTTGGTATGTTCGCCATAAGCAATCGATGCTAAAGACTCAACTAACATCTCGTATTTTGAGACCTCAAGTTGTAATAGGGTTTTGAGTTTATTGGCAATCGGAATGAACACCAGGTTAGCTAAGCCCACACCGTAAATCGTTGATACGAAGGCGATTGCAATGCCGCTACCCAGCAATGTCGGATCAGATAGGTTTTCCATCACATGGATCAAGCCCATCACTGCTGCCAAAATACCAATCGTGGGAGCATAGCCACCCGCAGAATCCCAAATCTTGATCGCATTACGCTCATGTAGTTCATATTGATAAATATCATTGGCGCCAATTTCTTTAATGGTTTGCGGTGGGGCGCCATCAATGGCTAAACGGAGAATCTTTTTCACAAAAGGATCGGGCGTCTCAACCATGAAGTTTTCTAACTTTAAGACACCTTCTTTTCTAACCACCATACTCCAGTGAGAAATTTCCATTGCCAAAGCAGTGCGCTGATCAATGGGCTCTACAAAGACATATTTGAGTTTGGCAATGCCGCTACGAAAATTAACGGGGCGACTTTGCAGTAAAACCGCACCAAAAGTGCCAAAGGTCACAATAAAAAAGGCTGAAGGCTGGAGTAGTGATCCAATTCTGCCGCCATCAATCGATTGACCAATCAAAATACCAATGAGTGCAAGTGCAATACCGCCTAGGCTGGCCCAGTCCATAATTTCTCTTTTAAGGTTGCGCGTATCCGAGCGACTGCTTGGCTATGCATTTGGGAAACACGGGATTCAGTGACGCTCATGACAGCGCCAATTTCTTTTAAGTTGAGTTCTTGTTCGTAATACAAGCCCATTAACATTTTTTCTCGTTCTGGCAAGGCGTCAATCGACTGCTTCAGGGCTTCTTTAAAGTCTTTGGACAGTAAGCCATTAATGACATCACTTTTATTATTCTGAATAAAGCGATCTAAGAAGTGATCTTCTTCTTCGCCCTTATGGACATCTTCAAAATAAATGAGTTGATGGCCACTACAGTCAGTCAGCATCTGAAAGTAATCGGCAATATCAAGCTTGAGCTTTTTGGCAACTTCGCTTTCTGAAGGAGCTCTGCCAAGGCTTTGTTGCAAGCTAGCAATCGCTTTTTCAACATCGCGCATTTGTTTACGAACATTGCGAGGCAACCAGTCCGCATTACGCAGTTCATCCATGATCGCCCCATGAATGCGCTGGGTCGCATAGGTCTTGAACTGGGCACCTTGATTATCTTGGTACTTACCGGCGGCATCTAATAGACCCATCATGCCCGCTTGGATCAAATCATCTGCTTCCACACTAGCCGGTAATTTGGCCTTGATCTGATAAGCCATCTTCTTGACCAGGTCGGCGTATTGATGGACCAGAGTTTCTTTCTGGTCTGTTTTTCCGTCGGCCTTGTACATGATCTTATTGAGTAGGGGCTATACCAAATTGGGTAGTAAAAATAGGGTCTCTAGTAATCATGCGTGTCACTACAGGGGATGAGTCCATGACGACTGGGCTTACCCAACTGTTGCTTAGTGTACTAAAACCCATGATTTCCAGTTGAATCTGTGAAAAAGCCCGGCTGGCATGCTTGAGGTTGCGAAAGACGGTCTTCGCAGTCTCAGGATTTTGGGCGCTCACGATGATCCCAAAGACCCGGTTTTCAGGGCTTTTCGCCAATAATTTGATGATCCCAAAGGCACGCTTAATAGACTCTGAGCTTTGCGCCAACTTGAGTACGATTTGATGCTGGTTCAAAAGGGCTAAGGGAAGCTCTTGGGTATGATCCAGACTCATATCGATAAAGTGGATATTGCTCCTATCGATTTCCTTGACCAAATCGGACAATAGGTAGCCTTTGCCTTGGGCTAGCTTCGCACCCAAGCTTTTGATAGCACAAGCCTTGGTAGGCATCAAAATTCGTCTGAGGCCCTCTGCTTGATCGCGTGGATTAAGCATATTGTGCTTGCCCTAATGTCATGACGCTAGATTTGCTGAAAAAAGCGGGCAAGTCTTCTGGTCTGACAATCGAGAGGTGATCGCTAGAGTCTTCTTGTTTGAAGGCTTCTTCAATCAAAGCGATTTTATCTACCAGAGCAATGTCTTCTGGAACGCGCTGACCATTAGTGAGATAGAGTACTTTGAGCTTGTTTTGCAAGATAACATTGATTACGCTTCCCAAACCAATGGCTTCATCTGCCTTAGTGATGATGCAACCATCTAAACCTCTGCCAGCAAAAGCCTTGCTAACATTATTGAGGGTATCTAAGGTACCGCTAGCATTTAAGCAAATGATTTTTTTGATATCGCGTGATGCCTCGCAGAGCATATCGAGTTGGCTGCTGACCATCTTATCTTTTTGGCTCAAACCGGCCATATCGATCAGAACGAGTTTTTTGTCTTGCAACT
Organism: Polynucleobacter sp. AP-Sanab-80-C2; assembly: GCF_035012965.1. Classification (NCBI taxonomy): domain Bacteria; kingdom Pseudomonadati; phylum Pseudomonadota; class Betaproteobacteria; order Burkholderiales; family Burkholderiaceae; genus Polynucleobacter; species Polynucleobacter sp. AP-Sanab-80-C2. The sequence continues at coordinate 220,550 of NZ_JAYGQS010000002.1, forward strand.
TCTCTAAAGTTTGTTGTAATTCTTGAGCATCTTTAGCGGCAAACACTTCCACACCCAAAATCTTGCCATAAATGCGTAATTGCTCATGGCCGCCAATACGGTAGGTGTCGGTGCTCACTAAGGCAATGTCTTGGTTGCCATGTTTGAGGACAAAGCGTGAAGCAATTTTGGCGATCGTCGTAGTCTTACCAACGCCAGTAGGCCCAAGCAAAGCATAGATACCATGTTGATTCATGATCTCTGCTTCATTTTCTAGAACTTGCATATTCTTGGCGAGTAAGTTCATTGCCCAAGGTTTAGCTTCTTTAGCTGAAAAATCAGACGGTAATTTGCCAATGACGCGTTTAGCTAAATCTAAATTAAAGCCAGCAGATAAAAACTGGCTCATCAAATCACGCTTATTCGGGCTGAACTCGAGGGTGCTATTAGAGAGGGTTTCTAACTGTGCCTGAAACTGGTTGCGCATCTCGCGCATCTCCTTGAGCATTCCTTGAATCTGTGGATGGTTGATGATCTCTACAGGCTGCTCTTTAGGTACCATGACTTCCATATGAGAAGGAGTCAACTCCACAGGAGTAGCGGTCACCTTTGAGGTAGATCTACCATTAAGTAAATCGACCGTCTCTTGTACCTTTTTAGCTTGCAAGGCTTTTTCTGCCTTTTCCTTAGCACTGCTGACGCTGTCGAGTAGCTTGGAGCCTGGAAGGGTGATCGATTCACTGCGTGCCAAAATTTCGGTCCAGCCGTTAATCGAACGATTAGAAATAATGGTAGCGTCTTCACCAAGCTCTTCTTTGACTTGCATCAAAGCCTGACGAGTCGTTTTGGCTAGAAATTTTTTCATGGTCATACTGAACCTCCAATTAAGTTGGCAACACGGATAGTTTTAGAATCGGGTAATTCTTCATGAGACAGCACACGTAAGTTAGGTGTGACTCTCTTCAAAAATTTGGCTAAGGTAGCGCGTAAGGGTGAAGCAACGAGCAATACTGGAGAGTGTCCGTTTCTCTCTTGCTCTTTGGCGGCTTCATTCGCCTCATTGGCAAGGGTTTTGGCAATACCAGGCTCAATCGAGCTATTGTCACCAGAACCCGTGACTGCTTGCATCAATAAACGCTCAAGATTGTTCTCTAATGAAATCACTGACATCTCATTGCTATTGGGGAAGAGTTGCTGCGTAATCGCGCGACCCAATTTCACTCTGACTTTGGCAGTCAGATCAGCGGGATCTTGAGTATGAGGTGCGTATTCAATCAGCGTTTCCATAATGGTGCGCATATCGCGGATGGTGACACCTTCAGCTAAGAGGTTTTGCAGTACTTTTTGCACTACTGAGATGGTGAGTAATTTTGGAATCAGGTCTTCAACCAATTTTGGCGACTCTTTGCCGAGTAAGGTTACTAATTGTTGAACCTCTTGATGACCTAATAGCTCTGAAGCATGCATGCCCACCACATGATTTAGGTGAGTAGCAATTACGGTGCTGGCGTCTACAACGGTATAGCCTTTACTTTGTGCTTCTTCGCGTAGTGAGTGATCAATCCAAGTAGCTGGCAAATCGAAAGCAGGGTCTGAAGTGACAGGACCAGGTAATTCACCGGTGACATTGCCAGGGTTGATCGCCAAGAACTGACCGTAGTGAGATTCGCCTTTAGCAATTTCAACGCCCTTGAGTTTGATTACATAGGCGGAAGGCTTGAGATCTAGGTTGTCACAAATATGCACAGGCGGGGTTAAGAAACCCACATCTTGAGCAAACTTTTTACGCAAGGCCTTGATCCGCTTAATTAAATCGCCACCATGGCGTGCATCGACTAGCGGCACTAAGCGAAAGCCGACTTCAAGACCCAAAGCATCAACTGGCATGACATCATCCCAAGTCGCATCGATAGACTCTTGCGCCACTTCTTCGCTGGCTTTTGTCTCTGACTCCAGCAGTTTTTTGGTTTGACTCTTCAATGAGTAAGCAATACCGCCAAGGGTGGCTGCAAGCAATAGGAATGCCAAATTGGGCATGCCAGGAATGAGACCCATGCCGCCAATAATGATGGCGGTGATATTGAGAACCTTGGGATTAGTAAAGAGTTGCTTGGTCAACTGTGTACCAATATCTTGATTATTGGCTACGCGCGATACCACGATACCAGCAGCAACAGAAATAATGAGTGATGGAATTTGCGCGACTAAGCCATCACCAATGGCTAGCAGAGTGTAATTTTTTACCGCATCACTAAAGCTCAAATCATGCTGGAGCATGCCGACAATCAGGCCGCCCAAAATATTAATGACGATGACGAGGATGCCCGCAATCGCATCACCACGCACATATTTAGAGGCACCATCCATAGCACCATAAAACTCTGCTTCTTGACCAATTTCAGCGCGGCGGCTACGAGCTTCGTCTTGTCCAATCAGGCCTGCATTGAGATCAGCATCAATCGCCATTTGCTTACCTGGCATTGCATCTAAAGTAAAACGAGCACCCACTTCAGCAATACGACCAGCACCTTTGGTAACCACCGTAAAGTTAATGATGGTCAAAATAATGAAGACCACGATACCGACAGCGTAGTTACCACCAATCAAGAAATGACCAAATGCTTCGATTACCTTACCAGCCGCTGCGGGACCGGTATGACCTTCTGTTAATACTAAGCGGGTAGAGGCCACGTTCAAGCTGAGGCGCAACATGGTGGTGACTAAGAGTACTGTTGGAAAGGCTAAAAAATCCAAAGGCTTGGAAGTTTGCAGTCCAATCATCAATACCAAAATAGACAAGGCAATGTTGAAGGTGAATAAAAGATCTAAGCCAATTGCCGGTATCGGCAAAATCATCATGGCTAGCAACAGCACAATGATGATAGGACCCGCAACAGTCTTGCTGTTGAGGCTTTTAAGAGAGTCTAAAAATTGTGTGAAGTTCATGATGCAAGCTCAAGTTGCTTACTGCTAGATAAAGGATCTAATTCATCGGGCACAACAATGTTGTGCGGTTGAGTTGGGTACGCACCGCTGCGACCATTGAAGTTCTTGACCTGGAATACAAAGGCCAAAATCTCAGCAACCGCGAGGTATAAAGATTCTGGAATTTCTGCATCAAGCTCCGTATTAGCGTAAATCGCACGCGCAAGCTTAGGTGATTCCAGGATCAAAATTTCATGTTCTTTGGCAATCTCCCGAATGCGTAGCGCTAAGGTGTCGGTACCCTTTGCTAACAGCATTGGTGCTCGCATATCACCTTCTTTGTATTGAATAGCAACCGAGTAGTGCGTAGGGTTGGTGATAATCACATCTGCTTTTTGCACATTAGACATCATGCGGCGGCGTGACATCTCTCTTTGTTGTTGACGAATCTTGGCTTTGATTTCGGGGTTACCGTTACCTTCTTTAGATTCTTGTTTTAATTCTTGACGGCTCATCTTGTGTTTTTCAGCGTAGCTATACAACTGATACGGCACGTCAACCAAAGCAATGGCTACCAAGGCACCCACAATAAAAATAAATGACTGCACCAGAAATAAACCGGTCTTTGCTAAACCGACCTCTACTGGAATGAGTGAGAGGGTGATCAGCTCTGCAAAATCAGCAGCAATAACGTAATAGGCCACTATGCCAATGAGCGTTGCCTTGGCGATGGATTTAAACAGTTCTACTAAAGAATTTTTAGAAAAGAGATTGCCCATACCTTTGATGGGATCCAGTCTTTCAAAGTTAGGAACTAATAAGTTGGTACTGAAGTTCCAGCCGCCCACCAATACTGGCGCTGCTAAAGCGGCAATGGTTAAAGCAAAGCCTAGTGGAGCAAAGGCAATTAACAAGTCGATGATTTGATCGGATAGGCGTCCAAGACCTGCTTCAGTGTTAAATGCTAGTCTGCTATCAAAGGTTAAGCCATTACTTAAGAGATCTTTGAGGGAAGCATTTAGGTGCGAGCCTAAGCCCCAGATAGATAGTCCGGCAGTAAACAGCAAGACGCAAGTCGCCAATTCCCTTGAGCGAGGAACGTCACCCTCTTCGTACGCTTTTTCTAGTCGCGTCGACGAGGCCTGTTCTGATTTTTCTAAATCGCTTTCTTCTGCCACCGCTACACCTTAAAAAGGATTAATTTGCTGATAAATGATTTTCAGCGAGCGGGGTGTAAATGAATTGCTGGAAAAGGGGGGTGAACCCCCCTTAATTCAAGCTTCTAAAACTGGGATTATTAGCAATAGATAGCTAAAAACACCGGTTTTAGTCAGATTTTTGGGTAAAAAACTTACCCAAGTTTGAGCTTAAAACAGCTTCCAGTCAGGGTCTTTTTCAGCTGGGTTTGCTGGGGGAATTTCAGCTTCTGGACTCTTTGGAGTATCAGGCGAAACGGTATTCAAAGGAGCATTTGGAGGCTCTGAAACCGTTAATTGACCGAAAGTTTGGGCTAGGGTGTTGGCGTGTTGCAAGAGCGCCTCGCCACTATGGACCGTATCTTTCATGGTTTCTACATTTTTCTGGGCAATTTTTTCGACCTGAGATACGGCGCTGTTCACTTCATAGAGGTTCAAGCTCTGATCTAAAGAGGCGGTAGTGATGTTGGCGCTCATATCGGCGACATATTGTGTGGAGCTAGCAATACGCTCGACCACCTTATTAATACTATCCATTTTTTCAGCAGGAATTCCTGACTGAGCTACTTCAGCAGTGAGGGTATTCGCCATCTCAGAGGTAGAAACTGCCATGAGACGAGCCTGTTTGGCGTTTTCAGCGTTTTGTTTTGTGCTATCACCCAAGCTTTGCATCTTGAGATTAGAGCTTTGCAAGACCTGAGCTTGCTCTTCGGCGCCCTTGATGAGGCTTGTATGGTAAAGCGTTAACTCTTTAGCCAACTTTTGAATCTCAACCCCTTGACCTTTAGCAAAGCTACTGAGCTCTTCCATCTTATCTAGGAGTTGATTCATGGTTTTATTGAGTAAATTAACTTCTTCCAGTTCGCTATCAACCGCAAGACGTTTACTCAAATCATGATTTTGTAGCGCTACGGGAATAGCTTGAGCTTGTGTTAAGGCTTTTTGGAGAGCTTGTTGCACACTACGTTGCGCAGACTCAGAGACTTGACCCTTTTGCATTGCCAGGTCAATAGTCGTATTGAGTTCTTGCGCGAATTCATAAAAAGCACCACGATGCTGATCAGCATCTCGGCGGCCTAATAACTTTCCATCTTGCATGGCGGCATTCAAAATGCTGGTATCGAGCATGAACTGCTTCCATTCACCCTGAATCGCTTTAATAGCTGCCATCGCACTGCTATGGTCACCTGCGCTCAATGTAATGCGGTAATCCAATTGACCACTAGCGATATAGCCTGCAGCCTTAGTTAATTCTTCAGGGCTAGCACCTAAGCTGTGTTTCAGAGTTCTTGAGATTAGGAGTGCCAAGCCAAGCATGATCAGCATGCCAACAGTAATGATCATGAGCTTATCAGTAGGCATGCCATTAACAGAGGATGGCGCATTTGACTTAACTGAAGAGACTTCACCACTTGGCGTGTTTGATGTTTCAACTACTGGAACTGAAGGTGCTGCAGGTGCAACTTCTGTCGCACTTTTCTTTTGTAAGGCAATGAGTTTTGTACTCGCTTGGGCTTTGATGAGCGCATCTACATCAGCTATTACTTGTGTTTGCATGCCTTGGGTGCGGGCGAGCAGGGCGCTGGCTTGCGATAAGTAGTTCACTTGCAAAAGGTCCACAGTCGGCTTGATCGATTGGTTAACCAGTTTGTCAAAATCGCTTGTAAATTGTGTTGCTAATGTTTTTTCTTCAGCGCTTAAAGGACTCGCTAAATAAGATTGCCAAATAGCATTCATATCGGCGAGATCTTGAGTAACACGGTCCGCTAAATTGCGCACTTCTTCTGAGACAGGATCAGGCGCTTTTTTTTCTGCATAAGCAGTATTTAAAAAGAGGCGATTTTGTGCAATTAACTCTTTGAGCTTATTTAAATCGACAGGTGCCGGAGCCTCATCTTTTGGTGAGTCAGGAGTTGTGTTTTTAGCGGAAGTAGAGCTTGCAGACTTACCAGAGATTTTGAACTCCGGTGCCCAGCTTTGGGTATTGAGCAAAAGCAGACCCGCCATCAAGAGCGCGGTCAATAACATGCCGATTAAGCCAACTTTGACTGGCAAGTAAGGGAGCTTAGGGAGACCGGTCTTTAGTGTCATCATGATCTACATTATTACAAATAGGCGAAAGGGTAAATGCTTTTAATAGTGCATAGAGTAGAGGCGATAGGTATCACTGATTAGGGCTCAGCATTACGGCTTAGCGGCGGGCTTAACATCAGGCTTAGTGTCTGTTGCCTTAACTGCGGCTGCCTTTGCATCAGGAGCCCCTGCTTGAATGCCTTTTTGAACTGATTCGGCATTACCTGCCTCAATAGACATATTTTTCTCAATGCGTTCTTGAGCTTTTTTGTTCATCACAATAATCGAGATGCGGCGATTAATGGGGTTTAATGGGTCTGCCTTGTCGTATAAAACGGCAGAAGATAGACCGATAACCTGCAATAGTTTGGTTTCATCCATGCCGCCATTGACTAATTCTCGTCTCGCAGCATTAGCTCGGTCTGCAGATAATTCCCAGTTGCTATAAGACTTTTCTTTATTAGGGAAAGGGTGTGCATCGGTATGGCCAGATAGGGTGAGTTTATTTTCAACACCATTCAATGACTTGCCAATGGCCTTCATAATATCGCGTGCATAAGACTGGAGCTCATCATCGGATAATGCAAACATCGGTCTCTTGAGGTTATCTACAATCTGAATTCGCAAACCATCGTCAGTAATGTCAATTAATACTTGTTGTTTATAGCTTTTAAGTTGAGGATTATCTTGAATGACAGATTCAACTTTGGTCTTCAGTTGCTTAAGACCTTCTTCATCCAGCATTTTTTGCGGAGATTTATCGCTGTTGTCATCCGCTTTAGAAACTTCACCATCTTTACGTGTGAGATCTTTACCGCCGCCAACAAAAATGCCGCTTGCTCCTGTAGTGCTAGGGCCGGTGGAGACAATTTTTTCAATTGGCATCTTAAAGTATTCAGAGATACCTTTTAAATCTTCTTTAGAGACTGAAGCTAGTAGCCACATCAATAGGAAGAAGGCCATCATGGCCGTTACGAAGTCTGCGTACGCAATCTTCCATGCACCTCCGTGATGTCCGCCAGCAACTTTTTTAACGCGTTTAACAACAATGAGCGGCTTTTCTTCTTTAGTAGCCATGGATTAACGCGTTTTGGCGCCCTTAATATATTCTTCGAGTTCAAGAAACTCAGGACGCTCAGTTGAATTTAATACCTTACGTCCAAACTCCACGGCAATCGTCGGCGCGTAACCATTTAAGCTCGCTAGCAAAATGATCTTAGCGGTTTGGAGCATCTTGGTAGATTCATTGAGTTTTTGCTCAAGGATGGTAGAGAGTGGGCCCACGAAGCCATAGCAAAGCAAAATACCTAAGAAGGTTCCTACGAGAGCGTGTGCAATCATGACGCCCAGTTCATTGTTGGATACTTGACCAACAGATGACATAGTGTGAACCACGCCCATCACCGCAGCAACAATACCAAACGCTGGCATACCGTCGGCCATTTTTGCAATCGCATGACAGACTGCATGACCTTCATTATGGTGAGTCTCGATATCGATATCCATCAAATTTTCAATTTGGAATGGTTCCATATTGCCGGAGAGCATCATGCGTAAGTAATCGCATAAAAAGTCCATCAAGTGATGGTCTTTCATAATCTTTGGGTACTTGGTGAAGATCGCACTGTTCTCAGGATTTTCAACATCTTTTTCGATGGCCATCATGCCGTCTTTACGAATCTTGGTCAAAAACTCAAACATCATGGCTAGTAAATCTAAATAGAGGGCTTTGCTATAACTAGATGGAGCCAGCACAGTCGGCAGGGCTGCAACCGTTGCTTTAATGGTCTTCATGTCATTACCGACTAAAAAGGCACCAAATGCAGCGCCACCAATCATCAATAACTCGATCGGTTGAAGTAGAGCCGCAAGGTGACCGCCGGCCATCATAAATCCGCCGAAGACTGAGAAAATAACGACTACATAACCAATGATGACAAACACAAGAAGCCCCTTTTTGCCTGAATAACAGAAGAATACCTGTAATTACGACATTTAATTGCCTGAATAAAGCAAGATTATGGTGCCTGTCTTCCCGTTAAGCGGGGCGATATTGGCCCATTTTGTAGACGTAGCACTCCCGTTGATCTGAGCTAAAGATCATTTTTTGGGATTCTTGAATATTGGGCACGGGAAATTCATGACTTAGTAAGAGGCTTTCACCACCCATCTCTAGAAGGGCTTTTTGCCATAGATCGGGCATGGCAGCTGGTGAAAGGTAGGCAAAAATTAGGTCATAGTTGGCAAAATCAACCTTTTCATAGTTGCCGAGGCGAAAAAGAGCTGTTGATCTGAGAAATTTGGACTGAATAACACTCATCATCCAGGGTAAAGGGGCTATTTCAATGCCCTCAACGTAAGATTCTGGTCGTAACTGGGCTATGCGAATTGCAAAATTGCCTAGGCCACTGCCAATTTCCAAAATTCTGAGCTTTTTGCCTGGCAAAAGTTCAGAAACGGCATTCCAAACCTCGGGCTTGGAGGGGTAAAAGGGCACTTGAGTGATAAAAACCGACCAAAAAAGGGCTGCTGTGAGTAGAAAGCCGAGCAAAAAGTAGCCAGTCGGAATATCCAGTGCCAGCGCAACCCAAATAGCCAAGGGAAAAAGCAGGTGAATATAGCGCCACCAATGGGCCATTCGAAAGGTAATGCTTAAAAAATAGGCAATGATTCCTTGTGCTATTAAAAGAACTGCCAGATTGGGAAAGGCACTAGGTAAAAAGCCTGGGAAATGAAAGTCTAGTTGTATCGCAAGCCAACATAAGGCAGCCGCCAGAACAAAAGCGCAGCCTTGGACTATCAGGGCAATCAGCGCATGCGGAACCTTGCCAAATAAAAAATGCTTTGCCATTAAATCGGTGACTTCTGAAAATTCATTTCACTAAATCCTCATCAATCGCAATTTTGAGCCGTAAAGGGAATATAGGAATCCACACAAGCGCGCCATATTAAGCAGTGCGGTGTCAAAACGTTTGTTGGTATTGAAGTATTCAAATGAAGCAGTGTCGAAGTTTTAGGCTAAGGATATGTTGCGTTTAAATTATCTTTCATTATTGATTGCGAGTCTTCTGATTTGTTCAGGATGCACTTCTGCGAGCTCGCCCTATGCAGTCAATTGTGATAATTGCAACTCACAGCCTTACTATTCAGTCATGATTATTCAGCCAGGAATGTCCAGTGATTTTCCGGTGAGTTATCGCGTTCGACTGCCTGATAGCGATACCAAGGTCAATAAGATGATGCCAACTGAGACCGTAAGTTCTAGATCGGTTGCGCAATGAAACTATTATTAAACATGCTCTCCGCCATGGGGCGTGGCACCTTTGCCTGTACTTTATTGACTGCATTCACTTGCCTCACTTCTGCTCATGCACAGACCCAGCCAGGTCAAGAAAAGACAGTTTCACCTTATCCGTTTCGCTATGAGCCCATTTCTTTAGTACCAAGCACTTCATCAACCGGGGCACTCAATACTGCTTCGATGTTTATTGCTGAGCAGCTTGAGCGCAATCTTTCTCCAGAGATGAGAAGCCGTGCCTTAGTAGTTACTGATTTTGTTGCTCTGAATACCTTGAATGAGACTTCTCAGTTGGGCCGTCTCTTAGCGCAAAACTTAATGCATGAAATGCAATTAAGAAATTGGTCCGTCACAGATATCACCTTCAGAAAAAATATTCTGATTGAAGCTAGCGGTGAGTTTTCTTTGAGTAGAGATGTCAAGCAACTCAAGCCACCAGTACAAACTGGCAGCATCATCACTGGTACTTATGTGAATACTGCTGAAGGTTTGATTTTGAACGTCAGAATGATTCAGGTGATCAGTGGCGCGGTAGTGTCTACAGCCCAAGTGAAGTTGCCTGCTGATCGTCTGATCTCGCATTTGTTGGATGGTCCTCCAAGACCGCCAACCATGACAGTCTTAAATCTCACTAATTAATCCCACTAGCATCCACTAGTAGAATACGACTTTTATTGATATTCTGAATCGATATGTCTATTCGTCCTGCCTCTCGCTTTACTTTCCTCCCTCTCGTCATTGTTTTGCTCGGCGCGCTATTGGGTCTGACAGCTTGCGGCACTACCAGTCGCAGTGATGCGCAATGCCTCACGTTTGAAGATAAGCTGCAAGCAACCGATTTGACTGCGCTGGTATCTGGTATGGCAACCGAACTGAATACGGCATTACCTAAGTTTGATCCTAATGGCCCAGATGAATACGGCGTATTGCTCGTTGCCGATTTTGTGAATGTCAATACACTCAAAGCAGAGCCGAATGTCTTGGTGATGAGCGAAATGATGCGTACTTATCTAGCGCGCATACCAGGCAAGAGAGTTGTGCAAGTTGAGTTTGGTAAAGATATTCGCATCAGTGATACCGGTATTGTATCTTTGACTCGTAAGATTGGTCAGACTGGCAATACCAAGGTTGGCGCTAGCCAGGTGATTGTTGGCACTTATCTCAACATGCCCAATAAGCTGGTGATTAATGTCAAAGCCATTGACCCAAGCAATCAAATTATTAGTGCAGCGATTGTGCGCGAGTTGAACTACACGTGCAGCGCTGGCAAATTAAGACTAGATAAATAAGTCTCTAGTTCATCCAAAGAGCGAGTTGCTTGACTAGCTCTTGAGGGTCAACTGTTTTAGCAATACAGCCATTCATTCCATGATCAAGGCATTGCTGAGTGGTATCTGCGCATACCCTGGCACTCAGCCCAATAATTGGTAAATGCTGAAGATGTTCTTGTTGTCGAATGAGTTTACATGCTTGCAAGCCATCCAATACAGGCATGTGAATATCCATCAACACCGCGTCGTATTGCTTGGTCTTGAGTAGCTCTAAAGCATCTTGACCATTGCTGGCCACGTCAATGCTCGCCCCAAAGATTTCTAAAAATTCTTTGAGAGCCTCTTGTGCGATCACATTATCTTCAGTGAGAAGAATAATGCGATCTTGCAGTAGCTTATCTTGGAGATCTTGCTTGACAGTAGTGCGCTCTGAGCGCGCTTCCGATTGATCAAGATATTGTTTTGCTTTGATCCGCGTAGTCGTGAGCATCTCTAAAAAATGGTGGTAGTTCTCTGTTTGGAGTTGACCCAGCTTTAAATCTGCCTCCAGAAATTCAGCGGCAGCAAAAACTGCTTCAGCACCAATCGTGGCTGCAGATCCTTTAAATCCATGAATACGACTTTGTGCAGCTTGGTAATCATTCATGGCAATTTCATTTTGAAGACCCACACTGCAATCGCGACAATCTAATGCAAAGAGATTCAGAAGTTTATGGGTCAAAGAAATATCAGCCATGAAGAGGGCTAGTTTTTTGAGGTTAAATCCAGACAGTTCTCCTAGGGGGCCGTCGGAAAGATCTTGATCGGGCGCCATGCTTGAATAGGAAGTATGCAAATCAGTATCGGAGACCTTCAATTGCGAAATCCAACTCACCAATGTTTGATATAGCTTGTCTGGGTCGATGGGTTTGCTAATAAAGTCATTCATCCCGTGGTCAAAGCATTGCTGAACTTCATCTGCAAATACCCCTGCACTGAGTCCAATGATGGGTAAGGACTTCAAATGTTCTTGCTCTCGAATTTGTTTGCATGCTTGCAAGCCATCGAGCACGGGCATCTGAATATCCATTAAGACTGCGTCGTAATGCTTGGTCTTTAATAGCGCTAAAGCATCTTGGCCATTGCTAGCAATATCAATACGAGCACCCGCGCGGATTAAAAATTGCTTTATGACGGTTTGATTGATGAGGTTGTCCTCAACAATCAGGACTTGAGACCTTGCTAACACCAAATGGTGGTGATTTTTTAAATCCTCAGGAGAATTGGTGTTGTTTATAGTCACAACTTCACGCTTTATTTGCTGTGAATTGAGTGCGGTAAATCTGCTGATCTTGATTTACAGGCTGCAGAGCAGGGCAGTAGAGCAATGTACCCAAATCTTTGTTGGTAGCTAAGTTTTGAATGCTTTGCGGCGTATACAAAATCTAGTCTCCATGTCTGCCCTAGCTTGATGGCTCGGGCTTCTGCTGGCTATTTGAATAGCCATTCTTTTATCCATTTTCTAAGATCAAATGCACGACATTGCCGCTCATTAATCCCTACTCAAAATGGATTTTATACATATTTGTAAGTATTTTCCTTACTAAATTTGTAGCATTTATCTCATTTAGAAAAAAAATGGGTCGGGCAAACTACATCCATCGCGAAAGTACTAAATCGCATAAATTAAGTGAGATAGAACATGCAACTGATTGATAAATCACAAGAAAGCATTATGACAGAAATTCGTGAAGCGAATCTGAATTATTTAATGCTGGCTCAACAGATGATTCAAGCAGACAAGGAGCAGGCTGTTTTCCGCCTTGGCGTGAGTATGGATATCGCTGATTTAATTGGGGATTTAAGCAATTCTCAACTGATTAAGTTGGCCAGCTCCAACATGATGCTGATGCGCTTCCGCTTTGACGATGCTGCTATGTTGGGTATGCTGACCAAAAATACTAAGGGTTTATCCCAATCTATCGTCCACAGTTCTATTTTGATGGCCGGCCAAAAAGCCGAAGCCATTGCCTAAGTTCTGCAATATTCATAACGAAAGCGGAATTTAGATCATGAAAGTCAAAAGCATTGTTGGTGAAACTGAGCAGCTGCAATTAGCGATTCAGTTAATTAATTTGGGTGCGCGTCTACAGTTATTGGAGTCACACACCTCTTTATCACGCGAGCGTTTGACTAAGCTTTATAAAGAATTAAAGGGAATCTCGCCCCCCAAAGGCATGTTGCCATTTTCAACCGATTGGTTTTTGACCTGGCAGCCGAATATTCATTCTTCTTTATTTCTCAATATTTACAATTTCTTAAAAGAAAATACTGGTGTGACCGGTATTCAGGCACTCATTAAGTCATATCAGCTCTACCTTGAGCAATATCACATCATTGAGCAGGCTGATGACCATCCGATCAGCGATGAGCCAGTCATTAGTTTGATTCGCGCTTGGACACTGATTCGTTTTGTAGAGCAAAAACTCCTGAAAACTGAAACTTGTTCATGTTGTAAAGGCAAGTTTGTGGTTGATGTGTATGACCTCCACGAAGAGTACGAGTGCAATCTGTGCAATGTGCCCTCTAGAGCAGGTAAGTACCAGAAGAACAAGAAGTATCTGCTAGCTGCCTAACTGAACAAGACAAGCTAATTCAATAGGCTTTACCCAGCAATAAAGCCCTCTCAAAGCAACATTTCTCGAAGAGTTTAGGAATTAAGGCTATTAAGTGCCTTTTTTCTAACCATTAAAAAAACAGTAATTAATTAATATGGCTTAGTTACTTAAGCCATTAATTTTATTGTGTTTTTTTAGTTCGTATGAATAATTCGATCACAACCTTAGCATCTAGCCTGCAAAGTGCAGTCAATGATGTTCAGGCACGTCTTGAAGCTACGCATACGCAGATTGCTGATGGCAAGCAACCACTATCTAAACAACAAGCTAGTGTCGTTGCTAGATTATCTAATCAGGCCACTAGCCAAGACGCTGTTCAAGGCAATATCACTAACGCCAACAACATCATCGATATTACGCAAACAGGCTTAAGTTCAATTTCATCGATTCTGGCGCAAATGCAGAGTTTGGCTACTCAAGTATCCAATGGCTTATTTAACTCAGTTGATCAGACCAATTTGTTTACTCAATTTGCTAGCCTCAATAGACAAATTGGGCAAATTGCTGCTACGACCAGCTTAAACGGCAATAATTTACTCACTGGTAATCAGACTTTATCGGTAGTCAGCGGCACCGATGGTGTGAATAACCAAACCACTTTAATTCAGGGCATTGATATCACCCGTTTGCAAACAGCTCTAAATGCGATTACTTTTGCAGTTGCTTCTCAAAATTTAACTCCCACTACGGTAGTAGATGGCGTACCTACTGTCAGCAATCCTACAAGTGCACAACAAACCATTAGCTTTAATGGCTTAGCTAATGGCGATAGTGCAACCATTGGTGGCTTAACATTTACTGCCAATAGAGACTTAACTGCAGCACAAGTGGCAACCGTTTTTGCTCAAAAAGTAAATACCCCTGGTGGTACCTCTGCATACGGTACTTTTACAAATAGCTTCACAGGCAGCTTTACTGCATCTGATAATGGCAGTGGCACGGTGATCTTCACTGGATCTATCACTGGACCACAATCTATTTCTGTTAGCGGCAACATTACCAGCGCTACATCCCCAATCACCAGCAGCAATATCACTAGCAACATCTCTGGGGTGACTTACGTAGCACCTACCAATGCGCAGCAAACTATCAGCTTTAATGGTTTAGCGAGAGGTGATAGTGCAACTGTAGGCGGTTTAACATTCACTGCCACTAGTGATTTAAGTGCGGCGCAAGTGGCAGCAGCCTTTGCGCAAAAGATCAATACCCCTAGTAGCACTCCAACAGGCGGCAACTTCACGAACAGTTTTATGGGTGGCTTTGATGCCACTGATCTTACCAATGGTTCAGTGAGATTTACGAGTAATCCTTTAGGCTATCGAGACCCAGTGTCAGTTAGCGGCAACATTACCAGCGCTACATCCCCAATCACCAGCAGCAATATCACTAGCAACATCTCTGGGGTGACTTACGTAGCACCTACCAATGCGCAGCAAACTATCAGCTTTAATGGTTTAGCGAG
>NZ_JAYGQS010000002.1:235507-237366 GCF_035012965.1 Polynucleobacter sp. AP-Sanab-80-C2
GAGAGGTGATAGTGCAACTGTAGGTGGGTTAACTTTTACTGCAAATAGTGATTTAACAGCGTCTCAGGTTGCCAGTATTTTTTATCAAAAGATTACAAATAGTAGCAATAGCGCTGCTGGCAACTTTACTAATAGCTTTCAAGGTGGTTATAACTTAGCGAGCCCCGGTTCTAGTAATGCAGTGACCTTTACTGCAACAGCAACTGGGCCAAACTCGATTTCGGTTAGCGGCAATATTGCAAGTACAACTACCGCAATCACCTCTGCGAATGTAGCTAGCACCCGAACAGGGGTGACCTATGTAGCACCTTCTTATGCCCAACAAACCATTAGCTTGAATGCTATGGCGCCTGGTGATACTGCTACTCTTGGTGGTTTAAGATTTACTGCCAATACTGGTTTGACGACAGCCGAAGTAGCAGCAGTCTTTGCGCAAAAAATTAATAACCCTAGTAGTTCTCCTACAGGAGGCTATTTTAATAATAGCTTCATAGGTGGTTTTAGCGCCGTTGACAATAGTAATGGTACTGTGACTTTGAATGGAAACGCAGTAGGGCCGATGAGTGCAATTGTCGTAAGTTCTACCTTGTCTTCCGCTATTAGGCCTGCATTGAGTGCTAGTGACATAACCATTATTGCTCCCGGAGGTCCTTCTTCAGCTGCCCAGTTTTCGGTTGTATTGCATTCCCTTGCAGCAGGTGAAACTGCTACGGTTGGAGGCCTGACATTTACAGCGAGCTCTAATGTAACGGCAACTCAAGTTGCTGATCTTTTTGCAGCTAAAATTAATTCAAATACAAATAGTTCTTCAGGTACATTTTTGAATGCGTTCTCGGGTGGGTTTACTGCAACATCATCTGGCATGGGAAATCTATCTCTAAATGGAACTTCATTTGGTACGAGAACAATGGAGGTTAGTGGTAGAACTGTAAGTGCAACCATTACTCAGTCCTCAGATGTCTCTATTTCTGTAACAGGTAACTACTCAAGCTCAGGCAACTATGCCCAGCAGTTGATTCAGATGCGAGCCTTGTCTGCTGGCGAGACTGAAACTTTAGGGGGTCTCACTCTTACCGCAAATTCAAGTATGACGGCAAGAGATGTGGCGATTGCATTTTTAAATAAACAGCAATACAACTCAGATCCGCCTTCAAGTGCTGGCTCCTTTAGCGGTACTAGTTTTACTTATGGCTCGCAATTCTCTTTAAATAACTACAACGTAACCCTTGGACAACTTTCTGCAAATGCTTCTAGTCCAGGCCCTAGGGATTTATTACCCGCATCTGGAACTGTATCCGGAGGTAGTGGAAATACTGCTTTAAGCGCGTCTGATGTAACGACCATTTCCGTTGGAACTGATAGCCAAGCCGGGGCCTATGCTCAACAAACTGTGCAGTTTCATGATCTGTTTTCTAGCGAGAGCGTTACTGTTGGTGGCCTTACCTTTCATGCCAACACGTTTGTAAATGCAGCTACCGTAGCAAATAATTTCTCTGCGCGAATGAGTAGCAATACTAGCTCACCTACAGGCGGATATTTCAGCGGCTCATTTTCAGCTTCCTTTACCCCAGGGTCTATATCAAGCGGTGCTTTATCAATTACTGGTTCTTATTACGGGCCACAGAGTGCAATATCAGTTAGTGGAAGTTCGAGCAGTATCCCGTCTAATAACGCTTACTTATCATCCTCTAACGTTACAACTGTAGTTACTGGTTTTGCTGGAACCTCTGGTGTCTACGCACAGCAAACAGTGAGCCTGAATGCATTAAACACTGGCGATGTTGCAACTATTGGCGGGTTGACATTTACTGCTGCTAAAGATTTGACTGCAACAGAAGTTGCGCAAATGTTTGCAGATA
>NZ_JAYGQS010000002.1:237462-421977 GCF_035012965.1 Polynucleobacter sp. AP-Sanab-80-C2
TATTGGCGGGTTGACATTTACTGCTGCTAAAGATTTGACTGCAACAGAAGTTGCGCAAATGTTTGCAGATAAGACTGCTGCTTCAAGTCCCCATGATCCCCTGAATGGCGAAGGATCTTTTACGGGTTCATTGACAGGTTTTAATGGCACCAGCTCAAGCAATGCATTGACATTAACAGGTACCTCTTATGGCCCAATGAGTACGGTGAGCGTGAGTGGTAGTGTGACTGCTAGAGTTGCCTTAACTTCTTCAAATGTCACTACGCAAGCTGCTGGTTCTAATGGCACTGCGGGTGTCTACGCACAGCAAACAGTGAGCCTGAATGCATTAAACACTGGCGATGTTGCAACTATTGGCGGGTTGACATTTACTGCTGCTAAAGATTTGACTGCAACAGAAGTTGCGCAAATGTTTGCAGATAAGACTGCTGCTTCAAGTCCCCATGATCCCCTGAATGGCGAAGGATCTTTTACGGGTTCATTGACAGGTCTTAATGGCACCAGCTCAAGCAATGCATTGACATTAACAGGTACCTCTTATGGGCCAATGAGTACGGTGAGCGTGAGTGGTAGTGTGACTGCTAGAGTTGCCTTAACTTCTTCAAATGTCACTACGCAAGCTGCTGGTTCTAATGGTGTATTAGGTGTTCGTGCCGTTCAGACGGTCACCTTGTATGATCTCAATGCGGGTGATAGTGCAACAATTGGTGGTCTGACGCTGACTGCTAATACAAACTTAACGCCCTCTGAAGTCGCTTCATTATTTGCTAGCAAAATTACTGCGGGTAGAGAGCCAGGCTCAAATCTTGGAGCCTTCAGTGGCACATTCGTAGGTGGTTTTACTGGAGTCAGTACCGGAAGTACTTTGACCTTAACGGGAACCTCCTATGGACCAATGGCAACCGTGACTGCCAGTCAGATGGTTTCTGGGCAAGCCAATGCACCCAAAGCAATCGCTTTGATCAATCAATTTATTTCACAAATCTCTTCTACCCAAGCATCTTTGTCAGCTGCTAGTACAGATCTCAATAGCGCACTAGATAAGAGTACTAAATTGGTCACCAGTTCACAGAAAACAGTGGATGATATTCAGAATATTGATTTGACTGCCTTGCAAGCTAGCTTGCAGGCTTTAAGCACGCAACAAAGTCTAGATTTTCAGGTGATCTCGCAGATGAATAACGCGGCATCCTCCTTACTAGCGATTTTTAGATAATTCGCATCCAAAATTTTTGATGCACAAGAACTATTGATTTAGTTACTCAGTCTTATCTTCAGCATCTTCATCTTGATGGGCCTCAAATTGTTCGGGCAGGCCAGCAATCTTCAAAACCGCATTAGCAGTATGGTGCGAGAGTATTTTGCTATCTAAGGGGAAGTAGACACTGGTTACTGGTGAAAACCAAATATCGTGATTCCCTCTGTGAGCTGGCGCATGATAGTGGCAGCCAGCCTCTTTGAGTATTGCAACTAAATCTGTAGAAAAAGAGTTTCCCCGATAGGATCCGATGACTTTAGCCATGATTACGCCTCAGTTGGAATGTGAGCCGTAGCACATTTACGGGCCAGCACTTCATACACAATTTCAGCTTGATCCGTCAGTTTATTTAAGAGCATTAATTCTGGAAGCATGGAAGAGAGCTTATTAAAAAGGACTTCAATTGAATCAGCTTCGGTTGCTAATCCCACCACATCATCGGAGGTGGCCGACCAAATGCTGGCATCGCTGTCCCATTCTGCGCGGATGGTAAATACTTTTTGCATGTGATCTCCAGTAACTTGCATAGGGCAGCCTCAAAACGGCATCAAGGCAATGTAAAGATAATATAATAGATTGGCGCAGAAAATGAGCCCTCACACCATCTAAAATACCTATATAAATCAGTCACTAAGCTATGAAACCTACCAATATTCTAATCGTTGATGATACCGCTGAAAATATTGATTTACTAAAGGCTGTATTGGAGAGTCGTGACTATGCCGTCAAAACAGCCTCTAGTGGTGCAGAGGCTCTCAAGTTAATAGAAGAATCCATTCCCGACCTCGTGGTACTCGATGTCATGATGCCAGAGATGTCCGGATATGAAGTGTGCCAAGCCATTCGTAACAAACCACAAACTGCATTGTTGCCAGTGGTGATGCTGACAGCGCTTGATCCCACAACAGAGAAAGTCAAAGGTTTGGAGGCAGGTGCCGATGACTTTTTAAGTAAGCCCATCAATCAAGCAGAATTATTAGCCCGTGTAGATTCTTTGTTACGGATCGCTGGTTTACAAAAAGAGATCGCCGATAAAAATAGAGAACTGCTGCAACTGAATCAAGATTTAGAAAAAAAGGTTGCACAACAAGTTCAAGAAATTGAAAGCCTCAATAAGCTGAAGCGATCTTTACCTACTGATGTCGCTACCAAAATAGTTTCTGACAAGCAAGAGGGTCTGCTGCAGCCCCATCGCAAAGAAATTACTATTGCCTTTTTTGAGTTGCGTGGCTTTGGTAACTTAGTAATGGATAGAGAGCCAGAGGAAGTGATGATTATTTTGAGTGAGTTTCATCAAATCCTAGGTAAGCTCATTAGTCAATTTAATGGCACCGTACAGCGTTTTTCCTGCGATGAAATCGTCATCTTTTTCAACGATCCCATTCCAGTTGATAACGCTCCGATGCAGGCTATCAATCTCGCTAAACGCTTTCAAACCGCTTTTGCTAACCTCAAAGTACGATGGGGCCAAAAGGGCTATAACCCAGCCTTATCGCTAGGAGTTGGTGTTGCTACTGGTTTTGCAACTTTGGGTATGATGGGTTTTGAGGGTCGTGAAGACTATACCGCGATTGGGGCTGTCACTGAAATCGTTTCTCGCTTGTGTCGCGAAGCCAAGGCTGGTGAAATCCTCTTGGATATGCGCACTCAGTCCCGCTTAAATGCAGATTCTGGTGCTAAACCCCGTGGATCTATTATGTTTAAAGACATTGATAAGTCTATTGAAGCGTTCAAAATTTCTCAGTAGCCATCTTTTGCAATTTATCTCATTAGGAGTAATTGGTGCAGACACCTGAAAATCCAAAAAATGAGTCAGAAAGACTGGCTGGATTGCGTCAGCTTGAAATTTTGGATACTGAACCTGAAGAGCGTTTTGACCGAGTTACTAAATTAGCGCGCTCAGTATTTAATGTGCCTATCGCACTGGTTTCATTGGTTGATAAAGATCGGCAGTGGTTTAAGTCTAGCTGCGGCTTGGATGCCTCAGAAACTCCACGGGATATTTCCTTTTGTGGCCATGCAATTTTAGGTGAGGGTATTTTTCTCATTCCTAACGCGCTAGAGGATAGTCGTTTTAAAGATAATCCATTGGTCGTTGGCAAGCCATTTATTCGTTTCTACGCTGGTATCCCGCTTTATCTTCCTGGCGGTCTTGCTGCTGGCACGCTTTGCATTATTGATACTGAGCCGAGAACCTTTTCCGAAAAAGAGCAAGAGCATCTCAAAGATCTTGCGCTGGTAGTAGAGCAAGAACTCATAGCCCATTTTGGCAACTAGTGCGCTAGAGCTTGAGAATATTTCCCCTGATTGCAGCCGCCCAATTGAAAAATAATCGTTCAGTCATTATTGCCTCTGGCGTTGCGTTAGGCCTATTGGTTATTGCAATAGCGATTGCTGTTAGTTTTTATCTGAAGTTCAATGCTGAATCTGATTGGAAGCAGCAGACCGATAATATCTCTCTCACGTTGTCGGAGCATGCTGCGCAAACGTTTATTTCTGCAGAAGTCGCTCTCAATAGTATTTACAGTGCCTTACCGCAAAGTAGCTTTTCCAATGAAGCAACATTTAAGCAATATGCTGCACAGAAATCGGTTCATTTACTGCTTTCTGAAAAGATTGGCTCCAATCCCTTAATTGATGTGGCGTCTATTGCGCTCGATGATGGTCGTTTAGTGAACTTCTCGAGATCTTATCCGCCCCCTCCGATTAATTTATCTGAGCGTGATTATTTTCAGGAGCAAAGAGATAACCCAGCAGGTAAAATTTACTTCAGTCTACCTGTCAAAAATAAAGGCACTGGTAAGTGGGTGTTTTATCTTGCTAAAAGATTGCAAACCCCTAGCGGTGATTTTTTAGGCACCTTGCAGGTTGGCGTGTCAGCCGAAAACTTTTCTGAATTTTACAAAAAGGTGATTAGCAATCTAGGCGATGGCGCTTCTGTTTCATTGTATCGGGATGATTTTTCCTTAATGACGGCATACCCTTTCA
The DNA here is from genome assembly GCF_035012965.1 of Polynucleobacter sp. AP-Sanab-80-C2. NCBI lineage: Bacteria > Pseudomonadati > Pseudomonadota > Betaproteobacteria > Burkholderiales > Burkholderiaceae > Polynucleobacter > Polynucleobacter sp. AP-Sanab-80-C2. Next base: position 241,709 of record NZ_JAYGQS010000002.1, read on the forward strand.
AGGATGATTTAATCGGTAAAAAGATTTTGACTGGTAGTACTTATAAACTGCTGTCGGATCCAAAAATTGATCATGTAGTTGCAGAAGTAAATTCCCCAAGAGCCATTCAGGACAATCTTTCAGATACACGCATCGTAGCTCCAAGACGAGTGGCTAATTTCCCCTTCATCGTTACTCCAGTAGTTGCTGACAATATTTTTCTGAAGACTTGGCTGAGAGCACTTTCTGCAATTTGGTTCATTGCTATTCTTAATTTAGTCTTGCTATTCATTTTCATCAAAATGATTCTGAATCGCAATGAGCAAATTCATAATGAGTTACTACAAATTAGTAAGGCTGAAAGTGCCTTGAGGGAGTCCAATGAAATTATTGAGAAGCAGAATCGCGATTTAGATCACAAAGTACGTGAGCGTACTCAAGAGCTCGAGGATAAACAAATTCGCTTACAAGAAAGCAATCTTTTATTAGATAGTGCCAATCGGCATAAGTCTGAATTCTTAGCCAATATGTCGCATGAACTTAGAACACCTCTGAATTCTATTATTGGTTTCTCAGAACTTCTGAAAGAAAAGATTTTTGGTGAACTCAATACCAAGCAGTCAGAATATGTAAAGAATATTTTTAATTCCGGCAAACATCTGCTCGATTTAATTAACGATATTCTCGACTTATCTAAAATTGAATCCGGTGAAGTAGAAGTGTTTCGAGAGATCTTCTCGCTCAATAAAACGATTCAATCTTGCGTGGCTATAGTCTCAGAGCGAGTAAAGAAGAACAAGTTAAAGCTAAATGTCTTCATTAGCGAGGGTGAAAATCTTGTTTATGCAGATGAGCGCAAGATGAAGCAAATCTTGCTCAACTTACTGACCAATGCTGTCAAATTTACGCCTGAGGGTGGCGACATTACTGTACGAGCTGAATCTACTGATGCCGGCATCAAGATTGTTGTCAAGGACTCAGGTATTGGTATTGATCCTAAGGACCAGGAAAAGATCTTCGAAGAATTTAAGCAGGTTGAAAATGACTACACCAGAAAGATGGAAGGTACCGGTCTTGGCTTAGCGATCGTGAAGCGTCTCATTCATCTCCAAAATGGTTGGCTCAAGCTGGACTCTGTATTAGGAGAAGGTGCAAGCTTTACCTTCTTCATCCCCAAGGTAGAGTCGGGAGTTTCTGAATGAAGCATGTATTGATTGTGGATGATAGCCCTCTCAATTTAACCTTGACCAAAGATATTTTGCAGTCCTCTGGATATGAGACTAGTGAAATTGAGTGTGGCGAGGACTTGCAAGCACAACTTGAAAAGCAGCGCCCAGATTTGGTGTTGATGGATATCCAGCTACCAGGTATGAGTGGTTTTGATTGTTTGAAATGGATGCGTGCTGATGCTCGTTATGCCGCTATCCCCGTTGTTGCTTTTACAGCTTCAGTGATGCAAGATGACAAGCAGGCAATCATCGATTCTGGTTTTAATGGCCTGATTGAAAAACCTATCGGGTTTAAAGAGTTTCTCAATACTATTTCATCTACGCTGCAAAATTCGCTTGCTTAAGTTATACATTTCATTCGCCAGAATTTCTGCTCTAGAATGAAGTTTTGCCAAATCGGTGGGTAAATCTATAATTCGACCTTATGACTAGCTCCAATCATTCCCCCGATATTAGCAATCAAGCGGCGAAGTTACTCGAGGATCCCTCTTTCTCCATTGTTGATCGCGAGGAATTTGTCAGGTTGGCTGGCGTCGTGATTGCGAATACGAATGATATTGTCGTGATCACAGATATTCCCACTGACGATCAAGAGCCTCGCATTGTGTATGTGAATGAAGCTTTTGTACGCGAAACAGGTTATGCGCCACACGAAGTGTTAGGAAAAAATCCTCGCATGCTTCAAGGGCCAAGATCTGACCCGGAGACTAAAAACAGAATTTTTAAAGCTCTGGGAGAGTGGAAGCATATTCGTGAAGAAATCTTAAATTACAGAAAAAATGGTGAAGAGTTCTGGCAAGAGCTCAATATTTTTCCGATTGCCAATGAATCCGGTTGGTTTACCCATTGGGTTTCGATTCAGCGTGATATCACTGAGCGCAAAGTATCCGAAAAGATTATTTTTGAAACCAAGAATCGCTTAGAGCTAGCTGCTCGTGCGGGTGGTGTCGGTATTTGGGATTACGACTTCTTTAATAATCGCTTGGTTTGGGATGGGCAAATGCTCAAGCTCTACGGCATTACTCGGGATCAGTTTACGGGTACCTATGCTGACTGGGCTGAGAGGCTTCACCGGGACGATAGGGAGAGTGCGGAGTCGGCAATTACCAAAGCTCTCGAAGGGGCTAGTGAATTTAATACTCAATTTAGAACGATTTGGCCCGACGGTAGCATCCACTTTATTCGTGGTTTAGCACTTGTAGAAAGAGATGCTGACAATAAACCCCTGCGGATGGTCGGCACTAATTGGGAAATTACTGAGCTAGTGCAGGCAAAGACCGACGCTGAGTCTGCACTCAATATCAAAACCCAGTTTTTAATGAACATGTCTCATGAGATTCGCACTCCTATGACGGGGATTATTGGCTTATCTGCTTTGGCCTTGTATGAGCCCTTAAGCCCGGTAGTTCGAGAGTATTTGCAAGGCATTGAATCTTCAGCCAAGTTACTCCTTGAGATTGTGAACGACATTCTGGATTTCTCTAAATTAGAAGCCGATAAGGCGCATATTAATACTGCGCCATTCACCATTGAAGACCTCTTTACTAGGGTGCGTGCTTTATTTTTAGAAAGTGCAAAGGCTAAGGGCTTGCAATTGAATCTTATTTGCAACTTAGAACCTAAAACACAATTGATTGGTGATTTTTTTAATCTCAGTCTTGTAGTTAATAATCTGGTTGGTAACGCAATCAAGTTTACTGAGCAAGGTTCAGTAGATCTATCGATTCAGACGCTTAAGCTAGAGAATTCCACATTGACTTTGCGCTTTACCGTCAAAGATAGCGGGATTGGTATTTCACAAGAGGCTCAACAAAAAGTACTTGAGCCATTTGCTCAAGCCGACGGATCAATCTCTCGGCGCTTTGGAGGTACGGGCTTGGGCTTGACGATTGGCAATCGTATTTTGGAGCTGATGGGTAGTAAGCTCAATATCCACAGTATTGAAGGGCAGGGATCAAGCTTTAGTTTTGACCTGGTATTGGTCCAAGAGCGTCGTAAATAAAGAATGTCTAAACAAACTTGCTAGCTTATTTAGGTCTGCACAAATAAGTAAACGCTTTGAAATTTAATACATTGGGTGGAATGCTGATCCAATTTTCTGGTTTGTTAGATGAAAAGATGCGATCACCTTCCCCATTCTTTTCGGTATAGGCATATTTTTCTAGAAAACGGGCTTTATTTTCTGTGCAGTCATATTCGTAAAGCGCTACCCCAGAATAAAAATCTCTATCGCCTTCAAAGATTTGTTGTGGTTTCTTAAGGTCGTATAAAACCCAAGCTTGAATGGAGTAGGGGTTACGTTTAATCGTGCTGGTATCGATCTTGATCACGGCGGTATCGTTGCTACCCAGTTCTAACCAATTAGCCATAGCTACAGAACTAAAGCAACACAGCATGATGATGACTAATTTTTTCATTGAGGCGCTCTCATTCAATTGAAGAATTGGATACTTCAAAATATTTTATTCTGTATTTTATGATCAATGTAGTCCTCATCTTTGATTTGGGTCCAAGCCATTCCCTGGAAGAGGGTATCAAGCCAATCTGGATATGACCTCAAAGAGGAAAAGGGTTCGGATTTAGTGCAGATAAACGGCTAAATTATGAGCCAATTGTGGTAAAAATGAGGTTAATGCTTTACTCTTTTTTATTACTTTAGTTATGGCACTCTTCAAGAAAAAAGCGCAATCTGAACCAATTCAGGCTCCCAGGGGGCCTGAGAAAATTGCGCCTGAAAATCCTTATCTTGGACGTGAGCCCATCATCAATAGAGAACAAGCGATTATTGGGTATGAGCTTTTCTTTCGACCAGGTACCACACTCAAAGCTAAACGGCTGAACGATCGTAATGAGGTATTGGCACAAATTGCTAAACGCCTAGCTGAGGACCCTAAAGCCGAAGTAAGTTACCCAGAAGAGGTGACTGACGCCAACCTGAGAGATGACGATGGAAAAGAGGTGACCCAGGTCACTCTCCCCGAAATCTTTTATTCCCTCAAGACTAAGGGTGTCACCCAATCTCTAGGTCAGCATTTAGGTTTTATTGATATTCGCGTCGATCAACTAGGTGATGAACTCAGAGGTTTTCCGGCGATTAAGTTTCCGCTGCAAATTCATCTTGCAGAGATCTTAGAGGCAATCAAGACAGAAGCAAGTCAGGCTGCAGAAGCTGTAGAAGATCCTGAGGCCAAGAAAGATCTTGATGATTCTGGCGAGCCCCCCGTTCCTGAAATTTTGCAAAAGCTTGAGCGACTGAGAAGTGCTGGCTATAAATTCGTATTAACGGGACTGACCGAAGTCTTTGATGGCCTTGATGACATATTGCCCAAATTTCGTTATATCAAATTGGATCTACAAAAAGTCGCTAAGCCATCCAGTCTGATTGATTACTGCAAAGGCATTCCACTGCCGCGCGATGAAAAGTCTAAGGGTGCTACCAATATATTACAAATTATTGCAGTGAACGTTCATGAGCCAGAAGAATTTCATCAGGCGCGTGATGTAGGTTGTGATGCATTTGAAGGTTTTTACTTTGTTAAGCCCGATCCTGAGCTTTCTTTGCATCGAGGTGAGGAGTATCGCAAGTTATTACAGCTCTTGACCTTGTTACTTTCTTCTCCAGAGTTAAAAGACTTGGTGACTGCAATTGAGGCTAACCCAGTCGTTTCTAAGCATCTGATGGTGATTGCAGAGATTGACTCGCGTCGCAAGCGCGATAAGCCTGAGAATATCCGAGATGCTGCTGTGATCTCTGGGGTCAAGCGGATTACTCGCTGGACGCAGCTTTTGCTTTATGCAGATGCTAAGGCCAAGGTGGCTTTGGATGCTACACCTTTGTTGCAACTAGTTTGTGTGCGAGCGTTCTTTATGGAATCTCTGTCAACCAAGTTGGGTGCAGGTGGCGGTTTAGGCTCTAGCGATTTAGCCTTCTTGGTAGGCGGCTTATCCTTAATTGATAATCTGTTTGATGAGTCAGCACGTGAGTTGCTATCGCACTTCAATCTTCCCGGTGTGGTGGTTGACGCCATTGTCGATCGCTCAGGCATTTTGGGGCAATTGCTCTCTCTAGCTGAAGCGGCAGAAGTGGGTGATCTGGAAAAATGTCGCCACCTGTGCGCCGATGAGTTAAAGACGGTTACCTTGGATGATGTTGCCCAAGATTCATTATTGGCGATCAAAAACTTCGTTGCCCAAACCCAGTTTGCACCTGAAGAGGATGTTTGGGAAAACGCCAATTCGGTGCCTGAGGAATCAAGCCAAGAGCTATGAGGCCGTTGAACGCCCGATCACTCATGCTGAACCTAAAAATTGTCATCCAATTGAAATACTTGCATTGTGACAATTAGTGTATACACTATCCTAAGTTCATGATTGTTATGGGCAATGTGCAGCAGGATCCGGTTTTCCATATCCACTATTGATGGTCATGACTGCTATAAATTTGATTCGACATCAATTGATTTGGCGATGGCGTTGTTGGGCAAGCAATCGATGATTTGCTAACCCTTTAAGGAGATTTTGTTGTCCGACAAGCAGAAAAATCCATTGCCCAAAATACTGGGAGAGCGTTTTAAGGATGCTAGAGAAACTCTAGGCTTGTCGGTCGAGGAGTTAGCAAAAAAAGCCATTCTGTCGAATAGTCAAATTCGTCAAATTGAAGGTAAAGAGCAGGGCGCATTTTATTCACCGCTCATCAAGTATTCGAGCGCTCAAAAGGTTGCCAAAATTCTGGGGCTACCTGAAGATCAAGCATTTGATGCAAGCCAAGCAGTGCTAGAAGATGAGCAAACACTGCAAGAGCAAAAAGAGCTGAAAGAGATTGAAGCTATGTTGGCTCAAAAAATGATCAATGAGCTTAAATTTGAGAGACCTAGCTTGATTCAAAAGATCATTGGCAAGCAAACCTCTGCGCAATTGCCAATCCAAGGCATTGAGGTGCCCAAAACTACTCCATCTAAATCATTTATTAAGCTCGCCGTCTTTATAGTATTGTTGATTGCAGCGCTGGGATTTGGATATTGGTTTCTCAACCCCTACTTAAATATCTCTTAAGCAAAAACTCATGCTAGGTATCTTCAATACATTAGGGAGTCATTTCTGCGAAGGGTTGGCACGTGATTAAACGATTTTTGTTGCTTGTATTGATGATGTTTGCTGGCCTGGCCTACGCTGATTGGACTAAGGTGACCGCCAATCAAGATATTTCTGTTTATATAGATGCTCAGGCTATACAAAGGAATAAAGGCCTAGTCAAGGTCAAAGTATTAGTCAATGAAGCTAAGGAATTAGTTGTCGATAAAGACAAGTATTCCTACCAATCTTTTAGAACTTACATTGAGTACAACTGCAAAAAAGACCTCCAAAGAGCGCTTTCGACTAAATGGTTTTCTGAGCCAATGGGGGAGGGCAATATGATTTATCAAGATAAGCACCCTTATCCCTTTGCGCCTGTAGCTGAAGGCACCCTTGGCCTAGTTGTAATGAAGCGTGTTTGTAAGGGAAGTTGATGCGTAATCCCTTGCCAGTTGAACTCCAGACTGCTCTGATATTTAATCCATTAACATCTTCTGATTCTTTTTATTTCTGCTAAAACATGCAAACACCAGTCAATCTATACCTCCCCATTGGCATTGCAATTGGAATTCTTCTCATCGCTGCCTTTTTGTATTGGTCTTGGTCAAAGGTTATTTCTCAATCTAGCACTGAAATTAAAGATCTTGCTACTGGGCTTAATGGCAAGGATGCCGCCGGCAGGGATATTTTCACAACAGCTATTGGGTCGACAAGCAATACGCGTATCATCGATTTACTCCAAGAGAGTCAAAGAAATCTCATTACGATTCGAGGGGATTTGGGGTCTAAACAATACTGCCTGAAACCCTACTCAGATATTTGGACGGCCAGAAACATTCTAGCGGGAAAAATTAATCTCTCGCTCTATGAAACCATGCCCAATATTTTGATTGGTGTGGGCTTGATGTTTACCTTCATATTCCTGGCATTAGCATTAAATGATGCAGGTCAGGCAATGACAGGCAATCAAGAATCTCGCGATGCAGCGCTCAAGGGCTTGATTGCCACAGCTGGTGGAAAATTCATTACCTCGATTGCTGGCTTGCTGTCTTCCTTAGTCTGGAACTGGGCTGCCAAGCTCACGCTGGAAAAGTTAGAAGCATCGATTGATGATTTACAGACTCAGCTTAGAACAATCGTTCCTGATAATGCCCCGCAAGCAGTCATTCAAGCACAGCTAGGCATGTTCCATGAAATGCTGCAGCAAAACCGTGAACAAGTAAATCAATTAAAACGTTTTGAAACAGATTTTGCACTCTCGATCTCTAAAGCAATCGGTAATGCTCTCGAGCCTTTATTTAACGATCTCAGTGTCAAGCTGATTGACGCTTTTGATAACTTAACAGAGCGGATTAGTCGCATTAATGAAGAAGCTCTGAAAAATATTATGGAGAAATTCTTAGAGGCGATTAAGGGTGACTCTGCAAAAGAGATGGAGCAGTTCAGAAAAACCTTGGTTGAAGTGACTGAAAAACTCAATACTGCTGGGGTAGGCGCTGGAGTCTCGCTTGCCCAGGCTGGCGATTCTTTTGGAAGCGCCATTAATGCCCTCGAAAAAACGGTTACTAAGACTAATGAAACCATGCTTGGCTTAGAGTCTGGTTTGCAAAGAGCAAAAGAGTTCACCAGTGAAGGGGCTACCAAATTAGAGTTTGTCTTGGGTGGATTAATCGGTTCGGTAAACGGCATTGATAAAGTCATTGTGAATGTCGACTCTTTTGTGCAAAAAATTCAGTCGAGTACAGAGTCTCTTGGTTTAATAGCTCGCAGTTTAGATGGCACAGTGGCCTCGCAAGAAGTCATTAGCAAAGAGTTTGGGGTGGGTATTCCTGCGATGTCGAGTGCCCTTAAAGATGCTGTTAATGAAATTAAGCTAGGCACTGACGCTTCTCGTGCGGCGCTCAGTTCTTTGCGCACCGAGTTTGAATCGACTAAGAGTTCGATTGATCAAACCGTCAATCATTTAACTAGCGGAGTATCAGATTATTCCAATAAGGTAGTGCAGCTGCACTTTAAGTTAGATGAAAAATTAGCCCAGGCCATTACATCGATCCACACCACCATTACGACCCTAGAGCAAACGATGGACGATTTTGTTGAATCATTGCCCAAAACCTAATCAAATCTAAAGTAAAGTTAGAGTATCGCAATGATCTTTTTGCCATCTAGTCATAATAAGCAAGCTGAACGGGTTGAAGAGGCGGGTTATCTCGCCTCTGCGAGTGATTTGATGATCGGTCTATTGTTTGTGTTCATCATCATGGTAGTGATGCTCTCTCAAAGAGTGGATTCTATTCAAAGAGGTGAGAGTGTGAATGATCCGCTGGCTAGTGCTGTGCTGATCATTGGGCAAAAGTTTAAAGAAGCAGGTTTGAATGTGGTGATTGACCCGCAATCAGGCGTTATTGGTCTACCAGCAGATGCCTTGTTTGGATTTAATAGTGCTGTCCTGAATGACAATTCAACTCAAACCTTAAAAAAGGCTAGAGAGTCCCTCATTAAGATTCTGCCTTGCTATGTTCACTCTGAAAGAGCGGCTAGACCACTAGACTGCCCACCCAATGATGAGCAAGCCGAAATTGAAACTATATTCATTGAAGGGCACACTGACTCTAAGCCACTTCAACAAGGCAATTACACTAACTGGCACTTAGGCCTAGATCGTGCGCGGGCGGTATACGAAGTTCTTACTGAAGGTAAGCCTCAGTCCTATCAAAATGAACGCAAGTTAGATGTCTTTGGTATTAGCTCTTATGCCGATAAGCGGGTAGTCAAAAGCTTTGGTTTAGAAGATGCAGAAAAAAGCCGGCGGGTAGAGTTGCGCTTTATCTTGGCGTTCAAACCCGATTCTAAAAAAGGCAAAGCGGCGAGAGATGCTTTGGATGCTGCTAGCAGTCCATCGACTCCCCTAACTCAAACAGCGCCCATCATGCCTGCAGCTACTGTTGCTCCAAGCTCTAACAGTAAGCCCATTGCTTTGCCAAAATGAACTTAGCAGCATTACCAGAAGATTTTCCTCTGCTAGCTAGTGCTGCACAAAGTATTGCTTCACAAAAAATATCAATCGAAAGAATTGGTCTGCCACCGGATATTTTTGCAGTGGGTGAGCGCACTTTTATTCGTTTTTCCTTAGCGCAGCTCTCGGGCCATCAAGTCGATCAACGCTATTGGCGTTATTTTCCCTATGCGATTTGGCTGGAGCCAGAGCGCAGCTTATCCACCCGAGCTGATTATTTAAACGAATACTTCGAGATGCATCTTCCTCGTTCTCTGAAGATTGCCAAAAGAGCGATGAAATGGGCTGAGCCCCTATTCTATGTTTATCTCTATCACTTTAAGCTAAATGATCCCGTGTTTGAAAAGCTGGCTCAAACAGCACAGCGTTTTTTTACCAGCGGTGCCATTAAATCTGGTTCTCCACTGAAATCCTTAGCGCATGAGTTAAATTGTTTTAATACTGCTGATGGCCCGCGTTTGGTAGCTGAGTCGATCCTTAAAACAAAACGCGGATTAATGGGGTGGATCAATCAATTTGATCTCTGGCCCGGATTTACAACCACTCCCTTTGCTAAAAGTGCCTTCATTGAATTGCTGAAATTTCCTAAAGAAAAAAGACGGCAAACAGACTATATCCATCTAGCATTTGATTGGGGCATTGATGCACAAAATCAATTTCGCTATCCTGAAGTGAAAGCACTCTTTACTGATGCCTTGCTATTAGCTTGGAAGGGAGTAAAGCCGCCAGAGGATTTGAAGATAGCGATGAGTGCAAAACTGACCAGTGTGATTGGTGACCCCAGGGTTGATCAAGAAGCCTGGCTTGGTACTAGTAATGAGGCAGTGCAGGTACTCGTGGGCTGGGTGAATACGAAAACAAGCTAAGAATCTTCAGTAAGTAGTCAAAATTGATTCATGATGATGATTTAAATCACATGCTGACATGATTTCTCCGCATACTAGAGGTATGCTGAGCTAGTTACTTTTAATCAATTGTGGAGAGCGTTATGACAAAAGCATCAAAATCGGAATCAAAATCAGAGTTAGGCCCTGATGGCCTGCCAGGTCACGATTATTTCCTAGATGCCGTCAATCATATTGATGAAGCAGTAGCCAACCAGTCGATTGCAATTGGTGCTGCAAAGGGCATTGTATTTAGTCTAGTGGAAACATTGGGTGCCATGGTTGGAGACCCTGATTTACCAGCTCACCTCAAGTCTGGTTACATGGGAGCTCTTGATTTGGCTGTTGAGTTAGAGGCAAAACTTTCTAAATAAGTTGTAACTAATCTGCGAGGATTTTAGAGTTAGGGCAGCTTCGGCTGCCCTGATACATTTAAAATCGAGAATATAGCCATTTAATTAAAGTTAATGATCAACATTCCAAAACGCCTAGCAGTTGCTCCCATGATGGAGTGGACTGATCGTCACTGCCGATCTTTTCATCGGACGCTCACTCAAGAGGCAGTTTTATATACCGAAATGGTCACAACAGGAGCGCTGATGCATGGCGATGTGCCACGTCACTTGGATTATTCACAGGATCAACATCCAGTGGTACTTCAGTTAGGTGGTTCAGAGCCTAATGATTTAGCAAGGTCAGCTGAGTTGGCACAGCAGTGGGGCTATGATGAGATTGATCTCAATTGCGGTTGTCCCTCAGAGCGAGTGCAACGCGGAGCCTTTGGTGCTTGCTTGATGGCTGAGCCTAATTTAGTAGCTGAGTGCGTTAAAGCAATGAAGAACGCGGTGGATATTCCGATCTCAGTGAAGCATCGCTTGGGTTTGGATACGATGGATGCAGCAAGTTCACAAAAAGATTACCAATTTGCCTTAGATTTTATATTGGCAGTAGCTGCCGCAGGTGCTAGTCAAGTCACCATTCATGCACGTAATGCGGTGCTCAAGGGACTTTCGCCGAAAGAGAATCGCAGCAAACCACCGCTACATTATGAAGTGGCTGCCAAACTCAGATTGGATGCTCAAAAACAATTTCCTGATCTTAAAGTCTTGCTGAATGGCGGCCTAGAAACCAATGAACAGATTGCTGGACATTGGGATGACTTTGATGGCTTCATGGTGGGTAGGGCGGCGTATCACTTCCCGGCAATGTTGTTGGGTTGGGATGATCTGATAAATACGAATGGAGATGCCGCTGGTTATCTCTTTAGTGAAACTGAATGGCATCGTATACAGATTGCGTTGGTAAGACAAGTACAGTCATGGTTTGAGGAATGCCAAGCAAAACAAAAACCGTTTTATATAGGCGCATTCACAAGACATATTTTGGGTTTAGCTCACGGCAGAGCAGGGTCGCGCTACTGGCGTCAACGCCTCTCGGATCATCATGCTTTAGCTAAAGTGCAGAGCAAAGCAGCCATTGCAGATTTCTTTCTAGATGCCAGCTTATGCCTTGGCGATTGGGCTGCTTTTGACTTAGAAACCGCAGATTAAGGCTGTTTTAGTGGGATTTCTCCTAAAAAGGATATAATTTCCTCTTCTACAACGGCGGACGTAGCTCAGTTGGTAGAGTCCCAGATTGTGATTCTGGTTGTCGCGGGTTCGAGCCCCGTCGTTCGCCCCAAAAAATTCCCTGAGAGCCTCCATGAGGAGTTTTATTCAAAAGGGTGACCTAATCAGTATTGGCTAGCCTTTCATTTTCTGGCATCAAATAGTTGATTCGCTCATATGCAAGTCGTTGCTATCAACTGATCATTTGATTTTTAAATTTTGAATGCATCCACGATTTTTTGGCTACCGTCTAAAAAAACTGAGCGTTGACGAACAGGCGCTAAATCTGTTTTTAATTTGGATGCGGTACGGGCATCAATCAGAACTTCTCCTGCTTCTGCCTCATGGCATAACTTCAAAGCAAATTCTCTGACATCTCCAAGTACGGTATAAAACTCTTTATCATGAATTTTTGTCATCTTTAGCGTGGCATAACCTGTGGCTATACCTATGCTCAAAAATAAAGGCTCACTATAGCCCTTTTGAGCCCAGCGCATTTTGAGATTGGTGAATGCAGTATTAAACCGTTTGGCTAAACTTGCTGCATTTAACATGGGGTTATCGATGGGGGTAGGATCATTAAAAAGGATCACGAATTCATCGCATGAGAAGCGTTGAACTTTACCAAAAAACTGACCAATCAGTTTACCGAGAACTTGATGCACCTCACTTAAAATGATTGCCACTTCTTCGGTTTGCCTACCTGTTACAAACTGACCGAAGTTGTGTAACTCAATGACAACCATCGTCACCTCACTCCGATGCGATTCCTCGGTATTTACTTGGTTTTCATCAACCATGATATCTGAGATTTCGGGTGACAAAGATAGCTTGAGGTTATTCAAATTTTCAATTTCATTTCCCTGTAGTACAACTTTTTGCTCTAATTCTTTGCGTATATTAGAAATTCTGAGTAAGGAGTCAATCCTGGCAAATAATTCAGCTTGGTTTAGGGGCTTACCTAAAAAATCATCTGCTCCAGCCTCCAAACCTTTGACTTTTTCAAGGACTGGATCGAGCGCTGATAGCATGACTACCGGCAGTAACATCGTCGTTGGGTCTTGTCGAATGGCTTGGCATACCTCATAGCCGGACATCTCCGGCATCATCACATCGAGCACCACTAAGTCGGGAATGGATTCTTTAATGGATGCAAGTGCTTGGAGGCCGCTGGAGGCTGTTTTGATTTCATAGCTGTGACTTTCCAATACCGCTTTTAGTAAATCGATATTTTCAGGTGTGTCATCGACTATTAAAATAGTGCCAAGCTTCATGCCGTATCCGTTCTTTGTTTAAAAATTCAAATTAGGCAGCAATTTGATTGCGACCATTTTGTTTCGCTGCATACATGGACATATCAGCCTGATTAACTAGATCACTAAGCAGAACATCTTGAGCTGTATTTAGATGATGATGTGGATTGAGCATTGCTAATCCAATACTCATCGTAATTTGCATTGGTATGGATAAGCTTGTTTTAAATGTTGCTTTAGCGACATCAGATCTAAGGCGCTCAGCAATTTCTATTGCACCCTCAATATTGGTTTCTGGCAAAAGAATGAGAAACTCTTCTCCACCAATACGGCCCATGGAATCAGTAGAGCGAAGGGTTGTGTGGATATGTCTCACGAGGCTAACTAAAACTTCGTCTCCTACTTGATGTCCATATTGATCATTTATATTTTTAAAGTAATCAATATCCATGACCATTAAAGATAAATAGTGTTTATTTCTTTGTGAGCGATCAATCTCAATAGAGAGTTGATGAAGGATTTCGGTGCGACTGAAGGATTTTGTTAATGGATCGTATTTGGTCAGGGTTTCCAAAAGATTTAGATTTTTTTCGGATTCTCTATGGATGTTGGCAATTCTGAGTAAGGAATTAATCTTGGCGAACAATTCCGCTTGACGAATTGGTTTACTTAAAAAGTCATCTGCGCCAGCCTCTAGGCCCTTGACCTTTTCAAGGTCTGGATCAAGCGCTGATAGCATGACCACTGGCAATAACATTGTCTTTGGGTCTTGCCGAATGGCTTGGCATACCTCGTAGCCCGACATTTCTGGCATCATCACATCGAGCACTACCAAATCTGGTATCGAGTCTTTAATTGCTGCAAGAGCTTGAGCACCACTAGAGGCTGTTATGACTTTATAGTGACGACTTTCCAGTAAGGCTTTTAATAATTCAAGATTTGCAGGGGCATCATCGACTATCAGAATTGAAGCGTTTTGCATATATTTAACACCGCTTCTCATTACATATACTTACTTGATTGATACTAACTTATATATGTATTAAATAGTTTTATATTTTTGTAATACCGGCTTATTTTTTTACGTAGGTAATCAATAACCCTTTGTTTTAGGCTTTAAAGAGCATTTAAACCATCTTTAGGGAATTTTTGTTCGGCTTTAGGACGGTTTGCTATCAAATCCCAAGCAGCTTAATCAGGCTGAGGTTTATTGTTTAAAACGACAAAACAAGATCATAAAGTAGTATTCTCGATGATTATAAATTTTTGATGGAATGCTTTTGTATTTTTCAGTTAAGAGCAAGTTTTTCTTAGCCCTCATTTTTGCCCTATCTTGGATGGGTTTTTCCTTTTGGTATTCCCAGCCCTGGTATTCGGATCTTAGTAATGAAATAGGTAGCATATCTGCTTATTTCCTGATTACTTTTATTGCCATTATTCCTGGATTTATGAATGCCTTTGTATCGATTGCCTTGTTCTTGGATAAAAGACCAAAAGTCATTGATCAGCAAAAGTATCCACCTGTAACGGTATTGATCGCTGCATATAACGAAGAAAAATCAATTGCCTCAACCTTATCAGGAATTTTTTTACAGGATTATCCAGAGAGTATTCGCATTATTGTTATTAATGATGGCTCAAGTGATAAAACCGTTGATTCTGTTCGCAATCTTCAGGCTTCGCACCAAAATTTAGAATTGATTGATTTAGGTCACAATGGGGGTAAGGCTTCTGCACTTAATCATGGTTTAAGAGAATGCAAAACAGACATCATTATTTCTATTGATGCAGATAGCTATATTCTGCAAGATGGAGTGAGGAATCTGGTTGGTCGCTATCTTTCTGATCCAGTGAATACCAAAGCAGTTGCTGGCGAGATCTTAATAAGAAACTCTCGAGAAAATTGGATTACCAAGGCGCAGGAGTGGGATTATTTTTTGGGGATTGCTACGATCAAGCGAATTCAGTCCTTATTTCAGGGGACCTTGGTGGCCCAAGGCGCATTTTCTTTGTATGACCGAGAAACAGTGATGGACTTGGGTGGGTGGCCTGAAATGGTTGGTGAGGATATTGTGCTTACCTGGAAAATCCTTGCTGCTGGCTATAGGGTAGGGCATGCCGAGAATGCCCTAGCATTTACGGATTGCCCAGATACCTTAAGTAAATTTATTCATCAACGGCGCCGTTGGTCTAGAGGCTTAATTGAAGCTTTCAAAGAAAATCCATCTATCTTATTTAAGCCAAGATATTCAACTCTTTACGTGTGGTGGAACACCTTATTTCCATTGATGGATATTGCCTTTACCTTTGGATTTATACCCGGAATTATATTGGCTTGTTTTGGTGTTTACTGGATTGTTGGCCCGATGACTTTGTCTCTCTTGCCGATGGCATTTCTTCTTAACTGGCAAATGTATTTGAAGGGAAAGACAATGTTCAACGAACAGAACCTTAAAGTGAGGGCTAATATTTTAGGTTTTATGTTCTATGTATTAGCCTACGGCTTAATTTTGCAGCCAGCATGTGTGTACGGCTATTTTTCTGAAATTTTTAAGCTGCGTAAATCTTGGGGAACCAAATGAAATCTTTTGTAATGGTTGCCCAGTCATCTTTAAGTATCTTATTAATCATATCTGTTGCTAATGCTGAAGGGTTGCCTTCAGCTAAGATGGCAATATCAGCTCCTAATACTTATATTGCCTCAGATAGTGAAGGCTTCTCTACCTATAAATACAATGCTGGTTTACTACCGCTTTATGAGCATGGTGAAAAATATACTGGGATTAGCTACCAACATAATTACTTTACGCAAGGTGGCTGGGATTCTTCAGCAGAGGTGTACACCATACTCACTAAAGCGATTAACCCAAGAACGGGACTTGGTTATAACGTTAATCTTGGCTACAACCTAGAGAATGGTCATAAACTCATTACCACTGATAGTAATTACGGATTTAGGGTGACTGATTCTACCAAGACAGAACTAATAATTAACCGAGATCGCGTTGAGACACAGAATTCTCTCAATAATGGCATCTACTACACTATGGGTGCTGTTAGTGTCGAGCAGCAAGTAATTGAGCGTGTCACAGCGACTGCGATGGTTGGTAATATGTATTTCTCAGACACCAATACAAGACCTATGGTTCGTGCCAAGCTCATCTATGATTTAGTGCCGGATTACGGCTTAACTGCACAATTGCGCTATAGGCAATATCGGGATAGCAACACAACAGTGCCGAATAACTATTTCAATCCAGATCATTACAGTGAAACTATGGTAGCTTTTGGCGCAAGAAAAAGAATCTCTGGCTGGATGCTGAGTGGTACAGCAGGGGTTGGTCGGCAAAAGGTGAGTCAAGATTCCAGTACTACTACTCAGCTATATGAGTTAGCAGCAACTAGTCCTGTAGCTTCAAATAACTTCTACTTTAAGACTAGGGCGGGTTATGGAAAATCGGCTGGCTTTTTAGGGCCCAACTATTTTTATCGCTACTTCATGGAAGAGTTAATTTTTCCGTTCTAAGCCGATTTAACTTCTGAAATAGCAAATCTTTTTTCTGCAAACAGCTTAAATAGACAGCTACTAACTTTGTATCATAGAGCGTACCATGACGCTGTTTGATTTTAGTAACAGCAGTATCAATCACATCTGAGAAAGTAATAATTATTGATATAAGTCAAAATTCTCATGAGAATAAGATTTAAACTTAAATAATAACTGCCACCCTATGATTAAGTTTCAAATGAAAAAAATAGTAACGACTGATGATGAGATAGCACATATGGCTGCTGATCTTGTTATTGCCAATAAAGAGCTACTTTTCCAAAACGAAGAGAAGGCTAAACGTGTAGCTGAATTGGTTCTTGCCAATATCGAAAAGGCTAAGCGTGTGGCGGAGCTTGTGATTGCGAATAGTGAGAAAGCGAAAAGAGCTGCAGAATTAGTGATTGCCAACGAAGAGCTCGCCTTTCAAAATAAAGAAAAAGCTAAACGAGTAGCAGAGCTAATTATTGCCAATGAAGAGAAGGCTAAACGTGCAGCAGAGTTAGTCATTGCTAACGAAGAGAAAGCCAGGAGAGCAGCTGAGTTAGTAGTCATTATGGATGATAAGGCCAAAATTGTTACTGAATTAGTAATCTCTAAACTTGAAGCTATCCACAATGAAAAGCTACAACTGTCTTTAATGGAAACCATAGACATCACAAGACAGTTAGTGGAATTACGAGATCCCTATACTGCTGGACACGAAAAGCATGTAGGTGATTTGGCTAAAGCTATTGCTCAGGAGATGGGTTTAGATAGCATTCATCAAGAGGGTCTCATGGTGGCTGGTTACTTGCATGATCTTGGCAAGATTATTGTTCCTGTTGAGATCCTATGTAAGCCTACCAAGATTTCGCCGGAAGAATATAATTTGGTGAAAAATCATGTTCAAGCGGGCTATGACTTACTGAAAAATGTAACTTTCCCTTGGCCTATTGCTCACTCTGTATTGGAGCATCACGAAAGGCTTGATGGTAGTGGTTATCCCAATGGATTGAAGGGAGATCAAATCAGTATAGAAGGCCGCATCTTAGCTGTATCTGATGTCATGGACGCAATGTCCTGCAACCGTCCTTACCGTACTTCGCCTGGAATTGAAGAGGCATTGGCCGAAATTGAAGGGGGTAGTGGCAGAATCTATGACGAGAGGGTCGTCCATGCTTGCCTGACCTTGTTTCGCGAGAAGGGTTACAAAATTCCGACTGCTTTAGCTTAACCTTTTAATTAGAGTCAGACATTCTGATTTCTGGTTGATTCCATCAAGGCCCGCTAGGAATCACGATACTTGCATTACAGTGTTAGTAAGCGGTCTTCATAAAATTAATATGACCCAATTCCACATCGGTCGATACCAGCTTCACGCGTAACTTGTTCCCGATCGAGGCATCTCGTGGAAGCTTTAATAACATGCCTTCTGCTGGCGGATTAAAAATTCTGACCCAGCCATAATTGGGAGTAATCCCAGTTATCACGCCATCAAAATCTTTGCCAATATAGGGTTCCAGAAAGAGAGCTGCCTCAGATTTTCGAACTCTGCGCTCGACTTTGCGGATAGCATCTTCTTGGGTCGTGCAGTGAAGTGCTAAGGAATACAGTTCCTGATGATCATAAGGGCTGGGGCGATTGGCAATAGCATGCTTGAGCATACGCAAAGTAATCAGGTCAGGATAGCGGCGATTTGGAGCGGTGGAGTGCATGTAGTCTTGCACTGCGAGTCCAAAATGACCTATCGGTTCGGTACCAGGGTTCTCAAGAACATATTCACCAGGACCCATGAGTTTGACTACGATTAATGAAAGATCAGGAAAGCGTAGGGGGTCAGCAAGATGCCGCTTCGCTAAAAACTCAGAGAGGGCCTTAGAGTCTGGATCGTTTGGGAGCGCCTCTCCATATTGCTTCGCAAGCTCAACAATTCTGAGCCAACGATCTGGGCTACGGACAATTCTGCGCAGGGATGGAATCCCCTTTTTTTGCAGAAAATGAGCAGTCGATTCATTCGTGGCAATCATGAATTCTTCAATCAGTTGTCTGCCACGGTTATGTTCTTGCTCTGCGATGCCAATAATTCTTTCACCTTCAAAAATGGCCTTAGGTTGAAATATTTCCAATTGCAATGATCCCGCTTGATGTCGCTTGACTCTCAGTTTTTGCGCAATCTGGTCTTGGTTTTTGATCTGGATATCCATACCTGGCACAGAGGTGATGCCTAGGGGTGCAGGTGCGTTTCCGATAATCCAACTAGAGACAGCATCATAGGCCAACTTCGCTTTGTTCAATACTTTGGCGCGATAAATGGTAGAACCCTGTACATCACCATCATTACCAATCACTATCTCTGTAACCAGGGCTAAGCGAGGCTCATTAAAATTCAGTGAAGTTAAATTGGTTGACAGCTTTTCCGGAAGCATCGGGAAAATACGTGCTGATGTATAGACTGATGCGGTATTAAATCGCGCATGCTCATCGATGGGCGTATTCTTCTTAATGAGCACATCGACATCAGCGATTGCGATGAATATTTTATAAGAGCCATTACCGATTTCAGTACAGGTGGTCAGCTGGTCTAGATCTCGAGAGTCATCGTTATCCAGGGAGCACCATAGCAGGTGAGTCAGATCTTGTATCTTCGGGTCATCATCAACGCCAGGTGCATTGATAGTGCTTAATTGAGCATGTACTTCTTTTGAAAAATCAGGCTCAAGACCTTTCTCTTTCATCACAATGACAGAAATTCTGGATAAATCAGAGCGTGTATATTGTTTTTGCTGATGCATCTCTTATGAGTATATTAATGATGTGTTATAGGACACAGCTGCAATTTCTACCAGAGTCCTTTGCCAGATACATAGCTTGATCTGCTTTGTGAACTAATTCTTTTAAGAGTTCTTGCTTATTGCTGCCAATACAAGCAGAAATTTTAAAGCTAGTAATACCAATACTCACCGTGATTTGTATGGGCTCGCTCCAGCTGGTGTGATGTGAGATGCTAGCTATATGGGCACGAATGCGTTCGGCTACCTGTAGAGCTTCAATTTCTTTCGTTTCAGGCAGCAAGATTAAGAATTCTTCCCCCCCAATTCTGCCCAGAATATCCAGGTCACGCAATGATTCTTGAATATGCTTGACTAGGCTAATTAGTATCTCATCGCCAACTTGATGGCCAAACTGATCATTCACTTTTTTAAAATAATCAATATCAATCTCCAGGATTGAAAAAGTATTACCCGTTCTAAGAGTGCGCTCAATCTCATTGGCAATTTTTGAAAATATTTCCGTACGAGAAAGACAATTCGTCAGGGGATCTAAAGCAGACAGTAATGAAAGGACTTGATTTTTAGTTTTTTCTGATTCAATGAGTTTGGTGATGCCGTATATGCCACCAGATATGCAAATTGAGATTGCTAATGCAAAAAAGGCGTCTATTAGCTTGAAGTTACCGCTTGTATAGATATCAATCACCGGGAATATCCTTCTTGATAGCATCAAGGTAAGTCCAATCGTAAGGCAGACCCATGCCCAACGAAACGCCCCAGCAATCTTAAAGGTGAGGGTAATGCAGATATAAACCGCAACTATTTGAAACAGAAAGGACAGTGCGTAGCATAAAAATGCCAATAATTGCATTAGCCCCCCCCTTTTTTTACCTGACAGTGATTGATCATGTTGCGTAAGTTTTATTTATATCACTGGGTTTATTGAATTTACATGCTCACTTATAAATATTGAAATCAGTTTGATATAGATCAAAAAAGATTAGATAGCACTTGAAATTTCTGAAGCTAGGCTTTGTGTTGCGGACAAAAAGATTATACTTTTCTTTTTTCAAAGCCCTCAGGATAGGTAGGTGCTGCCCCCTTTTTAGAATTATGCTTTTCTCTTAGGAAGGCAGAATCTAAAAACTCAAATATCGGCTTTCTGGAGACGAATTCAATATGACGATTAGTGGATTTGATGGCGCCCACTTTTTCTAATTGGGTAATAGAGCGACTCAGAGTTTCAATTTTGACACCCAGGTAACTTGCTAAATCAACCCGATTCATTGGTAAGGTGAAATTATCGCGATCAAAGCCAACGGTGCTAATTCGGTTGGCATATTCAATTAAGAAATCAGCCAACTTTTCTGTGGCATTCAGATTCACTAGATCAAAAATATGGACATTAGTGGTATTGAGTAGGGCGCTTAAAGAATTCTCGAGATTATTCATCAGCGCTGGAAATTCGCTAGTCAATTTTTTCAAGTTGGTATACGTTATTGAACACACTTCACTATTACTAATGCTCACTGTATCTACTTGATGCTTACCATTGGCAATCCCATCTAGTCCAAGAAGCTCACCAGGTAATGAAAAATGGGTGACTTGTCTCATGCCATTGGACATAATCATTTCGCTCTTTAACGATCCAAATCTCAAGTTATAAACATGAGTGAGGGATTCTCCTTTGCGATAGAGAAATTGCCCCTCCAGTAAGGTTGAACGGATGATAAAATTTGCTGGCAGACTATTGACTTCCTCTGTAGTCAATTTGCCATTCAGACACTGGCTTCGAGTGCTGCAGTTCACGCACACCGCCTTTGGGTGTTGGGAGACTTTAGAGAGACCATTGAGTGCAGAGTTCATAGTTCATTATAGTTTTTAAATTAAATAATCTTTAATTATTTTTACCACTGGTGTGCTGTATAGGAATTTAGTTTTGGGGTATGAAATAAATGGCCCTGGAACTGCGAAATACCGATGCTGGTCAAATATTGAAAGTCTTTTTCATGTTCAACGCCTTCAGCTACTACCGAAATCGCTAAACTATCAGCGCAGTCATGTATGGCTCTGACAATAGACTGCTTAGGACCGCTTGATGAGATTGATCCGATCAGACCACTATCGATTTTTAGTATGTCTGGTTGAAATTGAGCTAAAAGTGAGAGACCCGCATAACCGGCGCCAAAATCATCTACCGCTAATTCAACACCACTGGCCCTTAATTTTGCAATGATATTTGGTGCTAGATGATGATTTCCAATGAAGTCTGACTCTGTAATCTCAACTACCAATTGATTAGGATTAAACCCATACCGCTCAAGCATTGCTCCTAGCTTATCTACGGTATCAATCGATTGAAAGATGGTATTTGGGCTAAAGTTCACTGAGAGTTTCTCAATGCCAAGCTGCGCGGCAAGACTGATGGCATCTTCGGTTGAGTGCATGTCATAGTGTGCGAATTCAGCCTGACTCATGCTAGAGAGATACTCTTTAGCGCCCTGACCATCAGGCCCTCTAGCAAGTGCTTCTACGAATACTGTTTTTCGTTGACGGCAGTCGATCACTGACTGGAAGGCAAATACATATCCATTTGGAGGCTCTGCTGTACAGTTTGAATGTTCTTGTATAACGGGATAAGAAAATTGCTTCAATCCGTTAGCGATTGCATGACGCAGATTGCTTTTGTATTTGTACTCTATGAACTGGCAAATAAATTTCTCAATTTTAGAATCAAAATTATTATTTGCTGGATTCAAATGATTTTTCTCGCGATATTCTGCTAACGACAAATCGATACTTTTTATCTTCTCAATATCCAGGAAATGCATTCCCAGGTTCGGATATTGACGTGCTTTAATCGTTTCATCTACAAGTAACACCACATTGCTGTGTCTTGGGTCTTGCAAGATTTTCCTGTACAAGGCTTTGATGGATTCTTGAGGGCCTTCAAGCACCTGAAAGAAAAAAGGCGCATCAAAAAAAAGCAGACCTGAAATCTCCCGCTTTTTATTGCGATGATTAGCATTTTTAACCACTTCCATAATCATCTCTTTATCTACATTCTCGATAATTTGGCTGCGGTATATCAAGCTAGCTAGCATGTTTTTCCTGATCTTTTGAATTTAGTCGTTGATTGGTAAATGCTGGCGTTAATACTGTTTAATGCTCGTTAATGCTCACTGTCTAAGGATGCATTTTCTAACGAGAAATAGACCCGTTTTTGATTTAAATCAAAAAAGGTTCAGTAATTACCAATAGACTGCACTGGTGTGATGAAGGAGGGTTGTATCAACCCATCATGAATCACTGTATATCAGAGCATTGCTATTTATTTTGGAGTGAAGTTATGCATACAAACCATGCAGTCATCTGGGTTGATCATCATGAAGCCCATGTCTTATTTTATGATCCAGAGCACAATCAGATCATTCGTAGTAATGCCAAGCAAGCGCACTTACACCATAAAGCCAATGTTATAGGCAGCGGTAATGCGCCCGAGGATCGTCATTTTTTCGACGAAATCCTTGCTCAAGTCGCTGATGTTAGTGAAATCTTGCTTGTGGGGCCTGGGTTTGCGAAGGGCGAGCTACAAAAATATGCTACTGAACATCATGCTGCGATAGCTAAAAAAATCATTGGCGTTAAAACGGTTGATCATCCAACCGATGGCCAGGTATTAGCCTATGCTAAGGAATGCTTTCAGCGCTTTGAGCAACTCAAAGGCTATACATAATAGCTGGGATGACATGATGAAACTGCGCATTACTCAAGGGACCTTATCCCGCAAACATGGAGCAGATGGTCAAGACCTTGGCTTCATGGTGCTATTTGCTGGAGAGTACCCTGCATCCATAGACGATTCTGGAGAGCTAGAGATCAAGATTGGCGAAGAGCAGCGTGCCTATCTTTCCTTGCGCAAGATGGAAAAGAAGATTGAGCAAGGTGAGTTGGTTGTGATTGAAGCTTAATGACTCTTGATCTCCATGATTAGTAAGTAAACAATAGACTAGGAAAATATTATGAAAATACTTGTAGCTGTGGATGGTTCATCGAATTCTTTAAGGGCTGTGAAGTTTGCAGTCAATTTAGTTAAAGATCTACGCTCTAAATCCTCTATTACCTTGATTAATGTGCATGACGATGATCCGCTAGGTATGGTGAAGCGCTATGTCGGCAGTCAAGTGGTGAAAGATTATTTAATTGAGATGAGTCAAAAGGAATTGAAGTCTGCACTTAAAATTCTAGATAAATCTCAAGTTAAGCATAGCGGCATCATCGAATTAGGGCATGTTCCCACGATGATTTGTAACATCGCCAAAGCTGAAAAGTCTGACATGATTATTATGGGCGCCAAAGGCCGTTCCAGCGTTAGTGATATCGTCCTTGGTTCTGTTTCTCAAAGAGTCTCTGTTTTAGCCAAGCAAGCAGTGCTACTGGTCAAATAAATGCGCGCTAAAAAATACTGGTGTTGTCATTGAGCGTGTAATGGGTCTTCATCGGTATTAACCTTCATTAAATTACCCTAACTAGTGCGTTTTGGAAGGCTTAACTACTTCCTACAACTTAAATGGTTATTTCGCAAAGGTTTCGGCGAGCATTGGGGTCGCTATTTATCTGGTAGATAATGTCAGCTCTGCCTATGAATTAATTGCCCATGCAGATGAGGCGATGTATAAGGCTAAAGAATTGGGTAAAAATCGCTCTTATTTTTATTGCTAAACATTGAGCTAATGCGTTGGAATACCGGTGCACAAGCTATTTTCTTTGATGATCACTTGATGTGCTAACGAGATTCTTTCATTAGAATAGTTTCTTTGCCCTAGCTCACATTCCTATATGAAAAAGTTTGATATTTACCAAATCCTTTTTGGACTATTGCTCACAATCATTGCTCTGTATTTCATGCTGCGTCCCTCTAGTGGTCAAAGTACTCCTGCATCCTCTATTCCTACTGTGCAAATTGGCAATCTCATTTGGGATCAAACCGAGATGAATATCGCTGATGTCAAAGGCTTTGCTGCTAATGGGTTTGTGAGTGCTGCCGAGAAGAATGGTGGGGGTCTTACTTATGAAGGTGGCTTTGTGCAAAAGCTAGGGTGGACTTGGAAGACACCTTATGGTGTTCCTGCAGGAGATTTTGAGCCTGCAGTGCATCTCAATCAAAAAGAAGCAGAGTCAATTTGTCGTTACTACGGCAAACGTTTGCCAACAGAGGCTGAGTGGATTTCAGCGGCATTCCTAGAGCAAAGAGCGAATCCGCCTGCTGGATATACCAAAGGACAGCGTTACCCATTTCCAGGTGGCAGTACACCAGCAGTTTCTCATTGCCTAAGCGGCTGTGGTGACTATAAGGGTTTAGCTCCTGCTGGGGCTCTGAATCGCGGTACAGGGCATGTCACCACTAAAACGACTAACCCTGGTGTCAATGGTATGTATGACATGGGCGGTAACGTTTGGGAGTGGACTGCTACTGAGCGTAACGGTGGATACATCACCCGCGGTGCTTCATGGTGGTATGGCCCAGAAAGACAGCAAGAGTCTGATATCGAATCTAAATCAGGTGATATTGCCGTGGTGTATATCGGATTTCGGTGTGTAGCCGATGCCGTGAAACAATAGGGGATGACTAGTCCTGTAGTAGATTCATCCGAAATTGAAGTTACCCCCGATTACGAGGCGGTAATAGAGGCCATTGAGCGTCATGATCCTTATATCTTTGTCAGCGGTAAAGCCGGCACTGGTAAGACAACTCTGATTGGTTACCTCCGAGAAACGATTTCTGGCAACGTTGTCGTGGTGGCGCCAACAGGCGTTGCAGCACTCCAGGTAAAAGGAGTGACGATTCATTCCTTCTTTCGTTTACCACCCCGTTTAATTTTTCCAGAAGAAGATATCAAGCCATTGCGTGATAAGCGTCTTTATAAAGATATCCGCTTACTCATTATTGATGAGATTTCAATGGTACGCGCCGATGTGGTCGATGCGATGGACTTGTTCTTACGTGAGAACGGTCCACAAAAAGGCAAACCTTTTGGGGGTATTCAGGTGATGTTTGTCGGGGACTTATTTCAATTGCCGCCAGTCGTATCGAGCGGTGATATGCAAGTCCTGGCTGATCGTGGCTACGAGGGGCCTTATTTCTTTTGCGCAATGGCTCTGCATCGCAAAGAAGTCACCATGGTGGAATTGTCGAAGATCTTTCGTCAAAAAGATGAGCACTTTGCCAGTCTTTTGAATCGCATCCGCATTAATCAAGATGTCGATGAAGCTATCGATACGCTCAATGCTCAGTGTTATCGAGCAAATCAAGCAGTAGATGAAGAAACGATCACACTGACCACCACCAATGCAAGAGCAGATCAAATCAATGGAGCAGGATTGCGTGCCATTGATTCAGATATTAAGGTGTATGCCGGTAAAACGACCGGCAAGTTTAATGTTGATGAGCGTAACTTACCTTCAGCAAATAACCTAGCGCTAAAGGTAGGCGCTAAGGTGATGTTCACTGCAACTGACCCAGGTTTTCCGAAGCGTTGGGTGAATGGCACGATTGGGGTTGTTAGAGAATTGCTTGCCGATAAAGTCAAGGTGATGGTTAAAAACGGACCATATTCCAATACGGTTGAAGTTACTGTTCATCAATGGGAATCATATCGCTACGATCATGACATGATGTCTGGCAAGATCTCTCCCAGCATTATTGGTACCTATGTACAGATTCCCTTAATGCTCGCTTGGGCAGTCACTATTCATAAAAGCCAGGGTAAGACGCTTGATAAGGTGAAGGTGGACTTATCTTCTGGCGCCTTTGCATCAGGGCAGGTCTACGTAGCACTCAGTCGCTGTAAAACGATTGAAGGGATTTCTCTGCAAAGACCGATTGAGCCCAGAGACGTCAGCTGTGATCAAGAGATCAAACGGTTTTATATGAACTGCTTACCCTCTAAATAGGGGTATTCGCTCTTATTTGACCTCTTTCGGTTTATGTAATAACATTGTTATTACTATGAATAAAAGCTATAAATCTAATGTTGCAACCAGAGTACCACTACAGGTGGCTATTAGGGCTATTGGCAACTCTAAAGGTGTGGTCATTCCAAAGATTATTCTTGAGCAATCTGGAATACAGGAGCTCGTTGAGATGTCGGTCGATGGAGAAAAAATCATTCTAAGCAAGCCAAAAAATACCGTGAGAGAAAATTGGTCTCAGGATGCGCAAAGTCTTGCAAAATCTGGCGAGGATAAATTAGTGCTTGGAGATTTTTCTAATGATGAAGATGGAGATTGGGTTTGGTAAGAAGCATTGTTTCTCGTGGAGAAATTTGGCTTATCAATTTAGACCCAACAATTGGGAGTGAAATTAAAAAAACACGCCCATGTATCGTGGTGTCACCCCAAGAGTTAAATGACCATTTGCGAACAGTCATTATTGCTCCCATAACAAGCAAGGGCAGGGCGGCAGGATTTCGAGTGCCTATTACGCATGATGGCAAGAAGGGTCTTATTCTTTTGGATCAAATTAGAGCTGTTGATAAAGCACGCTTAGTCAAAAAGGTGGGGAAGGCTAACCCTAAAACCTTAACAGCTAGTCTTGGCGTACTGCAAGAGGCTTTTGCGATTTAGTGAGAACTTAAAAACCAGCTGCTAATCCATCTCGGCGGTGGTCACTACCAGCGATATAGGCAGAGTCAATCTCTTCGCTTAACTTCGCAATTGCTTGAGCGCTGCCAAAGTCCAAGCTATTAGCGGGCTGTATAGCAACTTCATGACCCATTGCGATTAGTCCATCTACTATGCTTTGAGGCATGGATGCTTCAACAGTGAGTTTTCCTAAGTCATCTATACGCCATCGTGGAGCATCAGAACAAGCTTGGGGATTGAGGTATTCATCGACAAAGCGCATGACAAATTGAATATGACCTTGTGGTTGCATATTGCCACCCATCACCCCAAATGCCATGCTAGGTTTACCAGCCTTGGTGAGGAATGCAGGCAAGATCGTATGGAAAGGGCGCTTACCAGGTGCCACTTGATTGGGGTGACCAGCAACCAAGCTAAAGCTCATACCGCGATTATGAAAGGCAATACCACCAGGAGCAACAACACCAGAACCAAAGCCTTTAAAGTTCGACTGAATATAAGAAATCATCATGCCCGATTCATCAGCAGCGCAAAGATAGACTGTACCTCCACAGTGCGGGTCACCAGCACCATAACTACCAGCTTTAGTGTGATCAATCATGGCGGCACGGCTTGCGAGGTAATCTCTATCTAATAGGCTAGATACCGGCACCTCCATTGAGCGTGCATCTGATACATAGGCATAAGCATCGGCAAATGCCAGGCGCATAGCTTCAATCTGTAGATGAATGCGCTGTGCTGAATTGGCGGGATATTGCTTGACATTGGCAGCTTGCAAAATTCCTAAAGCCATTTGTGCGGCAATGCCAGAACCATTTGGTGGAATTTCTAAGAGCGTGTAGTCACCATAATCAAAGGTGAGGGGCTCAACCCATTCTGGTCGGTTATCAGCAAAGTCTTGCATGGAAAAGCATCCGCCGGTTGCCTTAGCAAAGTCGACCATGCTTTGGGCGAGAGGGCCCTTATAAAAAGATTCACCTTCGGTTGCGGCAATGTCTTTTAAGGTTTTTGCTTGAGCGGGGTATTTCCAAATTTGTCCTGCTGCAGGTGCTTTGCCATTGATTAAAAATGATTCACTAAATCCCGGTTGATTTTTCAGAATCGGAATGGCTTCGCGCCATTGACGCGCAATTACTGGAGAAACCGGAAAACCGTTTTCTGCGTAATTTATGGCGCGCTTAAATAATTGTGCAAAGGGGAGCTTGCCAAATTTTCTAGAGAGTTCAATCCAGCCAGCGACCATGCCTGGCACTGTGACCGTATTCCAGCCAATGAGATCCATCGCAGTCTTACCTGCAAAATATTCTGGAGTCCATGCTGCAGGAGCACGACCTGAAGCATTGAGGCCGTGAATTTTTGTGCCATCCCACAAAATTGCGAAGCTGTCACCACCAAGACCGTTCATAGTAGGCTCAACAACGGTCAGCGTAATAGCAGTTGCTAGAGCGGCATCAACGGCGTTGCCGCCATTTTGTAGCGCCTCAATACCTGCTTGAGTGGCTAAGGGCTGAGAGCTTGCAACAGTATTTCTGGCGAGAACAGGGGCGCGGCCGCCACCAAAAGGAGGAGAAATAAGCATGGATTTAGTAGTCAGAATAAAAGGTCAATCAACTTTGATATTGGCTGACTTTACTACTTTCCCCCACTTATTCGCTTCGTTGGCGGTAATTTCAGCGAGTTTTTCTGAGTTAGCAAACTCTGGATGAATACCTTGTGCCGCCATACGCGCCTTAAAGTCAGGGTTAGTCAGAATCTTGCGAATCTCTCTTTCTAACTTAGCAACAATGGCTGGGGACGTTCCTTTCGGCACATAAACAGCATAGAAATTTTCCACGTCAAATTGCTTCATACCGTCTTGCCCTAGTGTTGGGACATTGGGCATCAATGGTGAGCGCTCTGCAGCAGCAATGGCAATGGGGCGCAGTTTGCCACTCTGAATATGGGGCAAAGAAGCCGTGACACTGTCAAACATCATGAGTGTGTTACCAGCAATCAAGTCGGGCAGAGCAAAGCTGCTGCCTTTATATGGAATATGGGTACCCGTAGCACCAATGCGTTGCATAAACAAAGTGGACTCTAAATGCGAGAGGCTGCCATTACCTTGCGAGGCGTAATTGAAGTCACCCTTCTTGGATTTAATGTAGGCAATTAACTCAGGCAGATTTTTTGCAGGAACAGTTGGGTTGATGACGATTAAGTGAGGCACCGTTCCAATCAAAGCTACTGGTACAAAATCCTTTTGTAAATCAGCAGGCGGGTTTTTAAATAGCGCCGAAGAAATCGATTGGTTGGTGAGAGCGCTAATGTGAATCGTGTAGCCATCTGGCACTGCTTTAGAGGCGGCTTGTAAGCCAATCATGCCGCCAGCACCAGGTTTGTTTTCTACTACGATAGATTGGCCAAGCGCTTCAGCTAAAGGGGCGGTTACGCTGCGTGCAAAGATATCTGTAGAGCCGCCAGCTGGAAAAGCGAGAATAGCGACGATCGGTTTTTTAGGCCAATCGGTCTCTGGAGCCGCGAAAGCAGAGCTGAGAAAGCCAAGCAGGGTACAACTGATCAACAGAAGGGATTTAAAGATAGTCATTTCATGGTCCGCAAGGAGTCTATGGTGTTAATGGGTAATATAGTATGGGATATTCAAATAATGTTTCAACCAGACTCTAAGAGACGCTCATGACAGCAGCAAATCAAACTGTAAATGGTGTAGATATGTCAGCTTACTGGCTGCCGTTTACACCAAATCGCTATTTTCATCAGCATCCCAAGATCATGCAGTCTGCCAAGGGAGCTTACTACTATGACGACCATGGGCGGAAGCTGTTTGATGGCCTTTCTGGGTTGTGGTGCTCCCCCTTGGGGCATGCTGATCCACGTATTGGTGCAGCGATCTCCAAACAATATGAAACCATGGACTATTGCCCAGCTTTTCAGATGGCAAGTGAGGCTACATTCAGTCTGGCCACTCGCATTGCCAAAATGGCACCAGCCGGCTTAGATAAAGTCTTTTTTACGAACTCCGGTTCTGAGGCAGTAGATACTGCACTCAAAATTGCGATCGGCTATCACCGGGTGATGGGAAATGCCTCACGCATTCGGATGATCGGTCGTGATCGTGCCTATCACGGTGTTGGTATCGGTGGCATCTCTGTTGGTGGGATGGTATCGAATCGCAAAATGTTTGCGAGCATGATGATGCCCGGTGTCGATCATTTGCCACACACCCTCAATCTCTCACAAATGGCTTTTTCAAAAGGTCAGCCCACTTGGGGCGCGCACCTCGCAGATGAATTAGAAAAGATCGTAGCTTTGCAGGATGCCAATACGATTGCTGCCGTCATTCTTGAGCCGGTGCAAGGATCTACTGGTGTGATCGTTCCGCCAGAAGGCTACTTACAAAAAATCCGTGAGATCTGTACTAAGCATGGCATCTTGTTGATCTTTGATGAGGTCATTACTGGCTTTGGCCGTCTAGGTGCGAATTTTGGCGCTGATCGATTTGGCGTAGTCCCTGACATGATTACCTTTGCCAAAGCCATTACGAATGGTGTGATTCCATTGGGTGGTGTGATCGTCCGCGGTGATATCTATGACAGCATTATTGCCGCTGGTGGACAAGATCAAGCGATTGAATTTTTTCATGGCTATACCTATTCAGGGCACCCCATTCCAACGGCTGCTGGTCACGCAGTGCTGGATATTTTTGAATCAGATGATTTAGTCAATCGCGCAAAAGCATTGGAACCCATTTTAGAAAATGGCCTACATGCCATGAAAGGCAAAACAGGGTTGCTCGATATTCGTAACTTTGGTTTATCTGGTGCAGTAGAGCTAGACCCCATCCCAGGTAAGCCTGGACTGCGCGCTCTTAAAGTCCTGGAAGCCTGTATCGAAAGAGGCGCCTTAGTGCGCGTTGCAGGAGACGTTATTGCAGTAGGCCCCCCATTCATATCAGAGCCTAAAGAAGTGGAGTTCTTGTGTAGTGTATTGGGTGATGCAGTTGATGCTGCCATGAAGATCAATGCTTAACAATCAATTGGCAATGAGACCAATATAGAAATCGGGAGATACATGACTACGCAAAGAGCTTTATTTAATGAGCGATTAAGCAAACCAGGCTTAATTGTTGCACCTGGAGTTTATGAGATGGTTTCATTGAGGCTTGCTGATCGTATGAACTTTGATGCTCTCTACATGACAGGTTATGGCACCGTTGCCTCATTATTGGGTTTGCCAGATGCTGGCTTGGCAACCTACACCGAGATGGTTGGTCGAGTCACTGCAATGGCTGGTATGGCAAAGACTCCCTTAATCGCGGATGGCGATACTGGTTACGGTGGATTACTTAATGTGCGTCACACCATTCATGGATATGAAGCTGCTGGCGCAGTTGCTATTCAACTTGAAGATCAAGAGTTCCCTAAGAAATGTGGACATACGCCTGGTCGTCGAGTCATTCCGTTAGAGGACATGGTAAAGAAGATCGAGGTTGCAGTCGCAACGCGCACTGACCCTCATTTCAAAATTATTGCCAGGACAGACGCAAGAACTACCCTCGGATTGGATGAGGCGCTAAGACGTGGCGAGGCTTATGCACGTGCTGGTGCTGATATCTTATTTATTGAGTCTCCTGAGACCCAAGAAGAAATGCAACAGATAGGGAAAACTTTCCCTAACCATCCTTTGATTGCGAATATGGTGGAAAAGGGTAGAACACCCGTCTTGTCTAAAGCGGAATTAGAGCAATTAGGCTACAAGATTGCTATCTTTCCAGTCACTGCTTTGCTCGCTTCTGTGCAAGCAATGACCCAGGTTTATGAGCACTTTAAAGACTCAGGATCATCTATCAATAATCCAGTAGATTTATATGACTTTGGAGATTTATCAAAGTTAATGGGCTTTGAGGACGTTTGGGAATTCGAAAAACGTTTTGTAGAAACGAAGTAAAACTCAATAAAGGGTCAGCATGAAATTGCATCGTTACCTATCATCAGCTATTTTTTTACTTACAGTACTTGTTTCGACTGCTAGCTTTGCTCAATTGAATTACCCCAATCGCCCGATACGCTTAATCATTCCCTTTACTCCGGGCGGTGTCACCGATACCTCGGGCCGTTTTATTGCTGAGCAACTTTCATTAAAGCTAGGCCAGCAAGTGATTGCGGATAACAAGCCAGGCGCCTCTGGAAATATCGGCTCACAAATGGTTGCATCCGCCGAGCCTGATGGTTACACCTTGTTGTTGGGATATGCCGGTACGTTGTCGATTAATCCCTCGCTCTTTGATAAGGTCCCTTTTGATAGCGTCAAAGACTTTGCGCCAATTGGAAAAATTGGTGATGCTATTTTGATCGTGGTCGCTAACAATGATTTCCAAGGTAAAACTTTGGCCGATGTCATTGCCATCTCTAAAAAGGATCCCAACGGCCTTTCCTATGGGACCTCAGGATCAGGTGGTACACCCCATATTGCTGGCGAGCTATTTAAGCAAAAGACTGGCGCCAATTTAGTTCATGTCCCTTACAAAGGGGGAGGTCAAGCTTTATTAGATTTATTGGGTGGCAATATTCCTTTGGTCTACACAGCAGTTGCAGGAGCAAATCAATATGTTGCGACAGGGCGTATTAAAGCGATTGCAGTCTCTAGCGCAAAGAGAAGTCCCAGCATGCCCGACGTGCCTACTTTTATCGAGAGTGGCGTGAAAGACTTTGTGATTGATGATTGGGTGGGTTTACTGGCTCCAGCAAAAACGCCTAAACCAATCATTGCCAAATTGAACCAAGCATTAAATGAGGTATTGAATTCACCAGAAGGTAAAGCCAAGCTTCTATCGATGGGCATCTTTCCATCTCCTGGTACTCCCGAGAAATTTGGTGAGCAAATTAAGGGTGATTTAATTCGCTTTGCACCAATTGTGAAAGCCGCTCAAATCAAGTCTGAATAATTAACCATTGTTGTTTTGTGTGCATATATTGCTATTTAATAGTGTAACGTTATGCTATACAATATGGTATGATCAAATCGTTCCGTCACAAAGGGTTGCAGCTATTTTTTGAAACGGGCAGTAGGGCTGGCATCCAAAGTTCGCATGCGTCACGTTTAGCTAGACAGCTTGCAAGATTGAATGAGTCAAGAACCTGGGAGGATATGAATTTACCTGGCTGGCGCCTTCATTCTCTTCAGGGAAAGTCTGTGGGCCATTACTCAATTGTTGTTAGTGGGAATTGGCGAATCACATTTAGATTTGAAGGAGAAGATGCAATACTGGTGAATTATCAGGATTACCATTGATGATAAAAATGAGAAAAATGCACAACCCACCTCATCCAGGGCTCACATTACGAGATGATGTCTTGCCTGCTCTTGAGTTGACTGTTACAGCTGCAGCTGAGCAGTTAGGGGTGACTCGTCCTGCCTTATCACGTGTATTGAATGGTAGAGCCGCAATATCCCCAGAGATGGCTTTGCGCATTGAGGCTTGGTTAGGTGTTGAGAATGGCGGTAGCGCCACCGTTTGGTTAGCTCAACAAACTGCTTATGACTTATGGAGAGCAAGAAAGACTATCAAGCCCAAAGTAAAACATGCCCGAATTCCTTTACTACTTGTTAATTAGACTCACTGATTAAATAAGCGATAAACCATCGGGATTGCAACAGCGCTAATGACACCGTTCATTCCCATTGTCAGGTTTCATAGGTGCTGAATGCTAAATGCACGTGAGATGCCGATCCCGATGTCAAAACCTCTTCCCACTAAGCTTTCATCCCTAATACATCCAAAATAAACAAGGTCTTGAAATAGGTTGATCTGGACAAGGCCTTAAATCATCTTCAGCCTTGATTTTATGTTGCATCGCAATATATCGATTCTTGTTTAATATAAGCACAACATAAGTAGGGTATAAAAAAACAGAGGACTTATTCTGAGAAGAAAATTTCCTGCGATCTAACACTAATAGGAGACCGCTCATGGCTGAGTTAAATGTCAATGGTAAGAAGTACAAAGTAGATGTAGATCCAGATACCCCATTGCTGTGGGTCATCCGTGAGCAAGTTGGACTCACTGGCACTAAGTATGGATGCGGTATCGGTGTTTGCGGCGCTTGTACTGTCCTATTTGAAGGTCAAGCTTTACGTAGTTGCTCACTCCCTGTTTCTGCAGCCTTTGGCAAAAAAATTGAGACCATTGAGAGCCTAGAAAAGAGTGGTCAGCTTTCAAAAGTACAAAAAGCATGGGTTGATAACCAAGTGCCACAGTGTGGCTACTGCCAGTCCGGCATGGTCATGGCAACTACTGCTTTGTTACGTAACAACCCCAAGCCAACGGATGCGCAAATCGATGAGTCGATTACCAATATCTGCCGTTGTGGCACATTCCAACAAGTGCGTGCAGCGATTCATGCTGCTAGCAAGGCTTAAGGAGGCATCATGACTACTACTATTAATACCTCCCGCCGCCACTTTGTGGTTGGCTCCAGTGCAATTGCAACAGGTCTTGCAATTGGTTTTGATCTGACATTGATGTCTTCGGCTAATGCTGCTGTAGGAACAGGTACTACCGCTATGGCACCGCTGGCCAACCCTGAGATTGGTGTTTGGGTTGTGGTGAAGCCGAACGATGATGTGATCGTCCGTATTGTTCGCTCAGAAATGGGTCAGGGCACGATTACTGGTTTGGCACAAATGGTCGCTGAAGAACTCGAGTGCGATTGGAAAAAAGTGTCATATGACTACCCATCTCCAGCTGAGAATCTAAAACGAAACAAAGTATGGGGTAGTTACTCCACCGGTGGTAGCCGCGGTATTCGCACCTCCGAACAGTACGTTCGTAAAGGTGGTGCAGCGGCACGCATGATGCTGATTCAGGCGGCGGCCAATCAGTGGAATGTGCCAGTAACAGAGTGCGTAGCAGCCAATAGCGTGATTACGCATACTCCTTCTGGCCGTAAGACCACTTTCGGTAAAGTTTCTGTTGCGGCATCGCAATTACCTGTACCTACTGAAGTTCCATTGAAAGATCCTAAAGAGTGGAAGCTCATTGGCAAATCAGTTAATCGTATTGATGGAACAGCTGATAAGGTGACTGGCCGTCAGGTCTATGCCATCGACTTGAAGATGCCTGGCATGTTGGTTGCCAACATTAAAGAATCACCTGTGTTTGGTGGTAAGGTCAAAAGCTACGACGCCGCTAAAGCACAGAGTATGAAGGGTGTTAAAAAAGTGGTTCAGGTTGGTGACTCTGCTGTTGCGGTTGTAGCAGAAACTTTCTGGCAGGCTAAGACTGCATTAGATCAAGTCAATATCGTTTGGGATAACGGCGCCAATGGCAATGTTTCAAGTGCCTCTATTAAGAAGATGCTTGAAGACGGTCTGAATGCGGATGACGCCTTTGTTCACAATAGTAATGGTGATGTCAGCACAGCTTTTTCTAGTGCATCTAAAAAAATCGAAGCCACTTATTTCTATCCGTTCTTGAATCATGCCACTCTAGAGCCACAAACGGCTACTGCTAAGTGGACTGCAGACTCTTGCGAAGCATGGGTACCCACTCAAGACGGTGAGGCATCATTAGCAGCAGTTATTGCAGCCTCTGGTTTACCTAGTGAGAAATGCAATGTGTACAAGGTGAACTTAGGTGGTGGCTTTGGTCGTCGCGGTGCATTCCAGGATTACACCACTCAGGCCGTCAATATTGCCAAGCAAATGCCTGGCACACCTATTAAGTTGATCTGGACTCGCGACGAGGATATGACGCAAGGTCGTTACCATCCTGTGATGATGTGCAAGATGTCCGCAGCCATTGATGACAAGAAAAATGTCACCGGCTTGAATATGCGTTTATCTGGTCAGTCGATTTTGGCTGCAGTACGTCCTGCGGTGGTGGCTGCAAATAAAGGTAAAGATCCTTTGGCATTCCAAGGTGTTGAGCCTACTGGTGAGCATGGCATTACGTATAGCTTCCCTAATCTCAATATTGATCACGCTATGCGGAATACGCATGTGCCTCCAGGATTTTGGCGTGGTGTGAACGTTAACCAAAATGCTGTCTTTATTGAAACATTTATGGATGAGTTAGCTGAAGCTACTGGCATGGATGCTGTAGAGTTCCGTCGTAAGCATATGAAAGAGTTCCCGCGCGCGGTGGCTGTACTGAATGCGGTTGCAGATGGCATTGGCTGGACTAAACCTGCTGCACCAGGTGTATATCGTGGGGTTGCGCAGATGCGCTCCTTCGGTAGTTATGTTGCTGCTGCGTGCGAACTCTCTGTAAAAAATGGTAACGAGGTAAAGATTCATCGCATTGTTGCTGCTACTGATCCAGGCTATATTGTCAATCCTGCTCAGGTAAGTCGTCAGGTTTCTGGTTCATTTGTATATGGCCTTTCTGCCTTGTTCGAAGAAGAGATCACGATTGAAAAAGGTGCAGTAGTGCAGAAGAACTTTGATACCTTTGGTTCTATCCGCCTTGCGCAAATGCCCCCTGTTGAAACCATTGTTATTCAAGGTGGTGGTAAGGACTGGGGTGGAGTGGGCGAGCCTACGATTGCCGTTGCAGCACCAGCAGTACTCAATGCGTTCTACCGCGCTACCGGCAAACGTTTGCGCACTGTGCCATTGAAAAACAGCGGTATTAAGTTGGTCTAATTTGAGTTTAGTGACTCGACGTTTATGAGAAAGAGGTGCGCACTAGCAATGCTGTTGCTAGTCGCCCTCAATTCCCATTGGGTAGTAGCGCAAACAATTGTGAATGGCGTCATTGCTGAGCCACTCACTTCAACACCAGGGGATTCGATGCGGGGACGCGCTATTGTGGCGAGTCGTCAATCGGGTTTGTGCCTCTTATGTCATAGTGGGCCGTTTCCAGAGGAGCGCTTTCAGGGTAATTTAGCCCCTGAACTCGGTAGCAGCGTTGCTCGATATACAGCACCTCAACTGAGAGCCAGAATTGTGGATGCAAGTTACTTTAATTCCAAGACCATCATGCCAGCGTATTACCGTACCGATCATTTAAATCGAGTAGCTCCGAAATTTGCAGGTCAGACTATCCTCAATGGACAAGAGATTGAGGATGTTGTGGCCTTTTTACTGACCTTAAATACCACGGTCCAATGATGCGTAAAGATTTCATCGTTCAAAAGAGTCGGCGTGCTTGGCTTAAGAAACTTCAAAAGTTTACTTTTTTAACTCTCGGTGCTTGGTTTAGTCCCTTCACTGTATTTGCTAAACCTGAAGATGCAACGAAGGCGATTACAGAGATTACGGGTGGCAAGCCAGTAATCAATGGAAAAGTGAATTTGGTTATTCCCCCGCTCGTTGAGAACGGTAATTTGGTGGTACTCAAGGTGAGTGTTGAGAGCCCCATGACGCCTAATGATTACGTAAAGGCAATTCATGTCATCGCTGAAGGTAATCCATTGCCTAATATCTTCACTGTCTACTTAACACCCCGTTCAGGTTCTGCCAATATTACGACTCGTGTGCGTCTAGCAGATAGTCAAATTGTCAGAGCGATTGCGCAGATGAGTAATGGAAGTTTTTATCAAGGGCAAGCTGAGACTTTAGTTACTCTCTCCGCATGTACTGAAATGGTGTGAGGAAAGATTATGAGTAAAACTTCCCGTACATCCATCTCTATGCCATCGAGCGCTAAGAAAGGCTCAATCATTGAGATCCGGGCGATTGCCCAGCACGACATGGAATCAGGCTTTCGTTATACAGAGGGTGGTAAGTTAATTCCACGTGACATTATTCGTGTCTTTACTTGCACCTATAACAATGTCGAAGTCTTCAAAGCAGATTTTTATTCTGGCATCGGCGCTAACCCATTAATTATTTTCACTACGCTTGCTACGGAAACAGGTACTCTAGAATTTAAGTGGACTGGTGATGATGGATATGAGGCGGTAAATCAAGCGAATCTCACTGTTACATGAAGCAGTGGCAGCTTCTATTCACTGGCTGTTTAATCTTTAGTGCACCGATTGTTTTTGCAGCAACGGATGCTGGAAAGCAAAAACTACAGTCAAGCTATGAGCTCATGTCTGCTGAAAATAAGGCTATGCAGGATGATCCCAGTCTAAACCCAGCGATGTTTTGGGTGGGTGATGGCGAAGCTCTTTGGAATAAACCTTCTGCTCAAAACAACAAATCTTGTGCTAGTTGTCATGGGAATGTTCAGAAGTCAATGCGTGGCGTTGCAACAGCATTCCCGAAAATGATCAAAGGACGGTTGCAGACGCTCGAGGGTCAAATCAATCAATGTAGAGTTGGTGCGCAGGGTGCTCCAGTACTTCCCTATGACAGTAAGGAGCTTCTATCGCTAACAGCCGTGATTGCAAATCAATCCAAAGGAATGCCGATTACTGTTAGAGAAACACCTGAAAATAAAGCAGCCATGCAAAAAGGGCGCCAATCTTTTTACGAGAGAATGGGTCAGTTAAATTTGTCCTGCGCCCAATGTCATGAAGAGAGAGCTGGCTTGAAATTAGGTGGTAGTTTCATTCCCCAAGGTCATCCGAACGCTTATCCCATCTATCGCCTAGAGTGGCAAACCTTGGGTTCACTTCAGCGTCGCTTACGAAACTGCATGAGCGGTGTCAGGGCGCAGCAATACGAATATGGCTCGCCAGAAATGGCTCAACTCGAATTATTCCTGATGTGGCGCGCGCGCGGGCTCCCTATGGAGTCCCCAGGGGTCAGACCTTAATTAGTCAGAGAAAACGACAGAAGTAGTGCCGTTAATTAAAACCCGATCGTGCAAGTAATAGCGCAGAGCGCGTGAGAGAACTGTGCGCTCTAAATCACGTCCTTTGCGTACTAAATCATCTGGCGTATCGCCATGAGTAACGCGAGTCACGTCTTGTTCAATAATTGGACCCTCATCTAAATCGCTCGTAACAAAATGCGAGGTCGCCCCAATTAACTTAATACCGCGGGCATGGGCTTGATGATAGGGCTTAGCTCCCTTAAAGCTAGGCAGGAAAGAGTGGTGTACGTTAATGCAACGTCCTGATAATTTGGTAGACAAGTCATCTGATAAGATTTGCATGTAGCGCGCCAAAATGACCATATCTACTTTAGAGTCAGCCATGATTTCTAAAAGCTTGGCTTCTTGCGCTGGCTTAGTTTCTGGCGTTACTGGCAAGTGATAAAAAGGAATGTCTGCAAAATCAATTCTGGCATAAACCTCTTGAGGATGATTAGAGACAATGCCGCAGATGCTCATTGGTAATTCACCAATCCGCCAGCGATACAGCAGATCAACTAGGCAGTGATCCAATTTAGAAGCCATGATCAATACCCGCTTCAAGTCTTTCACCGCACGCAGATTCCAGGTGAGCTCAAAACGTTTTGCAATCTCCACAAAACCAGAGCACAAGGTATTGCCATCAGTCGGGCAGCTAAAGCTCACGCGCATAAAAAATCGTTTGGAAGCCTTATCGTCAAATTGCTGGGCTTCCTCAATATCGCCGCCTGCCTGAAAGATATAAGT
Organism: Polynucleobacter sp. AP-Sanab-80-C2; assembly: GCF_035012965.1. Taxonomy (NCBI): domain Bacteria; kingdom Pseudomonadati; phylum Pseudomonadota; class Betaproteobacteria; order Burkholderiales; family Burkholderiaceae; genus Polynucleobacter; species Polynucleobacter sp. AP-Sanab-80-C2. Next base: position 281,184 of record NZ_JAYGQS010000002.1, read on the forward strand.
TGAAACTGCAGCTACGATGCCAGGTTTATTAGGGCAAGTAAGGGTGAGGTAATAGTTTTCTATAGTCATTACTTAAATCATTCATATTGCTGGTAATCCACCATTTTAGTCTGTGATGGCCGGTATTTAGATAATGCGATTACTGTTTGGCAGTCTCTTTAATCTTTTCTTGGGGACCTAGTAGCGGACTACTGTTATCAATAATCTTGGGCAGAACTACCTCTTCACAGATGGGCTTAGGTCCTACTATATTCATAAAGTTACATTCTTTTTTAGTGGCTGCAGAGGCAGCATGTTCTAAAGGGGATTTACCGGTAGTGGCGGTAGAGGCAATACTGGTTGCCGTTACTGGGTTTGCTACTGCAGCACTTGTTACTGCACCACCTGCTGAACTAGCTGCGGCAGTTCCGGTGCTACCGAGAGCAGCTAAGGGAGCCGCACATCCTTGCAGTAAAGCAAGGTTAAGAGATAAACAAATCCAAATCCAGGGCTGTGATGACATTCAAGAGGGAGTTACTTTGCCTTGCACACAGAATTAAATACGCCTGCCGTCCAAGTTTCACTTAATACGGCCTCAAACTTGCTATCGGGCGTATTGTTATCGGACACCACTTTACCCGTCCCTTTGCTACCAGAAAATTCTTTAAAAGCGATTGGGCGATAACTCACCGTAGGACAGTCATATTCATTCAGACCAATGATGGAACTGACGGGTTGCTTATTGTTTGGATTAACGCCAGGCTTTTTGAAATCTAACATCGACAGGATTTGTGTTTTTTCACCCTGAGTCTGAACAGTTTCCAGATCTACATACACCACCATTAATTCATTTGCACCCAATTCTTTCCATGCAGCATTGGCATTGCTATGAGCACATAGGAGGGTTGAAGCGGTGATGCTAGCAAGCAGAATTTTTTTCATTGGATGTCTTTCAAAAAGAGCTTTCAGGTGCTTTGGAATATTTTATACGCCTCATGACTTATGCAATCATTTATTGTTGAGCTCTAGTGTGCGTTTACTGGTTTCAGGTTTCATTTGCAAAGGGAGGTATTCATTCTTAGCCCACAGCGGGTTCATATTGCGATACAGCTTGCTCTGGACCCATCCAGATTGGCCTGCCTGATAGATAAATAGCGATTTTTCAAGATCAGAAAAGTCGTAAATGGCTCGTAGGCTTGGGGCTTGCAAGGTTTGATAGGGATTGTTTGAGCGTAATAATTCTAACCTGCCGACGTTAATTGAATTACTGTCCCCTGGAAATGGCGTTTCTATATTAAATAACTTACCAAGAACGGGAATTTTGCTCAAGGGGCGATGCTCTGAGATAGCAATATGCGCTTTGCCCCATGACCATTTTTTAGGATCATTGCCATATTGATTGCTGATATAGTCAAGTGCTTTGTTAAAGGCATCATTAGAAGACTCAAGGCAGGTTTCGATCGCATCCGTTTTTGCATTGTCACACCATGGGCTATTGGGGTTCTGAACTTGGGCAATTAAGGCGCCTCGATAATTGCGCTCACCATAATTTTCAGAGAATAAATAGCTCAATCGAGAAAAGAGATTGCGTGTTAATTGATCAGCCCAGGCATTGAATATGAGTGCGGCAGCACTATCTATTTGCATGTCACCATTAAAGTCTTTTGAGATCTCCAATGCTTGTGCTGCCAATGGATGAGTTGGCGCGCTAGATTTAAATAGCTCTAAGAGTGGTGTGGCACCCAAAGAAACAGTATCCGCCTGCATTGTTTTCATGTAATCAGCATCATGCGAATTGCGAGCTTTAATTAAATCTACGATGCGGTCATAACGTGCTGATAAATCCCAGTCAGCTGTTAAGGGGTTTGGATCATTGGTGGCAATGATCCGTTGATTGGCTGTCGCTATCCAACCTTGTTCTGGATTATTGCTGGCGGGTAATTGTTCAAAAGGTACGTAGCCATTCCAGTCATACTGTTTTTCCCATCCCGGGGCTGGAGCAACGCCATATAGACCTTGATGTAATAGGCGCTTTGGAGCAATGCCAGCCGCTTGGTAGGCAATATTGCCATCGCTATCCGCCATCACTACGTTTTGCATGGGCGCATAATTTTTACGTAGTGCTTGCTTAAAAGCATCTATATCTTTAGCGCGATTTATTTCCAATAAACCAGCGACCGATTGATTTTCAATGTCGAGAGCAGTCCAACGTAATGCCAGGGCATAGCGACTGGTATCAATGGCGCGTTTAGCCCGTGCATATGAATCAGAAATCACTGGACCATGACGTGTCTCTTTCACAATGAAATGGAGGGGTGGCGCACCTTTGATATCAATAATCTCTTGACGAACTTTAAATGGTAGCAAGCCATCAGGTCCGCGATACATGCCAGGATTTTTTTCATCGATCTGCTCAATATACAAATCTTGTACGTCGGGATTAGTGTTTGTAAAACTCCAAGCAAATTTATCGGTCCTCCCTAAAACTACCGCCGGAATTCCAGGCAGGGTTGCGCCCAGGACATTTAAGCCGGGGGCGTCTAGATGGGCAAAGTACCAAATGGCAGGTGCTGATAAGCCTAAATGGGGGTCATTTGCTAATAATGGTTTGCCACTGGCAGTGAGTTTGCCGCTAAGAGCCCAGTTGTTTGAGCCAACACCATCTTTCCCTCCCATTAGGTCAACATGACTTAACTCTGTTGCTGGAAGATTTTTAGATCTACTGTTGATGGGTCCAGCCTTGGGGTTAAAGACCTTGAGGTCCTGATAGATCTTGGCAAAATCCATATTGGTCACAGGCTCACCAACTTCAAATGGTGGCATGACCTCCCAAATCTGTTTAGTCGTCAAAAATTGAGATAGCTCGAGCCTTTGTAATTCTTTATGCCAGTTGCCTCCAAGATCGTAGGCCATCATCAGCATCCAGGCGACACTATCGGTCGGAGACCAGTGACCTGGCTTGGAACCAGTTAAGTAGTACTCCACTGGGAGTACCCAGCCAAGTTGTGTATTGCCAGCATTGACACCATCAGCATAGGCTTGCAGTAAGCGCTTTGCGGTCACTGGGTATTTATCGAATTGCTGTTCAGCAGCGTGCTTGACTCCAAGTGTGCGAATGAATCGATCAATGCTGACAGTTTCGCTACCTAAGATTTCAGAGAGGCGACCACTGGCGATGCGACGATTCATTTCCATTTGCCACGACCGCTCGGTAGCATGTAAATATCCTAGAGCAAATAGCGCATCGGATTGACTATTGGCTTTGATATGAGGAATATCCGCCTCATCAAAAGTGATCACCACGCCATCCCCAAGACTCTTAATGACACGTTTACCCGATGGATTCGATTGTGCGAGATAAAGGTAACTGAGCGTGATGGCTAAAACGATCAGTAGGACGGTTGCAAGCGTCCACAGAATAGGGCGTAAGAATCGACGTGGTCCGGTTGAATTACCAATGGGCTTCATTTGGATATTTTAGTATTTTTGGGGTGGGCTGCCCTTAGTCTTCAGCGATATGGGCTTCCCAAGGGCATTTAGGGTGTACATGCTAAAATTTCGTTTGTCTTGATTTATATAGCGCGGCAGTGACTGCTAGTGCGAGCCCGAGTGGTGAAATCGGTAGACACAGCAGATTTAAAATCTGCCGACTCAAAAAAGTCGTGCCGGTTCGATTCCGGCCTCGGGCACCAATCGTCTTCAGTTCTTATTTCAAAGGGCAATCACTATTTTGCTTCGCACGCCTAAATTTGATCAAGCTGTTAGCTTTGTACTCATAGACAGTATCAACATGAATTTACTCAAACTCCTACTGTGCTTTTGCCTGACTTTTTCATCTCTTACTGCATGGGGTGTTGATGTTCTGGAATTTCATTGCAAACGTTCAGAAAAAGGATATACAGAAGAGTATGAGATGAAGATCACTCTTGCATCCGGAGCTCAAAAAGCAAGAGTATTTCTAGATGATCGTGACCTAGATCAGTCGGACGCGTATGGCAAGCAAGTGGTAAAGAGTGTGACTCTAGCTCGCCCCAATATTTTTATATTGATCGAAGCCAATTTTGAGCCAGAAAATCTGATGGGCGTAGCTTACTCTGCTGGAACGGTCTCTACACACATGACGCTTGACCCAGTCACTGGCAAGTTAAAGAAGGTGGAGAAAATTCAGGGTGGGATCTTGGGTGAGACGATGGGCGATGGCACTTACATTACCGAAGAAACATGCTTGCCCTCTAAGATGCCCTATAAGTCAAAATAGAATCGCAATAAAGTTTAATCAGGCTCAGTCACAAATCCTAGCTTAGTCAGGCCAGCGCGACGCGAAGCCGCCAGGACTTGAGCAACATATTCATATTTCACGGATTTATCAGCCCGCAAATTAATCTCTGGTTGGGGATTTTTCTGTGCTGCCTTCTCAGCATAGCCATCAAATGTCTTTAAATCAATCGGTGTGCTATTCCAGAAGATTTGACCCTTGGCATCAATGCTGAGCTGAACAGACTCGGGTTTGATTTCATTACGAACACTATTGGCTTTGGGTAGTTCAACTTTGACTGCTTGCTGAATCACGGGCAGGGTGATGATAAAAATAATCAGTAACACCAACATAACGTCTACCATCGGCGTCATGTTGATTTCCGCCATGATGGCGTCTTCGTTCTGATCGTCTGACATATGGAAAGACATCTTATTCTCCAGACTTCACACGTGCACCAGTCACAAAATAGGCAAGCAAGTCATTGCCAAAGTGATTGAGCTCTGCAACCAGTAATTTATTAGCGCGATTAATCGCGTTAAATCCAAGTACCGCAGGGATAGCTACTGCAAGGCCTAAGGCAGTCATGATCAAGGCTTCCCCGATTGGTCCTGCTACTTGATCGATTTGCGCGCTCCCTGAGCTGCTAATGGAGATCAGTGCATGATAGATGCCCCAGACGGTACCGAATAAACCAATAAAAGGGGCAACTGCTCCAGTTGATCCTAAAAAAGTGAGGCCTTTCTGAAGACTGGCAGCTATATTATCAATGCCATTCTTAATGCTTCTAGCCATCCACTCTGAATAATTCAAAGTTTGCAAAAGCTCACGGCGATCACTCGATTGACTCTGATGGTGAATGGAAGCATCAGTAGCTGATTTAGCAATCTGATAGTAAGGGTTCATGCTCGGATTGCTAAAGGATTGCAGTCCTTGTTCATAGGAGCTTGCATGCCAGAACTGATCAAGCTCAGGTCTCAATTTGCGCAGGTTGCGCAGTTCCCAAAAGCGGGTGAGCAAGATCACCCAAGTCACGATTGAGCAAGTGAGCAACACAATCGCCACAAAGCGAGTGATGGCATCGCCCTCAAGCCATAGATTTGCAATTCCAAATGGTGTATTCATAGTCCTTAATTCTTGAGATTAAATTTAATTAAAAGATTAGTAGAAATTCTTTGGGGTGAGCCATTGACTAAAAAAGGTTTAAACCGGTAACGTCTGCCAATATCGGTTGCCGCACGGTCCAGTCTGGGAAAAGCGCTTGATTGCAATATAGCAACATCTTCTACTTCTCCCGCCTCAGAAATAATTAATCGGACAACTACGGTACCTTGTTCACCAGATCGTTTGGAGAACGAAGGGTAATAAGCATCAGCATCAGGTTGATATACAACGACCAGTTTACCAATGTCCGTCTGTATGGGCGTGCCGCTAGCACCCCCTGTCGTAGAAGGGGCAACAGCCGCATTTTGCATCTGGGCTTCACTCTTGGTTTGCTGCTGAGTTTGTTGGCTAGTGTTCTGAGTCTGTGGAGGCGTTGGTTTTTGTGATGATTTATCCTCCACAGTTTTTTTCTTAGGCTCTTCCTTGGGTTTGGGTGGCGGTGTAGCAGGAGCTTGCTGACTTTTATTGGCAGCGGTATCAGGGCTGACTAAATTAGCCATGACCCGTGCATCATCCATTTTGGGCGGACGTGATGAAAAATGTAAAAACTCTAAAGCCGGCAGGGCATGCAATAGCAGCACGATGCCAATAATGATGCGTTCCGTTTTTGTAAACGGAAGACGTGCATCGATCTTCTCCAAAAAAGTGCTCATTGAATGCTACCCAATAAACTTGAGCTGACATCGTGAGAATCGAGATCACTCTGCATTAAATCTTGCGCCATCTTGAGTAAGGTAAGCTCATCTTTGCTGCTCACAAAGTGCACTGCCCCATGATCTCTTAAGGATGCACCTTTCGTTAATTTACTAGCGGAGTCTATTTGCTCTAATTGACGCTTTAATTGTCGAACGACGGCTTCGCTCGTATCGATTAGGGTGATCGTGTCACCTAATAATTTACGAATCGCGTTTCTCAAGAATGGATAATGAGTGCAACCTAAAACCAAAGTATCTGAACCTGCATCTTGAATGGGCTCCAGATGCTTTGCAAGCAGCTCCAAGGTTTCTTCACTATCCGCTTTGCCAGCTTCAATCAATGGCACTAGTCCAGCGCCAGCTTGTTTGATGAAACGACAATGATTGGGGAGGGTGGCTAATAATGCATTGAATTTATCGCTCTTGAGAGTGGCTTCAGTTGCCAAGACACCCACAATGCCATTTTCAGATTGCATGGCAGCAGGCTTGATGCCTGGTTCAACACCGATGACGGGCACTAGCACTTCAGCTCGAATATGTTTGATGGCTTCAGCAGTAGCAGTATTGCAAGCAACCACAATGGCATCACATCCGGCATCGGCTAAATATTTGCAAAGACTTAAGCTACGCGCAGAAATCCATTCACTGGATTTTTCACCATATGGTGCGTTTACAGAATCTGCTAAATAAATATAGTCATGTTGCGGAAGCTGGCGTAGGGCTTCATCCAAAATGGATAAGCCACCCACGCCAGAATCAAAAACGCCTATAAGCGACAATTCGGTGCCAATTCAAAAGCCAACATGTATTACGCAATCGTGACTGGAATATTGCCAATCTTCGCTTGCCATTCTTTCGGGCCAGTCTCATGCATTGAGATACCTTCGGAGTTCACGGCAACGGTTACCGGCATATCTTTGACATCAAACTCATAAATTGCTTCCATGCCGAGATCAGCAAAGCCAACTACTTTAGAAGTTTGTATTGCCTTAGATACTAAGTAAGCAGCACCTCCTACAGCCATGAGATAAGCAGATTTATGTTTCTTGATCGCTTCAATTGCTGCAGGACCACGCTCAGCTTTTCCAATCATAGAAATCAAGCCCGTTTTAGCTAACATCATCTCAGTGAACTTATCCATGCGGGTAGAAGTGGTGGGACCTGCTGGACCAACCACTTCATTGCCAACTGGATCAACTGGACCAACATAGTAGATCACGCGATTCTTAAAGCTGACTGGCAATTCTTCGCCTTTAGCCAACATATCCTGAATGCGTTTATGAGCGGCATCGCGTCCCGTCAAGATTTTGCCGTTTAACAATAGTGTCTGTCCCGGTTTCCAGCTCGCTACTTCCTCGGCGGTTAATGTATCTAAATTGATGCGTTTGGATTTTTGTACATCAGGTGTCCAGGTAACATCTGGCCAATCGGACAGTGAGGGCATCTCTAATTTTGCTGGGCCATCGCCGTGTAAATGGAAATGCACGTGACGAGTTGCCGCACAGTTAGGAATCATGGCGACGGGTAAGGAAGCTGCGTGGGTTGGGTAGTCCAAGATCTTAATATCAAGCACAGTAGCTAAGCCACCTAAGCCTTGCGCACCGATACCTAATTTATTGACCTTCTCGTAAATCTCGAGACGCAATTCTTCTACGCGATTTTTTGCTCCACGCACAATCAGCTCTTGAATGTCGACTGGACCCATCAGAGCTTCTTTAGCCATCAACATCGCTTTTTCTGGAGTACCGCCAATACCAATACCGAGGATGCCGGGAGGGCACCAACCGGCGCCCATCGTCGGAACAGTCTTCACTACCCAGTCAACGATAGAGTCGGAAGGATTAAGCATGACCATCTTGGCTTTGTTTTCTGAACCACCACCTTTAGCGGCGCATATCACTTCAACATCATCGCCCGGAACGATTTCATAATGAATCACTGCTGGGGTGTTATCGCCAGTATTTTTGCGTTTGCCTGCAGGGTCAGCTAACACTGAAGCACGCAAAGTGTTTTCTGGATTGAGGTAGGCACGACGAACACCTTCGTTGACCATGTCAGTGACGCTCATCGTGGCATCTGACCACTGTACATTCATACCAATCTTGAGGAAGACCACAGCAATACCGGTATCTTGGCAAAGTGGGCGATGACCTTCAGCGCACATCCGGCTATTGGTCAAAATTTGGGCAATCGCATCCTTGGCAGCTTCGCCTTTTTCAAGGGAGTAAGCCTTGCCCATCGCATCAATGAAATCTTTGGGGTGGTAGTAAGAAATGAACTGGAATGCGTCTGCAACGCTTTGAATGAGATCGTTTTGTTTGATATTTGTCATGGCTTTCTAGCTTATTTCCACATTAATAGTAAGGTTTGGCCTATTTTAAGGGTTTGCCATAGAGCAAATCCCGAGTGTTTTCACTTATCTTTGAAGGTTCAGAAGGTCTAAACCCGCCATTTTGCGACATTTTGCGCATTTTGAGATGTAAAGGCCATTGATTGTTAGATAGAGGGCTGCGAAGCATGGAACCATTAAAGCAAGAAAACCGCGTATTTCACCCACCTGCAGATTTTGTAAAGGGTGCGGCAATTCCAGGTATGGATGCCTATACCAAGCTTTGTGCTGAAGCGGAAAAAGATTATGACGGTTTCTGGGGGCGTCTTGCAAAAGAAAATATTTATTGGAAAAAGCCGTTTACCAAAGTTTTAGATGAATCTAAAGCGCCTTTCTATAAATGGTTTGAAGATGGCACAACAAACGCTTCTTATAACTGCTTAGATCGTCAAGTCGAAGCCGGCTTAGGCGATAAAACTGCCATCATTTTTGAGTCTGATGACGGTAGCGTTACTAAGGTCACTTACAAAGAGTTGCTTGAGCGCGTGTGCAAAATGGCAAACGCACTGCGCAAAATGGGCGTCAAGTCTGGTGACAGTGTCATTATTTATATGGCAATGACTATCGAGGGCATTGTAGCCATGCAAGCATGTGCTCGTATCGGTGCAATTCACTCTGTAGTGTTTGGTGGATTCTCGGCGCAAGCCTTGCGCGATCGCATTATGGATGTTGGTGCAGTTGCAGTGATTACTGCTGATGGCCAGTTCCGTGGTGGCAAAGCATTACCTTTAAAGGCAATTTGCGATGAAGCCCTTTCCACTGGCGAATGTCCTAAGGTAAAGCACGTGATTGTGAGCAAGCGTACTGGTGCTGATATTGCCATGACGGCAGGGCGTGATGTTTGGATGCAAGACATCATGGCTCAGGAAGCGACGACTTGTGAGCCGGAGTGGGTCAGTGCTGAGCACCCATTGTTTATTCTGTATACATCAGGCTCTACTGGTAAACCTAAGGGTGTGCAACACTCTACAGGGGGCTACCTCTTGTGGGCGATCCTCACAATGAAGTGGACCTTTGATATCAAACCTAGCGATGTGTTCTGGTGTACCGCTGACATTGGTTGGGTAACAGGACACTCTTATATTACTTATGGTCCACTCGCAGTGGGTGCCACCGAGATTGTGTTTGAAGGTGTGCCAACCTATCCTAATGCGGGTCGCTTCTGGGACATGATTCAAAAGCACAATGCCACTATTTTTTACACAGCACCAACTGCAATTCGGTCTTTGATCAAAGCGTCGAGCAATGATGAGGCCGTTCATCCAAAGAGCTACAACTTAACTTCCTTACGCCTCTTGGGTTCTGTTGGTGAACCAATCAATCCAGAAGCGTGGATCTGGTACTACGAGAATGTGGGTGGTTCACGTTGTCCAATCGCAGATACGTTCTGGCAAACCGAAACTGGTGGTCATATGATTTCTCCATTGCCAGGTGCAACGCCAATGGTTCCAGGTTCATGTACCTTGCCATTGCCAGGCATTCAAGCAGCTATTGTGGATGAAGCGGGTGTAGACGTGCCTAATGGTCAAGGCGGTATTTTGGTTGTGAAGCGTCCATGGCCTTCCATGATCCGCAACATTTGGGGTGATCCAGATCGCTTTGTGAAGTCTTACTTCCCTGAAGAATTGGGCGGCACTTTATATCTCGCTGGTGACGGTGCTATTCGTAATAAAGATACTGGTTACTTCACTATTACTGGCCGTATTGATGATGTCTTGAACGTTTCTGGTCACCGCATGGGAACTATGGAAATCGAATCTTGCTTGGTGGCTAATCCATTAGTTGCTGAAGCCGCAGTGGTTGGTCGTCCAGATGAGCTCACTGGTGAAGCGATTTGCGTATTCGTGGTTCTAAAAGGCGGTCGCCCAACAGGTGATGAGGCTAAAAAGCTTGCAACGGAATTACGTAACTGGGTTGGTAAAGAGATTGGTCCAATTGCTAAGCCAAAAGATGTACGTTTTGGTGATAACTTACCTAAGACCCGTTCGGGCAAGATCATGCGCCGTCTATTGCGTGTAATCGCGAAGGGCGAGGAAGTCACTCAAGATACCTCTACGCTAGAAAACCCAGCGATTTTGGATCAACTCAAAGAGTCTCTCTAAGCTGTCTTCATGGGGGTTTGAGACGAACCCCTTTCGGCAATCGTATAATCAACGGTTCCGGAAGGGTGGATGAGCGGTTTAAGTCACACGCCTGGAAAGCGTGCGTAGGTTAATAGCCTACCGCGGGTTCGAATCCCGCCCCTTCCGCCATTTATCACGAAAACCACCTGCGGGTGGTTTTTGCTTGATGGTTTACCGTAATATCCGAGTGACTAAGGTAAATAAAGTTAATAAGCTTAATAAAATATTTGGAGGCAATATGATTTTTGCAATTCTATTAATGGATCGTCCTGGTACATCAGAGCTGCGAGTACAAATACGTCCAGAGCATCGTGCTTACTTGGCACAACAAGCAGAGCGCATGGCTTTTGCTGGACCCCTCACTTCTGAAGATGGCAATACCGTAGTAGGTAGTTTGCTGGCAATGGATTTTCCAAGTAGGGCAGCTGTGGATGCATGGTTGAAAGATGAGCCTTTCACTAAAGCAGGCGTATATGAAAAACCGGTGATTCATGTGTTTAATAACATGTGGGCACAGAAGGCTGGATTTCCACCTGCATAAAAAGATCCCTATATTGAGGATGGGTTGTTACTTTTGGTATATCATTAGCTGATATAGTTTGGAGATGAAGAATGTCGGCATCTCCACATTACTAGACCTGCATCAACAGGTGATAGATCAAGAGGATGGTTACTGGGTGAAGATTGAGGCTTGGCAGGTTGAGGTTACAACTGCAATTCCACATGGTGTCCGGTATTCGTTGACACTCCATGATCCTCAGGGCTTGAGGATCATGGGCTATGACAATGCCCATGCCCTAAAGACTAGATCTGGTTATGCTGGAAGAAAATTACCATATGACCATAAGCATCGAAGTTCTCATGATCAAGGGGTTTACTATGTATTTAAAGATGCATATCAGCTACTAGGCGTATCTTCCTTGATGTTGATAGAGCATTAAAGGCGGCTAAAGGGAAATGAAAGTTATCAAAATTGGCATTGCATCACAAGAAGAAATTCGAAAACGCATACTTGCAATTGCAAGAGGCGATTTGAAGGCTAAGTCGAGTGATCCTAAAATATGGTTTACCTCTATGCGCTCTTTAGCTCAGGTTTTAAGTGATGAAAACCGGGCCCTGTTGGAAGTCATTAGATCATCTAAGCCCGTGTCGATCTCTGAGTTAGCAGACCTCACTGGTCGCAAGCAAGGTAATTTATCTAGAACACTAAAAACGATGTCGAATTACGGGCTTGTAAAAATGAAAAAGCAGGATAGGGCATTAAAACCCATAGCCTGCGGCGATCGTATTGAGATTTTTGTATAAATCTTAAATTGGCTTGATCTGAACTTTCCTGAACTTGATCGTTCCGCCTGCAGATTGCAGGGCAATGGGGCCTTCAGCAAAGCGACTGTCTTGCGCATCGGCGACAGTAACAACCCCATTCATCGTCACTTTGAAATGCGACCCATTGGCAACGATCTCCATCGTGTTCCAACGTCCACCAGCTTTATGAATCGGATCCACTTTTGCGACATCCACAATTGCGCCGGTAGCATAAGCTTGTTCCGGGCGAGTGTCCCAGATATTGATTTCATAAGAGTTATTTGCAGAGACTTTATTGGGGTCTTGGCAGCGAATAAAGATACCGCTATTAGTATTGGATTCAGCCCAAAATTCTGCTTTGATAACAAAGTTCTTATAAGTTTTGGTGCTTACCAAAAAACCGCTGGGCTTATTGCCTTCAACAATTCCATTGCCAATGACCCAACTCGCGTTACCCACAATATTCCAGCCGTTGAGGCTCACCCCATCAATCATGTCTACAAAACCATCTTGATTTTGTGCATGAGCAACGCTGCTAAAAAGAATGGTTTGAGCACAAAGAAAGAGTGCGGCTAGGAATTTCAAGGTTGATTTCATAGGAGGTCTCCACTGAAGTTATATTATTTATTTGGAACCTGTTGATTGTTGCTGATAATGGTGGCGAAGTGCAAGTAGCGGCTTTCCCTGAAAGTTCTAAGACAAAACTTGATCTACTACGTCTATATTGACCTCAGAATCAAGTAGACTTGCATTATGAATTTGACAAAATCGCGCCTTCTCCTCATTTTTACTATTTTTGCTGCTTTAAACCTTACAGCCTGTGGCTCGATTGAGTCTGCCGCTCAGGATGACTGCACCTCCATTGGTTGGCAAATCGGTAGTAAAGGCTATCAAGACTGCTATAAGGCACGTCTTTACGAGCGGAAGCTAGACTACTCTCTACCCCCAGGCGATAAGCCATCTCCATCCCTTCTCTAATATCAGGGTTTACCCTGATTTCAATCCCTTGAGCGCCGTCAAGGACTTAGGGGGTGAAATAACCCAAAATCAAGCGTTATTTTGCGTTTTAGCTAGTTTTGAGTAGCGCAAATGGATGCATTAAAACGATAAAGATTAGAGAATATGAATCACCCAAAGCCTTCACAAGAAGTTAAAGCAGTTGCAGTGGCTACTGCAGATGATTTGAGGGAGACCATTCGCCGAAAAAGTAAATTAAAAGGTCGTCAAGCAGATGACACATCTTTGGCAGAGGTTCGACAGCTGATTGGTGAGGCGGCCCATCGTCGAGACTTGCTGATTGAAAATCTTCATAAGCTGAATGATGAGTATCGTGCATTACATGATCGACATTTGGTTGCTCTGGCAAAAGAAATGAATTTGCCTATGGCTGAGGTTTATGAAGTCGCCACTTTTTATCATCACTTTGAGGTAGTGCGCGGCAACGATCCTGTGGCGGATATTACTGTGCGCGTATGTGATGGAATTGCTTGTGAATTAGCTGGTGCACAAAACCTAATGGCCAAACTTCCTGCGATTTTAGGAAATCCCAAGGTCAAAGTAATAGCAGCTCCTTGTGTGGGTCGTTGCGAACAAGCGCCTGTAGCGGTAGTGCATCAATATCCAGTGCTATTTGCTACAGCAGAAAAAGTTAAGGCTGCGGTCAGCAACCAATTAACTACCCAGCCAATGGCAAAAGATGATGCCAGCTTTGATCCGGCTGCATTAGCAGGGCATGGTGTATCTCCGCAAGGTGAGAACCAAGCAGTTTCACCTGACTATGTTGGCTATGAGGCTTACCGTGCTCAAGGTGGTTATACATTAGCTAGAGAAATTCATGAAGGTAAGAGAGACGCTGAGAGTGTAATCAAGGCGATGGAGAGTTCTGGCTTGCGTGGCTTGGGTGGCGCAGGTTTTCCAGCAGGTCGCAAGTGGCGCATCGTGAAAGACCAAACAGCACCTAAGCTCATGGCTGTCAATATTGACGAAGGTGAGCCTGGCACTTTTAAAGATCGAACCTATTTAGAGCGTGATCCCCATCGCTTCCTTGAGGGCTTACTCATTGCAGCAAATGTCGTTGGGATTAATGCTTGCTACATTTACTTGCGTGATGAGTATCACGGCTGCCGTGAATTGCTCGAAAAAGAAATAGCAAAGCTCAAAGCAAATCCACCATTTCCGATTCCTAATATTGAATTGCGTCGCGGTGCAGGGGCCTATATCTGCGGTGAAGAATCCGCCATGATTGAGAGTATTGAAGGTAAGCGTGGCGAACCCCGGATGCGTCCGCCATACATTGCACAAGTGGGTTTATTTGGTAGACCAACTCTAGAGCACAACTTTGAAACTCTGTATTGGGTGCGTGACATTGTTCAACGCGGTCCAGAGTGGTTTAGTTCTTTCGGTCGTCATGATCGTAAAGGCTTGCGGAGTTTTAGTGTAAGTGGGCGCGTGAAAATGCCAGGTGTGAAGTTGGCACCAGCTGGTATCACGATTCAAGAATTGATTGATGAGTACTGTGGTGGCATGCAAGATGGTCATCAGTTCTATGGTTATTTACCGGGTGGCGCATCGGGTGGTATTTTGCCGGCGACCATGAATGATATTCCGCTGGACTTTGATACCCTGCAACCGTACGGCTGTTTCATCGGTTCTGCTGCAGTGATGGTGTTTAGTGACAAAGATAAAGCACGTGATATGGCTTTGAATGTGATGTACTTCTTTGAGCACGAGAGTTGTGGTCAGTGCACTCCATGCCGAGTTGGTACCGGTAAAGCTGCGAAATTGATGCAAGCGAAATCATGGGATCAAGAAACCCTCGAAGATTTGGCTACTGTCATGGTAGATGCGTCGATTTGTGGCTTAGGTCAAGCCGCACCAAATCCGATTCGTTGTATTCATAAATATTTCCCACAAGAAATCGTATAAAAAGGGAAGAACGAGACACCTATGAACGCACCAACCAATCCAAAAGAAATCGAACTCCAAACCGTTGAGTTCAAGCTCGACGGCAAGACGATTGTTTCTTATGAAGGCGAAACGATTCTCAAGGCTGCAAAACGTCATGGGATTGATATTCCCCATCTCTGTTTCAAAGATGGTTACCGTCCTGATGGTAACTGCCGAGCTTGCGTTGTGGAAATCAATGGTGAGCGTACCTTAGCTCCAAGTTGCTGCAGAAGTGCAACATCAGGTATGGAAGTTAAAGCCAATAGCGAGCGCGCTATAAAAAGTCAAAAACTGGTACTGGAGATGTTGCTCTCCGATATGCCTGATGAAGGTTTTAAGTGGGTTGGTGATAGCAAAGCAGAAGAACAAAAGCATCAACATGGTGAGCTTAGTACTTGGGCTGCGCGGATGGATGTCACAGTGCGCCCAGAGCTGAAAGCCTTACGGCGTGAAAAAGTTGCTCACGATATTTCCCATCCAGCAATGGCAGTTAATCTAGATGCCTGTATTCAATGTAATCGTTGCGTGCGTGCTTGCCGTGAAGAGCAGGTCAATGATGTCATTGGCTACGCGATGCGTGGGGCCCACAGCGAGATTGTGTTTGATCTCAATGATCCAATGGGTGACAGCACTTGCGTTGCCTGTGGCGAGTGTGTACAAGCATGTCCTACTGGTGCATTGATGCCAAAAGGCTTAATTGGCTCACAAATAGTAGATCGCAAAGTGGATTCTGTATGTCCATTTTGTGGCGTGGGTTGCCAGATAACTTATAACGTCAAAGATGAAAAGATTGTGAGTGTTGAGGGTCGCGATGGCCCAGCCAACCATAATCGTTTATGCGTCAAGGGCCGCTTCGGCATGGATTACATCCACAATCCACAGCGCTTAACAAAACCACTCATTCGTAAACCAGGCGTTCCTAAGGATGAATCCATTCTAGAAGGCAAGCAAGACTGGTCAGATATCTTCCGTGAAGCAACTTGGGAAGAGGCTTTGGATTTTGCTGGCGGCAAGCTTAAAGAGTTAAAAGATAAGCACGGCCTTAAAGTCTTGGCTGGCTTCGGCTCTGCTAAAGGCAGTAATGAAGAGGCGTATTTATTCCAGAAATTAGTTCGTACTGGATTTGGTAGTAACAACGTTGATCACTGCACCCGTCTTTGTCATGCCTCATCTGTTGCAGCGTTATTAGAAGGTGTTGGTTCGGGCGCTGTTAGTAACCAAGTCAATGATGTTGAGCACTCCAGTTTGATTTTCTTGATTGGATCAAACCCAACAGCTAATCATCCTGTCGCTGCAACTTGGTTTAAGAATGCGGCTAAACGAGGTGCCAAGATTGTGCTGTGCGATCCTCGTATGACCGAGATCAGTAAACATGCTTGGCGCACTATGCAGTTCAAGCCAGATACCGATGTGGCAATGCTCAATGCCATGATCTATACGATTATTGAAGAAGGCTTGGCGGACAAAGACTTCATTACGAATCGTGCCAATAATTATGAAGCGCTAAAAGACAATATCAAGGGCTATAGCCCTGAAGCTATGGCGCCGATCTGCGGTATTCCACCCGAAACTCTGCGTGAAGTGGCTAGAGAGTTTGCCACTACAAAATCAGCCATGATTTTGTGGGGTATGGGTATTAGCCAGCACGTTCATGGCACAGATAATGCACGCTGCTTAATCGCCTTGGTGAGCATCACCGGCCAAATTGGTAAGCCTGGCTCAGGACTGCATCCACTGCGCGGTCAAAATAACGTGCAGGGTGCTAGTGATGCTGGTTTGATACCGATGATGTTCCCTAACTATCAACGAGTTGATAATCCAGAAGCGCATGCTTGGTTTGAAAAATTCTGGGGAACGCCTCTTGATAAGAAACCTGGCTATACCGTGGTAGAGATCATGCATAAGATCACTGCGCCTGATAGTGATTCACATAAAATTCGCGGTATGTATGTCGAGGGTGAAAACCCAGCAATGAGCGACCCCGATCTCAATCATGCTCGCCATGCACTAGCCTCTCTAGAGCATTTGGTAGTGCAGGATATCTTTATGACTGAAACCGCATTGCTCGCTGACGTTGTTTTACCTGCAAGTGCTTGGCCTGAGAAGGTCGGTACTGCAAGCAATACGGACCGTATGGTGCAGATGGGTAAAAAAGCAATCAATCCTCCTGGCGAAGCTAAGCCTGATCTGTGGATCATCCAAGAGATTGCTAAGCGTATGGGCCTCAATTGGAATTACCCAGGTCCTGATGCTGGAGTTGCAGCAGTCTATGAAGAAATGCGTCAAGCAATGCATGGCGCAATTAAAGGCATTACTTGGGAGCGCCTTGAAAAAGAATCGAGTGTCACTTACCCTTGTTTATCACTTGAAGATCCTGGTCGTCCAATTGTCTTTGATGATTCTTTTGATACTCCTGACGGCAAAGTCAAACTCGTTCCTGCGGATATCATTCCAGCAAATGAACGTCCCGATACTGAATATCCATTTGTACTGATTACTGGTCGTCAGTTGGAGCATTGGCATACCGGTAGTATGACGCGCCGTGCAACCATACTGGATGCAATCGAGCCCATGGCAACTGTCTCAATGCATGGGGAAGATATGACCCAGTTAGGCGTTTCTGCTGGTGATGTCATTACTGTGCAATCACGTCGTGGCGAAGTTGGTATCCATGTACGTAGAGATGATGGTACGCCAAGGGGTGTGATCTTCATACCATTTGCTTACTATGAAGCTGCGGCAAATTTGATTACCAATTCTGCATTAGACCCATTTGGCAAAATCCCAGAATTTAAATATTGTGCAGTCAAGCTCGCTAAGGGCGGTGATGTTGCCAAGATTATGGGCTACGGCACTAATGCACCAAATGGACCAGAGTTAACCGTCAATATCTAAGCGTTTATCTGTTGTGATTTTTACCTAGAGCTCACGAATTTGATTTGCCCTTTAGAATGATCCCTCTATGGCAAGTTCATCACCCTCCCAAAACCAAGCTGAGTTACCAGTTCTCATTATTGGGGCAGGATTAGCCGGGTTAACCGTTGCTCTACACATGGCTGAGAACCAGCCAGTCATCTTGATGGCCAAACGGGGCTTGAGTGAAGCTGCTACTGCTTGGGCCCAAGGTGGCATTGTTGGCGTGGTGGATAAAGAGCATGACAGTATTGACTCTCATGTGGCCGACACTATAGATGCCGGTGCTGGACTGGTAGTGGAGTCAACTGCTCGCTACATTGCTGAAGAGAGTGCTGAAGCCATTAAATGGTTGGTGGAGCAAGGCGTTCCTTTTACCGAAGATAAGTCTGGCCCCATGGGTTTGCATCTCACTCGTGAAGGTGGCCATAGTCATCGCCGAATTGCGCATGCTGCTGATGCAACTGGTAAGGCGATTCATGAAGTGTTGCTGGATAAAGCAAGAGCCCATAAAAATATCCGAATTTTGGAACATTGGATTGCACTCGATCTCATTACCAATCGTCAACTAGATGCTAAGACACAGCGTAGCAAGCCAAATCGGTGTTATGGCGTATATGCCTTAGATATTCAAAAGAATCGTGTTGAAACAATTGAAGCCAAGTCGGTAGTCTTAGCTACCGGTGGTGTTGGCAAAGTCTATCGCTATACTAGTAATCCTGATACTGCTACTGGCGATGGTATTGCCATGGCTTGGCGTGCAGGTTGCCGTGTTGGCAATATGGAATTTATTCAATTTCATCCTACCTGTTTGTATCACCCCAGTGATCGTACCTTCCTCATTACTGAAGCAATGCGTGGTGAGGGTGGCTTATTGAAATTGCCCGATGGCACTCGTTTTATGCCAGCCCATGATGAGCGCAATGAATTAGCTCCCCGCGATATCGTGGCGCGTGCCATCGACTTTGAAATGAAGAAGCATGGTCTTGATTATGTTCATTTAGATGCGACTCATCTTGGCGAAGCATTTATTAAAGAGCATTTCCCAATGATTTACGCGCGTTGCTTAAGTCTTGGCTTGGATATCACCAAAAAGCCAATACCGGTTGTACCTGCAGCCCATTACACCTGCGGCGGCGTGGTAACGGATCTCAAAGGCCGCACTGATTTACCAGGTCTATATGCGGTAGGTGAGGCAACCTACACAGGTTTGCATGGCGCCAATCGTTTGGCGAGTAATTCACTTCTAGAGTGCGTGGTGATTGGTAAAGCTGCAGCAGAAGATATATCAAATCTAAAGACTCCAGTAATGCCACATCTTCCTCTTTGGGATGAGAGTCAGGTAGAAGATGCTGATGAGCAGGTGGTGATCTCCCATAACTGGGATGAATTACGTTCTTTGATGTGGAACTACGTTGGTATTGTGAGAACCAATCGCCGATTAGAGCGCGCGCTCCACAGAATTAAACTTCTCAGATATGAAGTGCAAGAGTATTACGCCAACTTTAAAGTGACGCGCGATCTGATTGAATTGCGGAACTTACTAGAGTGTGCTGAACTCATTGTCAGATCAGCACTCATGCGCAGAGAAAGCAGGGGATTGCATTACAGCCGCGATTACCCAGGTACTTGGGCGGTCTCATATCCAACGATTTTGACCCCTCAAGCTGAGGGTAGCTTAGAAAATTCTGAAACCTAAGCGATTTATAGAGTGCCCTTTAGAACGGCCTCTTTAATATGTTTACTCAAGCGGGTTTGCCAGCCTTTACCGCTCGCACGTAATTTTTCTAAGATATCTGAATCTAATCTAAGACTTAGCATTTCCTTTGCATTCTGAATTGGAGGGCGACCAACACCTCGCTTAATTAAAGTATCGCCAACATAAACGTGTGCATCTCGAAACCACTGCTCATCTAGTTCGGGCGCGTCATCCGGATCAACCCAATCTTTCGATATATTTTTTAATTTCACGTTCATTTGCTCTCCTTAAGCTGATGATCCTTCTGGTGTTACCTCTGTACGTCCAAACCAACACAACTGGAAGGTGATCTAAATAGCCAAAAGTGATCATCCTTGTTTCCCCATAATTCTTTCTATCGTCTAGCTGGTCCATATGGGACAAAGCAAAGACTTCGTTTGCTCTCGCCATATCTAACCCCCTTACAAAAAGGGTAATTTCACGCTTCACATCATCAAACTCGATCACGTATCCACCCAATTAATGTATATACAAAAATAATTAATGTCAATACAAAAATTGAGAAAGAGACGGCGGGCCCAATTAATGCAAGGACATTAGTCTAGAAATGAAAAACCCCACTGCATATCAGTAGGGTTTGAAGAGTTTGTCAGTCAAAGACTGATGAAGAGAGGTGCTACAAAATTCTCATTGAGAAATCTACGGCATTCATATCCTTGGTTAGCTTGCCTAGTGAGATGCGATCTACACCAGTAGCAGCAATTGCGCGCATCTGATCTAAATTAATCCCACCAGAAGCCTCTAGTAAGGCGCGACCAGCCGTTAAAGCGACAGCTTGTTTCATTTGATCGGTATTGAAGTTATCAATCAAGATACTCTTGGCACCAGCAGCCAAAGCTTCTTCCAATTCCGCAAAGTTTTCTACTTCAATCTGAATCTCGACTCCAGCATTGAGTGCTTGGGCATTCTTTAAGGCTGCAGTAACACTACCTGCAGCAGCGATGTGATTCTCTTTAATGAGGATGCCGTGCCATAGTGCGAGTCGTTGATTTTGGCCGCCGCCTACACGAACCGCATACTTCTGCGCCTGACGTAAACCAGGAATTGTTTTACGGGTATCTAATACAGCACAGCCTTTTGGATTAGGACTAGCCCCAGCAATCGCATCAACATGTTGACGAGTAATACTGGCAGTCCAAGATAAGGTCTGCAAGAAGTTAATGCAAGTACGCTCAGCAGACAGAAGGGCTTGAGAGTCAGCTTGTATATCGCATACCTTAGTATCGGGTTTCATCAAGTCCCCTTCGATGTAATGCCAAGTTACCCTTGCATTGGGATCGAGTTTCTTGAGCGTGCCTTCAAACCAATCTACACCACAGAGCACTGCTTCTTGGCGAACAATTAGTTGTGCCTGCACTGTTTTATTGGGAACTAACTTGGCAGTCCAATCACCCTTGCCAATATCTTCCATGAGCGCATCCTGAATATTGCGTTGGCGAGCTTGCTCTAAAGTTTCGTTGGTATCAAACATGAAAGAATTATTAATATATAAAACTAAAAGTAAAAAAGCTAAGCAGCGCCAATATTCTTGACAAAGCCATGCTGTGCTTTGGCTAAAAGATCAGGGTGGTTTTTAGTAAAGTCCAGCATGCGCTCAATACAAACCAAAGCTTTTGTTCGAGTAGGTTCTTCAACAAAGATTTCACCAGAAGTATTTTCCAGGCAATCTAAAATACCTTGAAGACCATTCATCGCCATCCAAGGACAGTGAGCGCAACTCTTACAGGTGGCGCTATTACCGGCAGTGGGAGCCTCAATCAATTTCTTGTTAGGGGCTAACTGGCGCATGCGATGCAAGATACCCTTATCCGTGGCCACAATGTATTCGCTTGCAGTACCTTCAACCACTGCTTTGATCATGGCTGAAGTTGAGCCAACGACATCAGCCAAATCAACCACAGCTTGGGGTGACTCGGGATGCACCAAGATCATGGCATTGGGATGGGCAGCTTTGAGAATTTCTAATTCAGTCGCTTTAAATTCATCATGCACGATACAGGCACCATTCCATAACAACATATCAGCACCAGTCTGTTCTTGAATATACCTACCGAGATGTCGATCCGGTGCCCATAATATTTTTTTACCTTCAACTTTAAGTTGATGCACAATTGCTAAAGCGCAAGAGCTAGTGACCATCCAATCCGCTTGTGCTTTTACTGCAGCACTCGTATTGGCATACACCACCACAACTCGATCAGGATGGTCTGCGCGAAATTTGGCAAAGTCATTGGCATCACAACCAAGATCTAAGGAGCAGGTTGCATCTAAGTCTGGCATAAAGACACGCTTTTCAGGGCTGAGAATCTTTGCTGACTCACCCATAAAACGAACGCCGGCAACAATGAGATTCTTGGCAGGATGGTTCTTACCAAACCTTGCCATTTCTAGAGAGTCAGCTACAAAGCCACCAGTCTCCAAAGCCAAGTCTTGAATATCGCCATCAACATAGTAGTGAGCAATCAGAGCAGCATCTTTTTCAATCAAGAGCTGCTTGATGCGGGCAATGACAGTTGCTTTTTCAGGGGCTGCTAAATAAGGCGGGACCTTTGCCCATGCTTGGGCAGTACAGGTAACCCCAGCAGCATCTTGCTGAGGATAGTCAAAGGCAATCGGGGCGCTAACAGTTGAATTCATACGAAATCTTAATCCACTCCCGATATTTTTGCGCAGCTACTAAAACGGCAACTTCGCATCTGGCTTGGCAGCCAACAGTACAGCTTTAAACTCTGCCTGAATACGCTTAATCGCTTCTTCACTATCTGCTTCAAAGCGCATCACGACCACTGGAGTGGTATTGGAGGGTCTTGCTAAGCCAAAGCCATCGGCATATTCCACGCGCACACCATCGATCGTATTAGTCGATTGAGAAGTAGGGAACTTGGCATTAGCTTTAATGCTGTCTAGCAAAGTAAATGGCTCACCCTCTGCACAAGCGAGCTGTAGTTCTGGAGTGCAAATAGCATTAGGCAGTTCATTGAGCGTCTTGCTAGGATCTTTTTCTTTAGAGAGGATTTCTAAAAGACGAGCAGCTGTATAGAGACCATCATCAAAACCAAACCAACGGTCCTTAAAGAAGATGTGACCCGACATTTCACCAGCAAGGGGTGCACCAGTTTCTTTAAGCTTGGCCTTCACTAAAGAGTGACCGGTTTTCCACATCAAGGGTTCGCCACCATGCTGCTTAACCCAGGTGGCTAAGTTACGCGTACATTTCACGTCATAAATAATCTGACCGCCAGGATTTCTAGAGAGAACATCCTTAGCAAAAAGCATCATTTGACGATCTGGAAAAATAACTTGGCCATCTTTAGTCACAACACCTAAACGATCAGCGTCACCATCAAAGGCAAGACCTAATTCGTTATCCGTGTTTTGCAAATTTTTAATCAGGTCCTGAAGATTCTCAAGATGTGCTGGGTCAGGGTGATGATTGGGAAAATGACCATCGACTTCACAAAACAGCTCTTGTACTTCGCAACCGAGAGCCCTAAAGAGTTTGCCAGCAAACGCACCGCCCACGCCATTACCGCAATCGACGGCAATTTTCATCGGGCGTGAAATTTTGACATCACCTACGATGTACTTGAGATACATCGGGAAAATATCAAAGCTACTGCGAGTGCCGAGTTTATTAGATTCGTCAGCAGCAAATTGTTTGGCTTCAATACGTTTACGCAAGGCCTGAATCTGATCCCCATAAATCGCAGCACCACCTAGAACCATTTTGAAGCCGTTGTAGTTTGGTGGATTATGGCTACCGGTAATCATGATGCCGGACTTGGGCTGTTTACCATCAAGGATTTGATTCGCACCGAAGTAGACCATTGGGGTAGCAACCATACCCAGATCAATCACGTTAATGCCAGTGGAGAGTAGACCTTCAGTTAAGGCTTCAATCAGGCTCGGTCCAGATAAGCGACCATCACGACCAATCACAATTTCAGTCTCGCCAAGCTCGCGCATCTCAGTACCAAAGGCTTGACCAATGAGTTTGGCAATCGATGGATCTAAGGTTTCATTGATGATGCCGCGAATGTCATAAGCCTTAAAGATAGATGGAGAGAGTTGCATGAAACACCCTTAAATGAAAGGAAGCGCTGGGCGCAAAATAAATAAAAAAATTAAGAATTTGAATTCAGGAAATTAATGCGCTCAGCAGTGATAGCATCAACACTCTCATTGGCAACAACTTGGTCTGAGCCACTCGCTAATGCTTTTTCAATTGGCTTTGCCAACACCTTCCCATACTCAACACCAGGTTGATCAAAGCTATTGATATTCCAGAGCGCACCCAAAGTAGCAGCACGGTTCTCGTACAAGGCTAGTAATGCACCTAAATAGAAAGCATTGAGTTCAGGCAATAGCAATAAGTTGCTTGGACGCTTACCTGGATAAACATTATTTGGATTGCTATCAGTCTTGCCGTGCGCTAAAGCCTGGGCCTGCGCTAGGCAGTTCGATAACAAAATACGATGATGCGCTACGGACTCAGGTCGAGCGCTCATGGGTTTGCGTACAGCAATAAAATCAATCGGAATGATCTCAGGACCTTGGTGGAATAGCTGGAAGTAGGAGTGTTGCGCATTGCTGCCCGCACTACCAAATACTACTGGTGAAGAATATTTCACTGGCTTGCCATCTTTACCAACACTCTTGCCATTGCTTTCCATGTCCAGTTGTTGCAACCATTTCGGAAACCAATCTAAAGCATCTGCATAGGGAATGGCGGCATACGCTTTAATGCCATGCTTTTCTTGTTGATACAGTAAAGCTAGCGCCATGATGACGGGTAGATTATTTTCTAGGGGTGCATTCTTAAAATGCAAATCCATTGCATGTGCACCAGCCAAAAATTCCTCAAAGGTCTTAAAGCCATATTGCAAGGCAATGGGTAAGCCTACTGCTGACCAAACAGAGTAACGGCCGCCAACCCAATCCCAGAAGGGAAAGATATGATCATCTGCTATACCAAACTCTTTGGCAGCAGGCACATTAGCAGTTACCGCAAATAAGGCTTTAGCAATCTGACCTTTTGTGCAGTTGTTATCTTTCAACCAAGCGACTACTGCCTTGGCATTCATGGTGGTCTCTAGGGTCGTAAAGGACTTTGAAACAATAATCACGCGAGTGCTATTGGGTTGTGCACGATCCAGAATCCGGGCTAATTCAGCGGTATCAATATTGGCTAGAAAATGCATCCGCATGCCACGACTCTCAATGTCGGGCACATGGGCTAGTGCTTCAATGGCTAAGCGTGGTCCAAAGTCTGAACCACCAATACCAATGTGAATAACATCGGTAACACCAACCCATTTATTGCAGAGCGCTTCAATCCTTCGCCAAACATCCGTCACGGCAGGCATGACATCTAGTCCGTCTAAGATAACTGGCGATTTTGAAAGGTTGCGCAGTGCTGAATGCAGAGCGGGGCGATCTTCGCTTTGGTTGATATGCTTGCCAGCGAACATATCAGCGATAAATTCTGGAAGCTCAGACTTACGCGCTAGCTTAAATAGATCAGACCAATTATTAGAATCAATCCCTTGATAGGCCGTATCTAAAACAACATCGACTGCAGTGTGCGCTCCATTCGGCATGCTGCCGTGGAGGTTTTGAGCACTGTGCACGTTGTTCGAATCTGGCTTTGAAGACATATCTTGATTTTATCAATAAGGGGGTCAAAAACCCTTAAAACACTGAAAATGTTAGGATTTCGGTATATTGAGTGTCATCAAATAGTCATAAATAGAGATAAATAGATCAGCAAGTAAGTAAATAGACAAAACGAATATAGGCGGGGATGGATGGAGCAGGTTGATTGTGTTGTAGTGGGTGCTGGTGTTGTCGGACTCGCTGTCGCCCGTGAAATGGCACTTCAAGGTCGCGAGACCATCTTACTTGAGCGCGAAAGTGCGTTTGGCACTATCAGCAGCGCCCGAAATAGCGAGGTGATTCATGCCGGCATCTACTATCCCAAGGACTCACTCAAAGCCAAACTTTGTGTAGAAGGGAATCGCCTACTCTATGACTATTGCCGCAGTCATCAAGTAGCCACTCAACCTTACGGCAAGCTCATTGTCGCTGCTGATGAAACGCAAATTGATGACTTGCAAGCGATTCTCTACAAAGCCCAAAATAATGGCGTACCAGAGATCAAAATGATTTCAGGTAATGAAGCATTAGCGCTAGAGCCTAAACTCAGATGTGTGGCAGCGATTTTGTCTGCCACTACCGGTATTGTCGATAGCCATAGTTATATGCTCTCGCTGTTGGGTGGCTTTGAAGATGCGGGTGGTATGGTCGCCTATCAATCACCATTAGTAAGTGTGAAGCCTGTTGGCAAAAATGCGGAAGGTGGATATGAATTACTTGTTGGTGCTGCCGATGGCGCTGATAGCATGAGAATTCAGACAAAGTTACTCATCAATTGCGCCGGTATGAGTGCGCCAGCAGTAGCTCACAAAATTGAAGGACTCAAGCAAGAGCAAATACCTAAAGCCTATTTTGCAAAAGGTAACTACTTTTCTTTATCTGGAAAATCACCATTCACGCATTTGATTTATCCCATTCCGGAGCCTGGAGGTTTAGGAGTTCATCTGACTTTAGATATGGCTGGCCAAGCCAAGTTTGGGCCTGATGTGGAATGGTTGGATATTGATGCTGAAGAGCAAATTGATTACACCGTTAACCCAAAGCGAGGAGAGGGCTTCTATGAGGCTGTGAGACGCTATTGGCCAGACCTTAAAGATGGTTCCTTGCAACCTGATTACTCTGGGGTAAGAGCCAAAATTGTTCCTGCTAATACTCCAGCAGGAGACTTTTGCTTCAATAGTCCACAAGACCATGGCCTGCATGGGCTCTACAACCTTTATGGCTTTGAGTCCCCAGGGCTCACTTCTAGCCTTGCTATTGCGAAGCATTTAGAAGAGCAAATCAAAAAGTCTTTATAATCTAGGGCTTGAATCAAATCTGATTCCAGAGAATGGAAGAGTGGCAGAGCGGTTGAATGCACCAGTCTTGAAAACTGGCGAGGATGAAAGTCCTCCGTGAGTTCGAATCTCACCTCTTCCGCCAAAATATCAAATGAAAAGGGGCTCAGTAGCCCTTTTTTGATTTAGAAACTGGCTGCCAAGCCAATTGAAGTACCTCTCACATTCAGGCCGAACTGGTAGCGGAATACAAGACGTATCCTGCTAAATATGGGATCAGATGCACTTCGATCCAGCTCAATGCCAGTTCCGAGAGACGACAGCGAGCTAAATCCGAGTGTTCCACGTAAATCGCCTAAAAATTGAGTATTGGCTACTTCAAAAACTGCTCTGAGCGGTCTGTCTAGTGCCATAAAAGGCGTGGGAATTCTGCTGCGTCCCCAAAACGATAGACTTTGTGAATCGGCGGATCCCTGAACTGCAGTGGAGCTATCAAAAGTTTGAATGCCAATATTGGTGTAACGCAGTTCGATATCAATTTCTTGATCAGGTTTGTAGTTCTCATAATCAAGCATTACCGATCCTCCTAGTCCATAGGAGTTCATCCGACCACTATTAATAAACTGTAAATTGATGTCACGATTATTATTTATATAACGTGTGGCAATAGAAGCATCACTTTCTAAATGTCCAAGCATGACATTAGCTATGGGCCTAAAACGTAATTGATCTGTAATAGGGAAGTCCCAGCCGATACCGCCTGTTCCAGTGATGCTATTCCAATACATGGGTATGTTCACAGAGCTATTGCCAACCCCGTCAGTAAATGTTGGGTTATAGCGATTGAATGCTATTGTTCCTTCTATATAGAGTGGGAAATTGGCGCTAATACGATCTCCTCCGCCTAGTGAAGTCATTTGTAAGTCAGATCTACCACTGCTGCTTGAATTGATTTTTAGATTTCCTGTGGTGACATCTGGTGTGAG
Source organism: Polynucleobacter sp. AP-Sanab-80-C2 (assembly GCF_035012965.1). Taxonomy (NCBI): domain Bacteria; kingdom Pseudomonadati; phylum Pseudomonadota; class Betaproteobacteria; order Burkholderiales; family Burkholderiaceae; genus Polynucleobacter; species Polynucleobacter sp. AP-Sanab-80-C2. The sequence goes on from NZ_JAYGQS010000002.1 coordinate 308,630, forward strand.
CGAGTACCCAGTGATCGTCATCAAAGCATCTGCACGCTTTTTTAAATAGTTGGTGCCCGCATCCTGAAGGGGTGTCTGCGCATTCACAGGATGCGTGATGCATAAAAGATATAGGAATAATAAGAATAAATGTTTCACTGATGGGTAAATATAAAACACCACAATCTATGGTTTAAATGCCCCGCCAGCTTCGAGCGCCTTGAGTTCATCACCAGTAATACCAAGCTCTGCTAATAATTCACTAGTATGTTCACCCAATAAAGGGGGATGCTTATGAACTTGTTGCGGCGTACCCATCAGCTTGACTGCAAAACCAATATTAGGAACCTTGCCTTCAATTGGGTGATCAATTTCCATGCGCATATTACGATGGCGACCATGCTCGCTATTAAAGGCCTGCGGATAAGTATTGATCGGACCCGCTGGAATGCCTGCAGCTAATAAAGTATCCACCCATTCATCACTCGTTTTACTGATAAACGTTTTTTCAAGTTCAGCAGCCAACTCAAGACGATTGGCTAAGCGTAGAGGATTGGTTTTAAAGCGCTCATCCTCAAAGAGTTCTGAGCGTCCAATCTTTTCACAAAGAAGCTTCCAAAGTTTTTGATTAGTAGCACCCATCACGAAGTAGCCATCAGAGGCTTTCATAGCTTGGTAAGGAGCGCTCATATGATTGGCTGTGCCCAATTTATAGGGCTCAACACCCGTTCCCCAGTATTGCGCCGTATCCCAAATAGAAAACGCTAATGCAGAATCGAATAGGGAGGCGTCAATAAATTGCCCCTCACCCGATTTGGTTTTGCCAATATAGGCAGACAAAATTCCATAAACCGCAAACAGAGCGCAACCGATATCAGCTACTGGCACGCCCGCCTTAACTGGCGGACCATCGGGGTAGCCAGTAACACTCATCACGCCGGACATGGCTTGCGCCATTAAATCAAAACCAGGACGATCTGCCCAGGGTCCTGTTTGTCCAAAGCCAGAGATGCTGGCATAGACCAAGCCGGGATTGATCTTTTGCAGCGTGGGGTAGTCAATCCCGAGTTTTTTCATCACGCCGGGGCGATAGTTCTCCACTAAGATATCGGCAGTTTTAACAAGCTCAAAGAATACTTTTTTCCCTGCTTCTGTTTTGAGGTTGAGGGTAAGACTGCGTTTATTGCGATTCATATTCAGAAAGCCCATGCTATCTGAGCCTTTCATCTTAAACCCCATGGCAGCTCGAGTTTGATCACCAGTGCCCGGTGGTTCAATCTTGATGACGTCAGCGCCCAAGTCAGCCAAGAGCATGCAGCAGTAGGGGCCAGCCATCACTTGGCTCACATCCAGCACTCTCACTCCAGAAAGGGGAAGGGGTTTAGTACCTGCTTTCGTAGGTGTTTTCGTCATTGTCTCGATGGTTTATATATGTTTAGAATGAAGTTCTAATAGTATCAAACACAATAAAACAATATTGGAGGCATTATGTTCCTGAAACCCTGGGCGCTTCGTAGCTTAGTGACATTAGCGCTAGGAGCTTATTCATGGCTCGCTCTTGCACAAGCGTCCTTTCCAACAAAACCGATTCGCTTGATTGTCGGTTTTGCTCCTGGTGGCGGCACTGATATTGTCGCTCGTGCCATTGCCCCAAAAATGAGTGAGATTCTTGGTCAGAGTGTGATTGTGGAAAACAAATCAGGTGCTGCGGGAACGATTGCTGCAGACCAGATCGCTAAATCTACTCCGGATGGCTATACCTTGTTAGTGGGGCATTCCAATTCCAATGCAATCGCACCATTTGTATTGACTAATGTGCCATACAACCCAGCGACAGATTTCACGCCAATTACCTATCTCGGTTATGTACCAAACGTTTTAGTCGTAAAGTCTTCATTACCGGTGAACTCAGTAGCGCAGCTCATCTCATTAGCCAAAGCCAACCCAGGTCAAATGACTTATGGCTCCTCTGGTATTGGCAGTACTCAACACTTAGCTGGTGCTTTGTTTGGAAAAATTGCAGGTATTCAGATCAATCACGTGCCATACAAAGGTAGTGGCCAAGCCATTATTGATTTACTCGGTGGTCAAATCACGATGAACTTTGACACTTTACCGCCGAACTTACAGCAAATTAAAGACGGTAGCTTAAAAGCCTTGGCAATCTCAACACCTAAGCGTTTATCGATTCTTCCCAATGTTCCAACCTTCAACGAGGTAGGCATCACTGGTTTTGATGTGACTAACTGGTATTCCATCATGGGGCCAAAAGGAATGGATCCAGTAGTTGTGAATAAGATTGACCAGGCTGTCAAATCAGCAATGGCTGACCCTCAAATTAAGAAAACATTAGATTCGCAAGGCTTGCAACCTGAAGGCCCAGTAACACCGGCAGCATTTAGCCTCTTTTTAACAGCTGAGCTTGCTAAGTACCAACGTTTGGTCAAGAGCCTGAACATCAAGGCTGAATAAGTTTCACGCATGACACAAAAAGAGCTGGACGCTAAGGTCGCACAAGTCACTATCGAGTTGCGCGACAAGATTGCGTACATTACCTTTGATCATGTCGCTGCGCGCAATGCGATGACGGTTGAGATGTACCAAAGTCTCAAAACAATCTGTGAGGATCTTGCCAAGAATCCAAGCATTCGTGTTGCTATCTTTCGGGGTGCAGGCGGCAAGTCTTTTGTCTCGGGTAGTGACATCGCTCAATTCACTAGCTTTAAAGATGGGGAAGATGGTATTCGATATGAAGAGGCAATACATGACTATCTCAACCCCTTAGCATTACTTCCGATCCCAACCATTGCTGTAATTGATGGCATGGCAGTCGGCGGTGGCCTAGCAATTGCGACTTGCTGTGATTTTAGGATCTCCACGCCAGATGCCAAGTTTGGTGTTCCCATTGCTAGAACTCTTGGTAATTGTCTTTATCCCGGCAATATCGCCTGGTTAGCCGCTCATATGGGTATGAATATTGTTAGGCGCATGCTTCTCTTGGCTGAGATGGTTTCGGCTAGGGAGTTGCATGCTCAGGGTTACTTGCTGGCTACGCATGATGCTGATCGGCTTGGCAATCAAGCAGACATTTTAGCTGAGCGCCTATCTAAACTCGCTCCGATTACGCAAAAAGCCAGCAAGCTCGCGATGGTCAGGATTATTGCCAATCAACTTCCAGACTGCCAAGACCTGATTCGTGAAACTTACGGCAGCGATGATTTCAAAAACGGCGTAGCTTCGTTTTTAAAGGGTGAGCCACCAATTTGGGTTGGCAAGTAATTAGAATGTAAGTCAGATGAGCAAATCAGCTCAATCTAAAAATACCTCTTGCAGATTATTTAAGTAGCGCAAGCCTAATGCTGTGGCTTTGAGCTTGCTGGGGTTCTCATCCAACAAGCCTTTTTTGCTTGCTTCGGCTAAGCCTTTGCTAATGACGCTTAAAGGCAGACCAGTGCGCTCACTAAAGGTATTGGTGTCAACACCATCGGTCAAGCGCAGGGTGTTGAGCATAAATTCAAAAGGTAGATCTTTAGTCTCAATCTCCTTGGATTCAATCAAGGCATTGCCTTTGCCTTCCATAGCAGACATATAAGTATCTGGATGACGCTCTCGTACTTGACGGGTAACTTTATCTGGGAAAGAAATTTTTCCATGGGCACCAGCACCAATGCCAATGTAGTCACCAAAGCGCCAATAATTGAGATTGTGTTTGCACTCTTGATCCTTCTTGGCATAAGCAGAAACTTCGTAGCGCTTGTAGCCAGCCTTAGCTAGTAGATCGAGATTCTGTTCAAAGATGGCATCAATTTCATCATCATTGGGTAGCTTTGGCGGAAAGCTAGCGAAGTAAGTATTAGGCTCTAGTGTGAGATTGTAAAAAGATAAATGAGGTGTCTTGAAGGATAGGGCAGTCTCTACGTCAGCCTTTGCAGCCTCGAGACTTTGATTGGGTAAGCCATACATCAGATCTAGGTTGACCGATTTGAAGTTATCTAAAGCAATCTGAATAGCCCGTTTAGCTTCTTCGCCATTGTGAATGCGCCCCAAAGCCTTGAGTTGCTCATCTTGAAAACTTTGTATACCTATAGATACTCGGTTGATGCCACACTTCGCAAAAGCGGCAAACTTATTAGCCTCAATTGATCCAGGATTGGCCTCCATCGTGATCTCAGCATCTGCATCTAAATTGATGCGAGCACGAATGGCAGAGAGTAATTCATCCATACCTTCGGGTGATAAGAGGCTGGGTGTACCACCACCAATAAAAATACTGTGTACTTGTCGACCCCATATATTGGGAAGCTCAGTTTCTAGATCAGCAATCAATGCTTTGATGTAGCGCTGCTCATCAAAGCCAGACTTATTACCGGTCGCTTCTTTAATCTGATGGGAGTTGAAATCACAATAAGGACACTTCTTTTCACACCAAGGGAAGTGGATATAGAGGGATAAAGGAGGAAGTGCTGTTAGCGAAACAGCATTGGCTTGCAACTTAGGCACGACTAGATCGAGTCTTCAATTGAATAATCAGCTCGCGCAAGGCTTGACCACGATGGCTAATGGCATTCTTCTTCTCGGGTTCCAACTCTGCGGCTGTAAGGCCTAATTCTGGCAGAAAGAAATACGGATCATAGCCAAAGCCATTAGTACCTTTTGGATCGTCAATTAATGTTCCATACCACCGCGTTTGTAAGATCATGGGTTCTGGATCATCAGCGCTGATGACAAATACTAAAGCGCAAACATAATGTGCGCCGCGATTGATTTGCCCCTTTAATTCCTGAATTAACTTTTGATTATTAGCAGCATCATTCGCTGGCTCTCCAGCGAAACGCGCTGATAAAACGCCAGGTTGACCATTTAATGCATGTGCGCAAATGCCAGAGTCATCAGCCAATGCCGGCAGACCGCTAGCTGCGCTAGCGTGACGTGCTTTAGCAAGCGCATTCTCTATAAAAGTGTGATGAGGTTCTTCTGCGGAGGGGATGCCCAATTCGCCTTGGGGAATGACTTGGAAATTTAAGGGCGCAAGAAGTGCCTGAAACTCCCGTACCTTGCCAGCGTTATTGGATGCGAGAACCAGCTTTTGGATCATGCTTGTTTATTCTCTATTCATTTCAATGCATCAATCTGTAATTGAGTCAGCTCTTGAATGCCTTGCTCCGCTAAATCTAATAGGGCAGTCAGTTCACTTCTAGAGAATGCTGCGCCCTCTGCAGTACCTTGTACCTCAATCATGCCGCCTTTACCGGTCATGACCACATTCATATCGGTATCACAAGAAGAATCCTCTGGGTAATCTAAATCCAAGACGGGAACGCCTTGATAGATGCCAACGGAAATTGCGGCTACGCTATCGATGATGGGGTCTTGAGTGAGTGCACCACTTTTGAGTAATTGATTGACGGCATCACGCGCAGCTACATAAGCGCCAGTGATAGAAGCGGTACGGGTACCACCATCGGCTTGCAAAACATCGCAATCTAAATGGATGGTACGTTCACCCAAGATTTCTAAATTAAAGATGCTGCGCATGGTGCGACCGATGAGACGCTGGATTTCTTGAGTACGACCCGATTGTTTGCCGCGGGCTGCTTCACGATCGCTGCGAGTATGAGTGGATCGAGGCAGCATGCCGTACTCTGCTGTGACCCAGCCTTCACCTGAGCCACGTTTGTGGGGCGGCACTTTATCGAGAATGCTGGCAGTACACAAAACCTTGGTATCACCAAAGGCAATCAGCACAGAACCTTCAGCATGCTTGGTAAAGCTTCTAGAGATCGTGACAGGGCGCAAGTCTTTGGGCTTACGCCCGCTGGGACGAGAGATATTGGCTGAATATGGGCTGCTCATGGGTTTGTCCTAAAGTGGCTATAAAGAATCTACAATGTCCATATGATATCGAGCATGACTGGTTATGGCAGCGCTTCTCGCCAAGTCTCCCTAGGGGCTGGCGTTGTAGCTGATCTGCAGGTGGAATGTCGGGCTGTAAACAGCCGCTTTCTGGATTTAGGCTTTCGTCTTCCGGATGAGTGCCGAGGAGCTGAACCTGCCTTACGTGAAATGGCGACCCATAGTCTTTCTCGGGGCAAGGTAGAGTTTCGGGCAGCATGGCGAGTCAATAGCGGTGCTGCTGGTGCGGCTAAGAGTAATCCTCATGCGCTAGGGGCGCTTCAGCAAGATCGCCTGGATGCACTCTACACCCTCCAAGAGAAAGCCCAGGAAGCATTTCCGAAAGCCCAAGAGCTTAGTATTGCCGAAGTCCTGCGTTGGCCAGGCATTGTTTCAGAGCCACGAGGTGAAGAAGAAGGTTGGATTGCTGCAACGGTGGAGGCGGGTCGTGCTGCCTTAGAGGCGCTGATAGAAAGTCGCAACTCTGAAGGTAAAGCGCTGGTTGGTGTGCTAACCAATATCACTAGCAAGATGCGCGAGATCGTGAAGGTAATTGAACCCAAGGTTCCAGAATACGTTTCTCAGTATCAAAAAAAGCTAACCGAACGCCTATCTGAAGCATTAGCTGCCCAAGAACAAGCTAAGTCTGGTACTGAGCTCATGGAGCGTATTCGACAAGAGGTCGTTCTCTATGCGGTGCGAATTGATATTGCTGAAGAGTTTGCAAGACTCAAGACTCATCTGCAAGCAGTTGATACTGCTCTGGCTGGTAAAGGTCCGGTTGGTAAGCGTTTGGATTTTCTGATGCAAGAACTTAATCGTGAGGCCAATACCTTAAGCTCTAAGTCTGTTTCGGAGGAATGTACCCAAGCTGCTTTAGAGCTCAAACTGTTGATTGAGCAAATGCGCGAGCAAGTGCAAAACCTAGAATAGTGAATAATTCGTAATTCATACCATTGATTGATGACTAATTCTATTTTGACCCCTTCTTATCAAGGCAGCATGCTGATGATTGTTGCGCCCTCTGGCGCAGGCAAGTCATCTTTAGTGAATGCCTTACTAAAAGAAGATGCAGGTCTCAAGCTTTCTTTATCCACTACAACCCGCGCACCAAGACCTGGTGAAGTCGACGGTAAAGATTATCTATTTGCTACTAAAGAAGAGTTCATTGCTGAAAGAGATCAAGGTCACTTTTTAGAATGGGCAGAAGTGCATGGCCATTTTTATGGAACTTCAAAACCTTGGATTGAATCTCAAATGCAAGCTGGTAGCGATGTCATGCTGGAGATTGATTGGCAGGGGGCGCAACAGATTCGGAAACTGATTCCCTCTGTACAGTGGATCTTTATTTTTCCGCCCTCGATAGAAGCTTTAGAAGAGCGTTTACGCAAAAGAGGGCAAGATGATGAAGCGACGATTCAGAGGCGTTTAGCAGCAGCGCATATAGAGCTAATGCATGCCCACGAGGCAGATTACATTGTGGTGAATGATTCTTTTGACCAGGCCCTGATGGACCTAAAACATATTTTGACCTCCAGTCGCCTTCGTTCTGGACCCAGTATGGCCCGAAATCCAGCTCTTTTAAGGCGCCTTGGGGTCTAATCAGTTATCCTATAGGTATTGAAGCTAAATTAAGTGAGTTCAGCATGGCCCGTATTACTGTAGAAGATTGCCTTAAAACCATTCCTAATCGTTTTGAACTGGTATTGGCTGCGACCTATCGCGCACGTCAATTAGTTCAAGGTCACTCCCCACGTGTTGAGTCCAGAGATAAAGCTACGGTTGTTGCTTTGCGTGAAGTAGCCGCTGGTGTAACTGACCGTGACATGTTGACCAAAGTTCCTTTGTAATAAAGGAGTTCCGGTGTGGAGCTCCCTTTAGGAACGACCAAGACATCGGAATTAGTAGGAGGGGTCTCGCCCAATGAGGTCTCCTTAGGGGTTGTGCAAACTGATTTTCCTGTAGATCTTTTAAGTACCCCATCAGATACGCCCATTATTGCCAGCAATCAAAACGGTAAGAAGTCCGTTATAGCGAGTTTATTGGCGCAATCTAGCCGCCATTTATTCGGGCCTACTTCGGCACCGAGTCTTCCTCTAAAGCATCAAGTTGTATCGATTGAGGGTCTGCTCTCTAAGTTGAGTTATCTCAAGCCTGAAGAAATCACGCAAGTTAAAAAAGCCTTTCAGTTTTCTGATGCGGCTCACTTAGGTCAATACCGCCATAGTGGTGAGCCATACATTACTCATCCAGTAGCGGTAGCAGAGCTTTGTGCTACATGGCGTTTAGATGCGCCCTCGATCATGGCTGCGCTCTTGCATGATGTGATTGAAGATACGGGTAGTACTAAAGCAGATCTGGTGGAAAAGTTTGGCACCAAAGTTGCAGAGCTGGTTGAAGGTCTTACCAAACTCGATAAGCTCGAGTTTCAGAGTCATGCAGAAGCGCAAGCGGAGAGCTTCCGTAAAATGTTCATGGCGATGGCGCGCGATGTCCGTGTGATTTTGGTGAAGTTGGCCGACCGCACCCACAATATGCGCACCCTAGACGCTGTACCGATGGAAAAGCGCCGCAGGGTAGCCGCTGAGACCATTGAGATTTATGCGCCGATTGCTCACCGTCTTGGTTTAAATATTATCTATCGAGATTTGCAAGATCTTAGCTTTCGTTATTCCATGCCGATGCGATTTCGTGTCATTGAGGGTGCTGTTAAACGTGCCCGAGGTAACCGTAAAGAAATGGTTGAAAAGATTTTGCAGACTTCACGTATGGCGTTTGCAAAAGCAAACTTAGATGTTGATCTTCGAGGCCGTGAGAAGACTTTATATAGTATCTATAACAAGATGCGTAGTAAGCATGTGAGCTTCTCCCAAGTTTTAGATGTCTATGCATTCCGTGTCACTGTGAGCAGTATTGACGAGTGTTATCGCGCGCTCGGAATCCTACATTCGCTATATAAGCCCATGCCTGGCAAATTCAAGGATTACATTGCGATTCCAAAATTGAATGGCTATCAATCTTTGCATACCACCTTGCTCGGCCCATCTGGTGTACCGGTAGAGTTTCAGATACGTACAACCGATATGCATGCTGTAGCAGAAGCAGGTGTCGCGGCTCACTGGGCTTATAAAGACGGCTCTCCCGATATGAGCGAGGTACAAAATCGCGCTCACCAATGGTTACAGTCCCTGATTGATATTCAGGATAGTAGCGGCGACTCTCAAGAATTCTTAGAACACGTCAAGATTGATTTATTTCCTGATGCAGTTTATGTATTCACACCAAAAGGGCAAATTCGTGCGCTCCCGCGGGGTGCAACTGCCTTAGACTTTGCTTACTCTATTCATAGCGATTTAGGCAATACTTGTGTAGCAGTCAAAATCAATGGCTTGCAATTACCACTACGAAGCGAACTTAAGAATGGCGACATCATTGAGGTGGTGACCTCAGCCAATTCTCAACCTAATCCCGGTTGGTTGGCATTTGTTCGTACCGGTAAAGCGCGTGCTTCGATTCGCCATTCACTCAAAACTAAGCACTATTCAGAATCTCTCCAGTTGGGCGAAAGATTGCTTGCAAATAGTTTGCGTCAACAAGGAGTAGATGCTGGATTGCTGAGTCCTGAGGTTTGGGAGAAGCTCATGCATTGGACGGGTGATAAAACACGTGAGGAAGCCTGCGTCAATATTGCTTTGGGTCGTCGCTCACCCCAAGAGCTGGCGATTCGTCTCAAAATTTTAGTGGATGACGAGGGTGGCGGCGAACAGATGCGTCTTGGCGCGGTAGATTGGGTGGCCCCCCATCAAGAAACACACCATCATCAGCTTCAAGCAATCCTAGTCGATGGTCGCGAAGGTAACTCGATTAGTTTTCAATCCTGCTGTCATCCTATTCCTGGCGACAATATTATTGGTTACCTTGGCAAAGGCGAAGGTTTACAAGTGCATATTAATGACTGTCCTATTGCCTTACGTATGCTATCTAAAGACGGTGATAAGTGGGTGGAAGTTGAGTGGAGTAAAGAACTCAATCGGGAGTTTGAGGTTGACTTAGCAATTGATACGCGCCAAGGTAAGGGGGTATTGGCCCGGGTGGCTAGTAGCGTGACTTCTGCAGATTCCAACATCATGAATGTATCTATGGATGATCGCTTCAAGGAAGACTCGGTCACCATTCGCTTTACGATCCAAGTTTATGATCGACTGCACTTATCTAAAGTCATGCGCAGTTTACGGGCTAATCCTGATGTCATGCGCGTTACCCGTACTCGCGTACTTTAAAAAGTTCACCTAAGGATATTGCACCTCTAGGATTTCTATTTCAGTAGGACCATTAGGTGTTTGAATCGAGACACAGTCACCAAGCCTGGCTTTAATCAGTGCCTGAGCTATCGGCGAAACCCAACTGACATGATTTTTCTCTAAATCAACTTCATCAACACCAACGATGGTGATCGTAGTTTCTTTGCCGACATCTTTACCTTCCAGCGGTGAGTACGTCACGCTTGCTCCAAAGAAAATCTGTTCGGCATCCGCATCACCGGATTTTCGAGCAGAATTGTCGACTACTACGGCAAATTCAAGCCGTTTGTTTAAGAAACGAATCCGCCGATCGATCTCCCGTAGTCGCTTTTTTCCATAGATATAGTCCCCGTTTTCTGAGCGGTCGCCGTTACTTGCTGCCCAGTGGACCACCTTAACAACCTCCGGCCTATCAAGGTTTAAGAGCTGCAATAGCTCGGCTTTGATCCGCTCGTGACCGGCTGGGGTAATGTAGTTCTTCTCTTCCATGGCATAATTATGGCTGTTGCGGCTGTAGCTCAGCTGGATAGAGTACTTGGCTACGAACCAAGGGGTCGTGGGTTCAATTCCTGCCAGCCGCACCACCTCATATAGGGGCCTAGTTGAAAAACTGGGCCCTTTTTCATTTTGGCGCAATTCACAAAGCTTTCCTCTAGATACCTTATAGTCTCTAAATGAGCGTTTCTGACACTATTTCCACTGTTTCTATAGCATCCAGCACTCCAGTGGCAGTCTGGTCACAAATTGATTCCTCTCGTGCCAAGATTGCGCTTAGTGGCATAGTCAATGTCTATAGCTTAGGTGGCGTGTGGACTCAGATGCGCTCGGCGCAAAACGCTTGGTTAGCGCAAATCTCCCCAGCCAATATCAAAACGGCAACATTGACCTTTGATGCATCACAAGTCACTTCCTTAGATGGTGCGGGCATTGCTTTTTTGATTGGAATTGAAGAGGTGCAACAAAAAGCCGGTGCACAGTTTGATTTAGTCGGATTAGACTCTCGTTACCAACCGCTGCTCAATGAGTTTGATCCGATCTCTCATTTATTTCCAGTTCCAGTAGTTAAGCCAAAACGAAGTTTCATTGTTAGCACTGGTATCGCTGCACAAAATATTATTGATGATGCACGTGGGCTCATCACGTTTACCGGTCACCTTGCTGCTGATTTGGTTTGGTCTATACGTCATATCAAACAAGTACGCTGGGGCGATTTTGTAAATGCTGCTGTTGAGGCGGGTGTTGCTGCGCTACCTATTGTGGGGCTGGTGGCCTTCCTGATTGGTGTCATCCTTTCTTTTCAGGCTGCGATTGGCATGGAACAGTTTGGCGCTACCTCTTTTGTAGGTCCCTTGGCGGCATTGGGAATCGTCCGTGAAATGGGTCCTTTAATCACCGCAATCTTGTTAGCAGGTCGATCCTCTGCAGCATTTGCTGCTGAGATTGGCACGATGACAGTCAATAGCGAAGTCGATGCTTTGGTATCGGGTGGACTCAGTCCAATTCGTTTCTTGGTAGTTCCAAGAGTACTCGCTGGTATTTTAGTTGCGCCGATATTGACACTCTTTGCCGATATCGTGAGCATCTTTGCGTCGATGTTAACGATGTTGATATATGGCATCCCCTTTATTAATTTTTATAATGGCATGTTGAGTGCCATTGATGTAGAAGATATCCTTTCAGGACTGATTAAGGCTACTTTATTTGGTGTGGTGGTCTCTGCGATGGGATGTCTGAGGGGCATGCAAACAGGCACTGGTGCAGCAGCAGTAGGTATCTCAGCCACGCGCGCGGTAGTGAGTAGTATCGTGATGATCGTCTTGGTTGACGGTATTTTTGCTTTTATCTCGTATGAGACAGGTTTCTGATGAACGCACCAGTGACCACTTCAAAGAGCTCTTATGCTATCGATGTCCAAAACCTGACTGTCGGCTATGGCTCTAACGTATTAATGAAAGATCTCAACTTCACCGTGAATAACGGCGAGATTTTTGTGATTTTGGGTGGCTCAGGCTGCGGCAAATCTAGTCTTCTTAAGAATCTCTTTGGTTTATATCAGCCCTTGTCAGGTGACGTGTTGATTGAAGGGCAAAATATCACTGCAGCGCAGGGTGCTGATCGCCAAAAAATCATGACGAGCTTTGGGGTGATGTATCAACAAGGCGCTTTATTTGGTTCGATGAACCTGCTTGATAACGTCACATTATTCATGCAGGAATATACCCAATTAACGCAAGACCAAATGAATCTTTTGGCGCGGTGTAAATTAGATTGGGTTGGATTACTGCCTTATGAGGCTTACATGCCTAGTGAGATTAGTGGCGGCATGCAAAAGCGAGCAGCGATCGCACGAGCTATGGCACTCGACCCTAAGATACTTTTTTTGGATGAGCCCTCAGCCGGTCTCGATCCAATTACTTCGGCGGACTTAGATCAAACTATTATGGATCTATCTAAAAACCTTGGCATTACCTTTGTTATCGTATCGCATGAATTGGCTAGTATTTATGCCATTGCAGATAAGGTGATCATGCTGGATAAAGCCGCGAAAGGCATCATTGCCGAAGGTGACCCAAAAGTATTACGTGATACCAGCACCGATCCTCGCGTGCATCAATTCTTTAATCGCATTACGACTAAGGACGCAGCATGAGTAATAACTCCAATCCTAATTACTTCCGCTTAGGCGTTTTTGTGCTTGGCGCCATCGGCGTGCTCCTCACCGTGATTTTGATTTTTGGTTCAGGCCAAATTTTCAAAAAGTCTTTCACCATTGAGACTTATATTAAACAGTCTGTAACAGGTCTGGATACTGGTGCTCCAGTGAGATTTAGAGGGGTTAAGATCGGCCAGGTTACTTTTATTGGTTTATCTGGGGATCTTTACGAAAAGGAAGTGCCTTTTCACGATCGCCTCCAATATGTTGTCGTCCGCATGCAGATCTTTGGTGAAATGGTCAACGAGGATCTGATTAAGGAGTTTGTCAAAAACAGTTTACGTGCCCAGGTAAAGTCGCAAGGCATTACTGGTGTGAACTACATTGAATTTAATTTCACACCAAACGTAGACACATTCCCGCCTTTGCCTTACAAATGGAAGCCAGAGTATCCTGTGATTCCTTCCCTGCCTAACCAGGCAGATCAAATCATTGGCGGTATTCAAAAGCTGATTGATGCCATGAACCAGATCAATATTGATGGCACACAACAAAAATTTGACGCGCTGTTAGGTAATCTCAATACATTAATGGCGGGTGATGGTAAAGACAATCAAGGATTAGTTCGCTCTGTGAAAGACATGAACGTGATCCTTGAGCGTATTGCTAAGGTGACCGATAAGGATGAGCTCAATATCCTCATGCGTGAGTTAGTGGGAACCATGGTTGCCTTACGCCAAACAGTTACCAGCATGCAGGGTGATACACAATTGACTATTGAGAATCTGAAGCAGACTAGTGAACAGCTAAATGAGTTTTCTCGTATTGCCAGTCAATCGCCGTCAAGCTTGATATGGGGCGAGCCTCCCGCAAAAATTTCCTTACCCATGAATGGGACTCAAGGCCAGTCTGGAGTTCAAAAATGATGAAGCGCATTTTTCTGATTGCTGTTGCCCTTAGCCTAACTGCTTGTTCTTTACCAAGTAGGGCTCCTGTCACTCCCACTAGCTGGATGGTTTCGCCCGAGAGAACTGGTGTACCACGTCAGGCTAGAACAGATTTTTGGCTAAAAGTAGGGGCAGTCTCTGTTGCTGCTCCATATGATGGCAAGTCTTTGGTTTATCGTTTGGGTGATCAGCGCTATGAGAAAGATTTTTACAATATTTACTCAACCATTCCATCGGAGATGATTGGTAATGCTGAACGTCAATGGCTTAACAATGCCAATATTTTTGCTGCAGCAGTTGGACAGGGCAATAGTTTTTTCCCGTACTACACATTACAAACGAGTGTGAACGAGTTTTATGGCGACTATCGTGTAAGACCTGAAGCAGTAGTTAGCGTGGAATTCTTTTTGACTGTAATCAATGGCAGTAAAACCAATCCCTTGATTGGTGCAAATCGCTACACCAAGCGCATTCCTCTCAAAGACAATACTCCTGAAGCGCTTGTATTGGGTCAGCAACAAGCCCTTGCTGAAATTTTCAAACAGTACGAAGAACAGCTCTATCAATATGCTGGCAAGCTACCCAAACCGATAGGACAGTAAGTTAATGAAATTCACTCCTTTGAGAGTCATACTGCAAAACGTCTTTGCAGCTTTATTTTTTAGCTTGTGCTTATTTTCAGGTGCCCAAGCACAGACTTTCCCTAATAAGCCAATACGCCTGATAGTTCCTTTTGCTCCAGGTGGCAGTACCGACATCATTGCGCGTGCGGTCGGTGATGCGCTGGGTCGTCAATTAGGTCAGCCGGTGATTGTCGAGAACAAAGCCGGTGGCGGAGGATCTGTGGGCGCGCTTGAAGTCATGCGCGCACCCAAGGATGGTTATACCATCGGCATGGCAACGGTATCTACTACTGCAGCTAATCCAGCGATTAATTCTAGGATTGGTTACGACCCCATTACCGATTTCACCGCTATAAGTAATATTGCAGCGACACCGAACATCATTGCCGTGAATCCAGCTTTTCCTGCTAAAGACTTCAAGACTTTTATGGAGGTCTTAAAAGCAAACCCTGGTAAGTATTCTTATTCGAGTTCTGGTACGGGCGGGATTGGTCATCTGCAAACAGAATTATTTAAAAGCTTAACGGGCGTGTTTATTGTTCACATCCCTTATCGTGGGGCAGGTCCCGCATTAGCAGACACTGTGGGTGGTCAAGTCTCCATGATTTTTGATAACTTACCATCCTCTTTGCCTTTCATTAAGGATGGCAAGCTAGTGCCAATTGTGATTGCTGCTCCAAAGCGCTTGGCGCAATTACCTCATGTGCCAACGTTCTCTGAAGTAGGTTTGGCGCCAGTAAACCGCATGGCATATTACGGATTGTTGGGTCCGGCAGGCATTTCGAAGGATGTGGTAGATAAGTATTATGCTGCCCTTAAAGTGGTCACTGCCGATCCAGCAGTTAAAAAGCGTATTGAGGATACTGGCTCTATCATTAACGTTAACGGGCCGGAAGCTTTTGCCAAAGAAATGAAGGCGGAATACACCGTATACAAAGAAGTAGTTGCAAAACAAAAACTGACTTTAGACTAAGATTTGAATTAACGCATTAAATAGAACTTTATAGAACAAAATAGGTGGGGACAGTATGGATTTAGGGATCAAAGGTAAGGTTGCTTTAGTCATGGCTTCAAGCCGCGGACTGGGTCAAGCGATGGCAGTTTCACTTGCGCGCGAAGGTGTGAAGGTTGCTGTGACAGGCCGCAGTCCGGAGGGATTGCAAAAGTCTGTTGAGCTGATTGAGGCAGCTGGCGGCATTGCTCTAGCACTCCATTGGGACTTGTCAGACTCTTCTGTGATTGATAGCTTGGTCACTAGGGTTGAGAAGGAACTTGGCCCGATTGATATCTTAATTAATAACACTGGCGGACCTCCACCTACGCCCGCTGCTGGACAAGACCCAGCACTGTGGCAAAAGAGTTTTAACGATATGGTGCTGTCATTAATTGCTATTACTGATCGTGTTTTGCCTGGCATGCGTGAGCGTAAATGGGGTCGCATTATCACGAGTACTACCTCTGGGGCAATTGCCCCCATTAAAAACCTCGCAATCTCAAACACCTTAAGAGCTGCCTTATTGGCATGGTCTAAAACCTTGGCCGCTGAAGTAGCCAAAGAGGGCATCACCGTCAATGTCATCATGCCTGGACGAGTTGCAACAGATCGTCTGCGTCAATTAGATGAGGCTAGAGCAAAACGTGAAGGTATTGCTTATGAAGAAGTTGTCAAAGCGAGTTTGCGCCAAATTCCGATGGGTCGTTATGGTGATCCAAAAGAGTACGGAGACGCCGCAGCGTTTTTAGCTAGCGAAAATGCTTCCTTTATTACTGGCACTGTCATGCGGATTGATGGCGGCCAGATTCAGGCAGTTTGATTTATTTTTTGACTAGCTTCTTACGGGGCATTCGACAAGACCTTCGCTCAAAAGAGCTGAAGTGGTTATTAGTAGCGCTCATTATTTCTGTGAGTGCTTTAACCAGCGTTAGCTTTTTAGCAGATCGGATGCATCGCGCATTCGAATTTGATGCACGCCAGCTCTTAGCCTCTGACTTGCTGATTGCTGCTGATCAGCCTTTGCCGCCACAATTGATTGAAGAGGCGCAAAGTAGGCAACTGCGCATTGCTCAGACAGTAGTATTCCCAAGTATGGCAACTGCCGGTGAGCATAGTAAGTTAGCCTCTCTCAAAGCAGTCAGTCCAGAATACCCATTGCGTGGTTCCTTGCAAGTGGAACAAGTCAATTCTCAAGCTCCGCCTTTAAGTCCAGTAAGTGGCACTGTTTTTGTAGAGCCAGCGTTATTAACGAATCTACATACCAAAGTGGGTGATTCACTGCGCTTAGGTGATCGTCAGTTTCTGATTTTCGGAGTGTTAACGCGAGAATTGGATCGCGGTGCAGCGTTTATGAATTTTGCGCCACGCGTGATGATGAGTTTGGATGACCTTAAGTCAACCGGTTTAATTAGTCTAGGTAGTCGAGTGACTTATCGATTGTTGTTAGCTGGGTCCGATAATCAAATCGCTGCTTACCAACAGTGGGCTAACCGATATATCGAAACACAAAATTTTCGCGGTCTCAGAATTGAGACTTTAGAAAACGCGCAACCTACCATGCGCAAAACTCTAGAGAAAGCCGAGCAATTTTTATCTTTAATTGCTTTACTAACCGCCATGATTGCAGCTGTCGCCATTGGATTATCAGCAAGGCGTTATATGGTCGGTCAGGCAGATGCTTGTGCCGCTTTAAAGTGCTTTGGTGCAACTAGGGCTGCCATCCTTAAAAAACAAATCAAGACTCTGCTAACGCTGGGTGTGGTTGCGGCAATTGTGGGTTCTACGCTCGGCTATCTTGTGCAAGAAATACTTACCGGTTTATTAGGTAATTTGCTTTTGGGTAATTTGCCGTCGATTTCAATCGGACCTATTTTATGGAGCATCCTATTTACTTGGGTTCTATTATTTGGGTTTGCGGGGCCGCCATTGCTGGGCCTAGCGAACGTCTCGCCCATGCGATTGATCCGAAAAGAGTTTGAGCTAGCCACGCTAGCTACTGCTTGGGTCGCTTTATTAGCAATTACCACCTGCGCTTTTTTAATTTGGGTTGCTGCACGAGATTGGAAGTTGGCACTTTGGGTTGGACTAAGTTTTGCGGGAGCAATTGTGATTTTCTCTGCTGCTGCTCGCGGAGTACTTTGGCTTTTATCCATAGTCAACCCGCAAAACTTCGCACTGCGATTCACAATCACAGCTATGGGACGTAGAGCGGGATTTGCAGTGATGCAGATTACCGCCTTGGGTATCGCTATGATGGCCATTCTCATGATTCTCTTGTTGCGGCAGGATTTATTAAATGCTTGGCAAGGCAATATCCCAGTTGATGCGCCAAACCGGTTCATGATCAATATTCAGGGTGATCAAAAGGTAGGTATTACTCAGACACTTGAAGCGGGCGGAGTATCTAAACCGGATTTTTCTCCGATGGTGAGAGGGCGCTTGGTTGAGCTTAATGGCCGAGATATTTCTTCGGCAGATTATTCGGAAGAAAATGCCAAGCGCTTGATTGATCGTGAATTTAATCTTTCGTATACGGAGCAATTGCCTCTAGGTAATCGAATCGTCTCTGGCAAATGGATTTCTGGAGATAGTCCACAAGTATCGATAGAGACCGGCATTGCAAAGACACTCAAGCTAAAGCTAGGTGACCAAATGACCTTCGAAGTAGCTGGTGAAAAGATCAGCGCTCCCATTACCTCGTTGCGTAAACTCGATTGGGGATCAATGCGAGTGAACTTCTTTGTGATCATGCCGCCTTCTCAACTCAGTGCTTTGCCACAATCTTGGATTACTTCATATTATCAAAATCCCAATAAAGAGACGCTTGATTTTCAATTGAGTCAGGCTTATCCGAATTTGACTCTGGTGGATGTATCAGCTTCATTGAAGCAGATACAAGATGTGCTCAATAAATTATCTGCTGCCTTAGGTTTATTATTTGCTTTCACCATCGTTGCCGCTATTTTGGTTTTGATTGCCGCGATTGCAGCAACGCAAGATGAACGCTATCGAAATGCCGCATTACTGAAGGCCATGGGCGCATCACGTGCAGTGCTGACACAGATCGCCAGAATTGAATTACTGGTGATTGGTTTTACTGCTGGTCTTTTAGCTGGCATTGCCGCGGGACTGGCTGCTTGGGCACTAGGACGCTTTGTTATGGAAATTGAATTTAATGCATTTGCTCAAGCGATACTGATGGGCGTGGCCTTTGGCGTAATAGCCTCTATGGCTGCGGGCTATCGCTTTCAGAATCGTATTCAAGGCGCTACTGCGATCGAGTGTCTGCGAGAAGCCTAGTAGTCTTTAGGTCAGAGTTACCAAGTTCTTTGGAAGCACTACCAGTTTTGAGCCTGCAAGCCGATCCGGAAAGCTTTGGCGCAGACTAGGTTCACGGCGATCAACATAAATGCTGAGTGGCCATATAAAAAGAGCGACGGTAAACAGCATTTCAATAATTTGCCATTTCTCTAGATGAAGCATCCATTGCAATACGACACAAGGAATAATCCAGAGCGAGCCATAAATGTAGCGCCATAATGCTTGCCGCTTCGTCAAAGCAAAGCCGCCGTTACCGATCATCCGGATACGCCAGGTTTGCATCGCCAGAGTTTGGCCAGTCTTAGTCCAATACCAAACAAAATAGATTCCAAGAACGGCATACAGGTAGAGAAATGTTAGCCAACTTGGTAAGGAAACGCCAAACATGATTCCTAGACCTAAGTTAGGTAATAGAAAGGTCAGAGCAATCACACCCAGTAATACGAGTTGCTCATAGAGGCAACAAGAAACGCGCCGCCAAAAATGAGGCGAGGGTAAAACATTTAATTCTGCAGGTGTCATACAGTCGTAATCAGTTATTGGGGCTCTGTGCCAGCAGGCGCAGAACTCTCTTCAGTGGGAATAGCTGCTCTGGGCTTTGCTGCTGGGGGAGGAGGCGTGGTGTCTTGCTTGATGGTGTGTTGCTGAAGGGTAGGAGCATTAATAAGTTTCGGTTTTTTCTTGGTCTCCATTTCAGCCAATTTTTTCTTCTGTTCGTCACTCAGCTTTTGATAGGCACTCCATGCCTCTGCTTTTTTCTCAGCTGGAAACTTCAGGCTAGCCAAATAGTTTTCACGTGCTATACGCCGATCCTTTTGCGATAAGTTTGACCAGCTAGTCATCCGAGACTGGAGTCGCTCTTGGTCCTGCGCGCTCATTTTGGGATAAATGTTAGAAACATAAATCCATTTCTTACGGCTATCGGGAAGCATGTAATCCCAATCGCTTTCGAGTGGCGCTAGGATTTTTTGCTGGGTGGGATTTAATCCATCCCATGTGCCATCAGGCTTTTTAGCTTGTATAGCTGTCGTTTTGCCATGAGGCGCGCCGCTAGAGGTTTGGGCAAAGGTTGTAGATGTGCTGAGAAGCAGGCCGAAGGCTGCAAGAACCACCAAGGCGTTGCCAGTAATTGACTTCAATGGATGACGCATCGAGCGTAACTAATGAGCGACGAGTTATTTACTTGAAGATAATTGAGAGGCACTGTCTTCAGAATCGGACAATGGTCCATTCTTGAGGAAAGCTAAAAAGCCACTATCAGCGTAAGCGTCTGGTGGAACATCATCCGTCAGCAGTGCCGCATCTACTTCAGCAATATCAGTAATCCGGGAATCGTTTTGCCATTGGGCAATGCCGATCAGACCAAAGATGAGGACCAGCATCGGGGCAGCCCAACTCACGGTATCCCACATGCCATTGGAGCTGGATGAGAAGTTGCCAGTAATACCGGCGAATACCGGTTTTTGAACACGAACCTTTTCAGCCTTGCGCATAGACAAGGCTTTCATGCGAGCTGCATGAAGACGATCTTTAATGCCAGCAGGCAGGCTTTGAGCCCCTTGGGTTAAAAGGGCAGCACTGGCACGACCAAATTGGTCGGCTTGGGTCTGGTTTAGGGCTTCGTCAAGGTGTTTCACAGGGTAATTCCTTTTAATTTCAATGCTTTAGCTAAGGTTTGTGTTGCTCTAGAACAATGCGTTTTGACGCTACCTTCGCTACAACTCATCGCTTTGGCAGTTTCAGTAATACTTAGCTCATCCCAATAACGCATCAGGAAGGCTTCTCGTTGACGTACAGGTAATTTAGCAATTTCTGACTCCAAAGCCTGTAAAAGCTGACTCTGTTCTAGTTTTTGAGCCCCATCTTGGTGAATTTCGCTGTCATCAGGAGCAGAAAGGGACTCTAAAGGGTCAAAATCGTCGTTTTCATCTGTTTTTTTGCCCATATTGGAAAACAGGGTGACCCAGGTATTGCGAACCTTTTGGCGTCTAAACCAGTCATGAATCCGATTTTGCAAGATTCTAGTAAAAACCAGCGGTAGTTCTGCAGCAGGTCTATCACCATATTTTTCAGCTAGCTTGATCATGGCATCCTGAACAATATCTAAAGCGGCATCGTCATCACGCACGGCATATACCGCTTGCTTGAAGGCGCGCTGTTCGATGCTACTTAGAAAGTCAGATAGTTCTTGGGCTGATGCCATGCAATCGATTACACCTGAATCGGTAAGAATTGAGCCATTTTAGGGGATTGCTATAGAATATAGGGCTTACTACCTAGATTCTCATTCAAGAAGTGGTTATTCCGGTAGCAGCGCCGTTCGAACTCAGGCCATAAGCAGGAGACAGAACAGACCAAACAATTTTTTGCCGAAAATTGCAAAGGACGAAAGAAAATGAATACAAGCAGCGCCGAATTTTTAGCTACGAAAGCTAATAAAGACTCAATCAATATAAATCCCGTAGTAGCGCCTCCAGAAATGATTGGTGCTGAAATGCTCGTGCAAGCACTGCACAAAGAGGGCGTTGAATATGTTTGGGGGTACCCAGGCGGTTCCGTTCTCTTCATCTACGATGAAATTTTTAAACAAGATAAGTTTGAGCACATCTTGGTTCGTCATGAACAAGCAGCTATCCATGCAGCCGATGGCTATGCTCGCGCAACCGGTAAGGTTGGTGTTGCCTTAGTCACTTCCGGTCCAGGTGTGACGAATGCGGTGACAGGTATCG
Source organism: Polynucleobacter sp. AP-Sanab-80-C2 (assembly GCF_035012965.1). Lineage (NCBI taxonomy): Bacteria > Pseudomonadati > Pseudomonadota > Betaproteobacteria > Burkholderiales > Burkholderiaceae > Polynucleobacter > Polynucleobacter sp. AP-Sanab-80-C2. Next base: position 330,069 of record NZ_JAYGQS010000002.1, read on the forward strand.
CAACTGCGTACACTGATTCGATCCCGATGGTCATCATCAGCGGTAACGTGCCAACTTACGCCATTGGTGAAGACGCTTTCCAAGAGGCGGATACGGTTGGCATTACTCGTCCAATCGTTAAACATAACTTCCTCGTGAAGGATGTAAAAGATTTGCCGCTCGTATTAAAGAAGGCATTTCACATTGCACAAACGGGTCGCCCAGGTCCTGTCTTGATCGATATTCCTAAGGATGTATCTGCAGCCAAAGGCTCCTTTACCTATCCAGAAACTTTGGAGATGCGTTCTTACAACCCTGTGGTCAAAGGGCATAGCGGACAAATCCGCAAAGCAATTGCACTCTTGCAAGAAGCCGAGCGCCCTTACATCTATACCGGTGGAGGCATCATTTTGGCTGATGCAGCCCCTGAACTGAAAGAGTTTGCTGACTTATTAGGCTACCCCGTAACCAATACCTTGATGGGCCTTGGCGGCTTTCCTGGTACTAGCCCACAATTTGTTGGCATGCTCGGTATGCATGGAACTTACGAAGCCAATATGGCGATGCAACACAGCGATGTGTTGATTGCGATTGGTGCGCGATTTGACGACCGCGTGATTGGTAACACGCAACACTTTGCTAGTCACCCACGCAAAATTATTCATATCGATATCGATCCTTCCGTCATTTCTAAGCGCGTAAAAGTGGATGTGCCGATTGTTGGCAATCTCAAAGAAGTATTAGTAGAGATGACTGCGCAATTAAAAGTTTCTGGTCCACGCAAGAACGGCGACAAAGTTGCTGCTTGGTGGGATCAAATTAACGAATGGCGCAAAAAAGACTGCTTGAAGTACGACGAAGCCTCACAAATTGTGAAACCTCAGTATGTAGTTCAAAAACTTTGGGAGCTCACTGGTGGGGATGCGTTCATTACCTCTGACGTTGGTCAGCATCAAATGTGGGCCGCTCAGTTTTATAAGTTTGATCAGCCACGTCGTTGGATTAACTCAGGTGGATTAGGCACTATGGGTGTAGGCTTGCCTTATGCCATGGGCATCAAGAAGGCATTTCCTGAGAAGGATGTCTTTGCTATTACTGGCGAGGGTTCCATTCAGATGTGTATTCAGGAGCTTTCAACCTGCAAGCAATACAACACGCCAGTGAAGATAGTGTCCTTGAACAATCGTTATTTAGGTATGGTGCGTCAGTGGCAAGAGCTTACCTATAACAAGCGCTATTCGAGCTCATATATGGATTCTTTGCCTGACTTTGTGAAATTGGCTGAGGCTTATGGTCACATTGGTATGCGGATTGAGAAGAAATCTGATGTTGAGGGCGCGCTAAAAGAAGCCATTCGTTTAAAGGATCGCACTGTGTTTATGGATTTCCAGACTGACCCAGAAGAAAACGTTTGGCCAATGGTTCAGGCGGGCAAGGGTATTACTGAAATGCTCTTGGGTAGTGAGGAACTCTAATGCGCCACATTATTTCTATCTTGATTGAGAATGAGCCGGGTGCATTGTCACGGGTTGTAGGTTTGTTTTCTGCGCGTGGTTACAACATTGACTCCTTAAGTGTTGCGCCAACAGAAGATCCATCGCTTTCACGCATGACGATTGTGACCTTTGGTTCTGATGATGTCATTGAGCAAATCACCAAACACTTAAACCGTTTGGTTGAGGTAGTGAAGGTGTTTGATTTAAGCGAAGGCCCTCATATTGAGCGTGAACTTATGATGATTAAAGTTCGCGCAGTTGGTAAAGAGCGCGAAGAGCTTAAGCGCACTACTGACATCTTCCGGGGGCGCATCATTGATGTCACCGATAAGAGCTACACCATTGAGCTCACTGGTGATAGTGCTAAGTTGGATGCATTTATTGACTCGATCGATCGTGTTTCAATTTTGGAAACAGTTCGCTCTGGCGGATCCGGAATTGGTCGCGGTGAGCGCATCTTGAAGGTTTAATTTTTTTAACTGATTTATTAATCTAATAACAATATTTTCAACACAAGGAAAGAGCATGAAAGTTTTTTACGATAAAGACGCAGATTTGTCCCTCATTAAGGGCAAAAAAGTCACCATCATTGGCTACGGTTCACAGGGCCACGCACATGCATTGAATCTCAAAGACTCTGGTGTGAACGTGACTGTTGGTTTGCGTAAGAACGGTGCCTCATGGAGCAAAGCTGCAAACGCAGGTTTGACTGTTAAAGAAGTTGCCGATGCTGTAAAAGATGCTGATGTAGTAATGATGTTGTTGCCTGATGAGCAAATTGCTGATGTTTACAGTAAAGAGGTGCACGGCAATATTAAGCAGGGTGCTGCTCTCGCTTTTGCACACGGCTTTAACGTGCACTACGGTCAAGTTCAGCCACGCGCTGACTTGGATGTGATCATGATTGCTCCTAAAGCCCCTGGTCATACAGTACGTGGTACCTATTCACAAGGCGGTGGTGTTCCCCATTTGATCGCTGTTTATCAAGATAAATCTGGTTCTGCTCGCGATGTTGCTTTGTCCTATGCAACTGCAAACGGTGGTGGTCGTGCTGGCATCATTGAAACTAATTTCCGTGAAGAAACAGAAACCGACTTATTCGGTGAGCAAGCTGTTCTCTGTGGCGGCGCTGTGGAGTTGATCAAGGCAGGATATGAAACCTTGGTTGAAGCTGGCTATGCACCTGAGATGGCTTACTTTGAGTGCTTACATGAGCTCAAGTTGATTGTGGACTTAATCTACGAGGGTGGTATCGCCAATATGAACTACTCCATCTCTAACAATGCTGAGTATGGTGAGTACGTTACTGGTCCACGCGTTGTGACTGAGGATACGAAGAATGCCATGCGTCAGTGCTTGAAAGATATTCAGACTGGTGAATATGCAAAGAGCTTCATCCTTGAAAACAAGGCGGGTGCTCCAACATTAATCTCACGTCGTCGTTTGAATGCAGAGCATGAGATCGAAGTGGTTGGTGCAAAACTGCGCGCCATGATGCCTTGGATTGCAAAGAACAAATTAGTTGATCAAACTAAAAACTAATAAAGCGTTAAGCATTTCATTTATAGCGGTAACCTAAAAGGCTCAGAACAAAGATGATGTATCCACACCCCATTATTGCAAAAGAAGGTTGGCCCTATTTGGCGCTAGTGGGGATAGTGACTTTGTTGGTTCACCACTTTGGTGGCATTGCATGGTCCTGGCCTTTATGGATCATTTTTGTTTTTGTTCTGCAGTTTTTTCGTGACCCGCAGCGTATTCCTGCTTTAGGGCGCGATCTCGTTTTATCTCCAGCTGATGGGCGTATCGTTGTGGTTGAAACTGCAAACGATCCTTATGCAGGTCGCGAAGCCCTCAAAATCAGTGTCTTCATGAATGTGTTTAATGTGCACTCTAACCGCAGCGCTGTCAGTGGCACAGTAAAAGAAATTCAATATTTCCCAGGCAAATTTGTCAATGCAGATTTAGATAAAGCCTCTACGGAGAATGAGCGTAATGCAGTTGTGATTGATGCCAATGGTCAAACGATTACATTGGTTCAGGTTGCTGGCCTCATTGCGCGCCGTATTCTTTGCTACATCCATGTGGGTGATCGCTTAAAAGCAGGTGAGCGTTATGGCTTTATCCGTTTTGGATCTCGTGTAGACGTGTATTTACCCTTAACGGCAGAACCTTTAGTGTCTGTTGGTGATAAAGTCTTTGCAACCAACACTGCTTTGGCACGTGTGCCAGGCTTAGATTGATTCGCATCTTTTACCAGGATATTCTTTGAGTACATTTCGCCGTCGTGGTCGCATTGATCGCAGTCGCCTCTCTAATAAACGTACAGATTCCACTCCAGAAGAGTGGGTTGATACTTTAGAAGATGGGGTTGATTATGAAGTAGAGGAATTACACGAAAAGCCTCGCCCTCGCGGTAAGGGCATCTATTTACTGCCGAATGCCTTCACTACGGCGGCTTTATTTAGTGGTTTCTTCGCGATTGTGAATGCGATGAACGATCAGTTTCAGGTTGCTGCGATCGCCATATTTGCTTCCCTCGTATTGGATGGTATGGATGGTCGAGTAGCTCGCATGACCAATACCCAAAGCGCATTCGGTGAACAATATGATTCCCTCGCAGATATGGTGTCCTTCGGTGTTGCGCCTGCCTTGGTGGCTTATGAGTGGGCCCTGAAAGATTTAGGTAAGTGGGGTTGGTTAGCAGCGTTTACCTATTGTGCAGGCGCTGCCTTGCGTTTAGCCCGTTTCAATGTCAACACTGCAGTAGTTGATAAGAAGTTTTTTCAAGGCTTACCAAGTCCTGCGGCTGGTTCTTTGATTGCTGGCTTTATTTGGCTCGCTGACGATAACAAGATTCCGGTACGCGACACTGCAATTCCTTGGATAACCTTTTTGATCGCGGTTTATGCAGGCTTAACGATGGTCTCTAATGCCCGCTTCTATAGCGGTAAGGCCTTAGATGTGCGCTATCGCGTGCCCTTTGGCGTCATGGTTCTGATGATTTTGACCTTCGTATTGATCTCTTCCAACCCGCCTTTGACCCTATTTGGTTTATTTGTGGTGTATTCCATCTCGGGATATGTCATTTGGGCCTGGGAACGTCTTAGCGGCAAGCGTTTTAGCTAATTCCCTATTTTTGGGGTATATTAAATCCATGTTGATGAAATTCTCACCTTTAACCAGCCTTTTACCGCTAGCACTAAGCCTTAAGCTTGGGGCGGGTAAGGCCTGAGTTGATGAGATAGAAAAAATTCATTAACCACCAATACCAGCCCCAGCAAATTGCTGGGGTTTTTGTTTTTGAGACTGCAATACAGAATTTTTAAAAAATTAGTTAAATCCAAACCGGAGAGTAGTGATGAGCGACAAAGTAATCATTTTTGACACCACCTTACGTGATGGCGAACAATCCCCTGGCGCATCAATGACTAAAGACGAGAAGGTTCGTATTGCTCGTCAGCTTGAGCGTCTCAAGGTGGATGTGATTGAAGCAGGATTTGCCGCGAGCTCTGAGGGCGATTTCCAAGCCATCTCCGCTGTTGCTGCTGCCATTAAGGATTCGATTGTATGCTCCTTGGCAAGAGCAAATGATAAGGACATCACACGCGCCTCAGATGCTTTAAAGGCTGCGAATGCGAAACGTATTCATGCTTTCTTGGCTACTAGTCCATTGCACATGGCCGTGAAGTTGCGCATGTCTCCAGAAGAGGTATTGGAGCAAGCAAAACGCTCCATTCGCTTTGCGAGAAACTTGGCTGCTGATATTGAATTCTCAGCAGAAGATGGCTATCGCTCAGAGATGGACTTCTTATGTAGAGTAGTCGAAGCGGTGATTAATGAGGGTGCCTCTACGATCAATATTCCAGATACTGTTGGTTATGCAACCCCAGAGTTATATGGTGAGTTCATTAAGACCTTGCGTACCCGCGTGCCTAACTCTGATAAAGCTGTTTGGTCAGTGCATTGTCATAATGACTTAGGTATGGCTGTTGCGAATTCTTTGGCTGGCGTGAAGATCGGTGGAGCGCGTCAAATTGAGTGCACTATCAACGGCTTGGGTGAGCGAGCTGGCAATACTGCTTTAGAAGAAATCGTGATGTCTTTACGTACCCGTAAAGATTACTTTGATATGATTTGCGGTATCGATGCGACGCAAATTGTGCCAGCCTCTAAATTGGTTTCTCAAATTACTGGCTTTGTAGTTCAGCCCAATAAAGCTGTTGTTGGTGCTAATGCCTTTGCCCATGCCTCTGGTATTCACCAAGATGGTATCTTGAAAAATCGCGAGACCTATGAAATCATGCGCGCAGAAGATGTGGGCTGGTCAACCAATAAAATTGTGTTGGGTAAATTATCTGGCCGCAATGCATTTAAACAACGCTTGCATGAATTAGGCATCACTGTCGAAGCAGAGGCTGATGTGAATGAAGCTTTTGCAAGATTTAAAGCCTTGGCGGATCAAAAAGCAGAAATATTTGATGAGGACATCATTGCAATCATGTCAGATTCAGCCTCTGCTGAAGAGGGCGAGCATTACCACTTCCTCTCCTTGAGTCAACATTCTGAAACTGGCGAACGCCCTAAATCCCGTGTGACCTTCCGCATGGGTGATAAGGAGGTGAGTGCTGAGGCCGAAGGTAATGGCCCGGTAGATGCCAGCTTAAATGCTATTGAAGAGATGGCCAAGAGTGGCGCTGAACAATTACTCTACTCAGTCAACGCTATTACTTCGGGCACCCAATCTCAGGGTGAAGTCACAGTACGCTTGGCAAAAGGTGGTCGAATTGTGAATGGTGTGGGCACTGATCCTGACATCATTGCTGCTTCTGCTAAAGCCTATTTATCTGCATTAAATAAACTTCATGATCCTAGCCAAGTGAAGCTCAATGCGCAGATGACACCCTGAACTCGACATCATCTTTTAAGCTTATTTATTCAAGTCGGTATTTTTATAGTACTTTGTGCCTTTGCCCGTGATTTCTGCAGCAATACCTGAGTCTGTTAGTTGGTACATCAAGACGCCAGGAGCAACGACGGTGGCGTCTTGATAGGCTCCACCATCCTTGTCGTATTTGGCCGCGGCAGTAACTTGACCTCCAAAAGTCCAGCCTGAATTCACAAAGTCATTGAGTGCTGCTTCAGTCTGGAAGATAAAAATATTTTGAAATGACTTAATGCCAAGACCAATTCCTGCTTGAACTTCAGCCATATCCATGTAAATCGTTTTCTTGGATGCCTTATTAATAACAACACCAGTTCCTGTTCCGCCTCCAGCAATCAATATCTTCATACCAAAGTTACTAAACGTAGCATAACCACTCGATTGCTCGATGAGATTTTTTGCTTTTGGCTGCGCCCGGTAAAGATCACTCAAGATCTCTTCATTCTTCTTTAGAATCTCTTGCTTTTGCTGAGCCACTGTTTTGCTGGGTCCAAAAACAGAAGAAAATTGAGCATAAGAATGCATTGGTAATAAAAGTACGGCACCGTATACAAGAAGGGAAAGTAATTTATTCATAGTGATGTATTGGTTAATGAAGATGAGTATTAATCAGCCGAGCCACCTAGGGCTAGGTAGAGATTAATTCGTTGGGCTAGGGCATCCACTTGGCCTTGGCGCCAGCTAATATTTGTACTATTGGTTTTAATGCGTTGTTGCTGAATTTGGCGTTGATCAACTCTGCCAATCTGAAATTCAGATTCAGTGTTTTTCATGACTTGTTTTTGTTGCATCAATTGAGTTTGTAATTGCGAACTACGCTCACGCCAGGTTGCCTCGCCATTGAGCGCATTCTCCACATCATTAAACGCTGCAAGAACGACTTTGCCGTAATTGGCTAAAGCTGCTTGCGCTTCAGCATTTTGATAAGCAATTTGGGCTTCAATTGCGCCACCTTGGAACAGAGGGAGCGCTACATTGGCACCAACGCCAAAACTGGTGCTGGCACCGTTCACCAGAGTAAAGATTTGGCTATTGATGTACCCATAACCCGCAGTCAAACTAATTTTAGGAAGCCGTGCGAGTCGTTTTTCATCGGCCAGATAGAAGGCGCTATTAACACGTGCTTCAGCGGCAATCAGATCCGGTCTGCGCTCTAATAAATCTGCTGGTAGTCCTGGCTCAACCGGTTTTGGAAGCGCTGGTAATGCAGTCGATTTCAAGGGCTCAGCCTTTGGATAGCGTCCCACCAGAGTCTCTACAGCGCGCAGTGCTTGGTCGCGGGCTAAGGCGCTATTGAGTGCCAGCTCCTGTGCTTGAGCCGCATTAATTTTGGTACTTGCCACATCATTAAAAGAAGATGCACCAATTTTTTCTCGAAATTGTGTCAAGTCAGATATTTTTTGAGATGCGTCAGCATTCTCTTTGGCTAACTGTGCTTGTTCTTGTAGGCTGCGCGCAAGCCACACTGATTTAGCCAAGGTCGCGATCAAAGACAGGCGGGCAGCATCTTGATCGGCATTTATAGCCTTAGAATTTTGTTCTGCGCCTGCAACGGATGTGCGTACGCGACCCCATAGATCCAGTTCCCAGTTGGCGCCGATGTAAAAACCAGTTAGACCAGTTCCACTAGAGCCTACTTTGCTACCGCTATTGCCGATGGCATTAATACCGGGGTACTGTGATCCGCCAGCAGCACTCATGAGGGCCTCAGACTGAGTTCTGCGTGCTGCGATGATACGAATGCTGGGATTGTTCTGTAATGCCTCGGCCACTAAGGCATTTAATTCAGGATCATTAAATTGTTTGAGCCATGCGTCATCTACTGTTACAGCATCTTGCTTGCTAGCTTGATTAGCCTGAAATTGCCTGGGAACGCTAGCATTAGGAATGGATTGATCAACCAGTTCCTGGTTGCTCTTAAGTGGGCTAATGGTGCAAGCACTCAATGCTATTACCCCTAGCAAATAGAGTGAAACTTTATGAAACGAGTGCATATAAAATTTACACATCTCTATTTTTAATGTAGTTTTGGAATGATGTAATTGAGCTTAGTGCTAATCCGTAACATCACCTTACGAATGATGTGTAAGAACGCAAGATGATCGGTGTAGACCGCACCATCTCCAACGGCCCCAGCAGGAAGCAATAACTCTGCATGTCGATCATCCATTAGTAACTTCACGGCAAATCGATTGACCGGAATTTCTCTCAAGCCTGTAGTAGGTAGATTGCCGCTCACACCAATTTGACCTTGACCTTCAGCTAGGATGATGGACTCAACCTTTGCCTTGAGGATCTTGCCCGGAAAACTAGGAATGTAAAACTCAGCCTCATTACCGACTTCAATTTGATGCAACTCATTTTGATTAAACAAGGCATAGATTTGCGGCGTGTCTTCCATGAAGGTCATGACTGAAGCAATCGGAAAAGCTGCGACAAAAGCTCCAGGGCGCAACTGTACGTTGACGACGGTACCATCACTTGGTGCCCGAACAACGGTTTGCTCTAGATCATATTCAGAATGAATGGTTTGTTCGCTAAGTTCTGCTAAATCCGCTTGGGCTTTTTCTAAATCAAAGCGGTTACCCGAACCGCTCTTCACAAGCGCTTCATTTTCTTTTACGCGCAACTTCGCTAGTTTCAGTTTGGCTTTGAGCGCATTCACTGAAGCTTGATATTGAGTGGGGTCGATCTTGAAGAGGACATCTCCTTTTTTGACGCGTTGATTAACTGTCACAGGCACTTCAGTGACACGACCTTTTACTTGACTCACAATGCCAACAGAATTTCTGACAACGACCACATTGCTAGAGGAGGGTGAAAAGATATTCAGTAGCAAGATCAGCGTAATCATTCCCACAACAGGAATCGTAAAAACGATTACTTTTGCTACCGCATTCCAGGGGAGTAATTTGTATTTAAAAAAGATTAACCAAACAATGCCGGCATAGATGCCAAGAATCAGTGCTTCCATGCTTATTTCACCTCTGTATTCTGATCTTCCTGATGCTCTTTATCTATGGGCATGTATTTATCTGTCCCATAGGCAAGCTTGTACATCGTGGGGCGGGTGTACGCCCAAAGATAAGCAAAAGGCCAGAGGAGGCCTCCAAAAAAGAAGGAGAGCAGACACAGGGCATGAATCGCGTCTCGCTGGGGGTGCTCTCTGCGCTTAGCAATGGTATCGGGCAGGATATGAACATACCAAAAGCCAGCAATAAAGCCGACGGGCAGAATGATGAGCACTACCCAAGAGACGATATTGGCAAATCCATCAATCATTTCTGGTGGCAAAAAGGAGGCGTATGAGAGTGATGGCAGCAATAAAAAGGCTAAAAGAGGACTGATGATGAGGGTCTTTTTCATGATTTTGGGCATAAATGGCTAGATATGGGGTTCAAAATGCTGCTTGAGGGTCTAAATTGCTGATTTCTAAGTAATTTATCACGCATTTTTAAAAATGCTTATTAGCCCTGTAAGCAATAAAATCACTTCCAAACATTTCAGGGTCGCAATCCTTCCTCAAAAAAGAGGCAATCTGTTACAATTCGAGGGCTTTGATTTGTAAAGCTTTTTTGTTTTATTTTGTTAATAACGCACGACACAAATTGGGTGAAAGCTCAAGTGTTCGCAAGTAAGGAGTATTAAAAATGGCAGTTGCTGATATTAAAACGGCGGAAATCGTCAAAGAAAACGCGCGTAGCGCAAACGATACGGGTAGTCCTGAAGTGCAAGTTTCATTGCTTACAGCCCGCATCAATGAATTAACCCCCCATTTCAAGGCTAACGCTAAAGACCATCACAGCCGTCGCGGTTTGTTGAAGATGGTTTCACGTCGCCGTCGCCTCTTAGATTACCTCAAAGGCAAAGATTTGGATCGCTATCGCGCATTGATCGACAAATTAGGTCTCCGTAAGTAATTCTTATTAGTATTGCAATGCCATCTCACTTAGGGTTGTTTCTTTCCAGAATCAGTCTTAAGAAGGTGGCATGTTTTTTGAGCGCTTTTAGATTATTTGTGTAGGGGATCGTGTCATTCCAATGAGTTTCTGAATGTGATCAGAGTCTCCCTGGAATGGCATCCCTTGTGATCCGAAATCGCTCCAGTGTTGTCGTGACACTGCTTTATCCCACGACAAGCGTAATGCTCATGTGAGTGTTGCGTGAACAATTTGGAGAAGATCAGAATGACAATGTTTAAAAAAGCAGTAAAAAGTTTTCAATGGGGCAATCATCAAGTAACGATGGAAACTGGTGAGATTGCTCGCCAATCTGGTGGTGCCGTAATCGTCAACGTAGATGACACTGTAGTTATGGGTACGGTAGTTGCTTCAAAGTCTGCAAAGCCAGGCCAATCCTTTTTCCCATTGACAGTGGATTATTTAGAAAAAACTTACGCAGCAGGTAAGATCCCTGGTGGTTTCTTCCGTCGCGAAGGTCGTCCATCTGAAGGTGAGACATTGATTTCCCGCTTGATCGACCGTCCACTGCGTCCACTATTTCCTGAGGGTTTCTTGAATGAAGTTCAGGTTGTAGTGCATGTGTTGTCTATCAACCCAGACGTTCCTGCTGATATTCCTGCTTTGATTGCTGCTTCTGCAGCCTTAGCCGTTTCAGGCATTCCATTTGCTGGCCCAGTTGGCGCAGCACGTGTTGGTTACGCTAACGGTCAATACCTTTTGAATCCAACTCGTACAGAACAAGCTACCAGCGAACTCGATTTGATTGTTGCTGGTACTCAAGCAGCTGTATTGATGGTGGAATCTGAAGCAAACCAATTATCTGAAGATGTGATGTTAGGTGCAGTGGTTTATGGCCATGACCAAATGCAAACCGCGATTAACGCTATCAATGATTTGGTACGCGAAGCTGGCAAGCCAGAATGGGATTGGACTGCCGCCCCTAAAGATGAGCCATTTATTGCTAAGGTCACTGCCTTGGCTGAAGCCCCATTGCGCGAGGCCTATCAGATTCGTCAAAAGGGTGCTCGTTCAGACAAGCTCAAAGAGATTTCTAAAGAAGTTTTGGCGAAGTTATCTGAAGAAGGTGATGTTGATGCCGTTGCTGTTAGCGACATCATGTTTGAAATTGAAGCGAAGATTGTCCGTAGCCAGATTTTGAACGGCGAGCCACGTATTGATGGTCGCGATACACGTACTGTGCGTCCGATTGAAATTCGTAACGGCGTATTGCCGCGTACCCACGGTTCTGCATTGTTTACGCGTGGTGAAACACAGGCTTTGGTTATCGCCACCTTAGGTACTGCACGTGATGAGCAAATCATTGATGCTCTCGAAGGTGAATACCGAGATCGTTTCATGTTCCACTACAACATGCCTCCGTTTGCTACTGGCGAAACTGGTCGTGTAGGTAGCCCAAAGCGTCGTGAAATTGGTCACGGTCGTTTGGCTAAGCGTGCATTGATACCAGTATTACCTAGCCCAGAGGATTTTGCATACAGCATCCGTGTTGTTTCAGAAATCACAGAGTCCAATGGTTCTTCATCTATGGCTTCAGTTTGCGGTGGCTGTTTGGCAATGATGGACGCTGGTGTTCCAGTAAAAGCTCATGTTGCTGGTGTAGCAATGGGCTTGATTTTGGATGGCAATCGTTTTGCCGTGTTGACCGATATCTTGGGTGACGAAGATCACTTAGGCGATATGGACTTCAAGGTAGCAGGTACTGCAAACGGTATTACTGCGCTCCAGATGGATATTAAGGTTCAAGGTATTACGAAAGAAATTATGCAAGTTGCTTTGGCACAAGCGAAAGAAGGTCGTTTGCACATTTTGAGCAAAATGCAAGAAGCCATGGGTTCAGTTCGTACAGAATTGTCTGCTCATGCTCCACGCATGGTGTCATTCAAGATTCATCCAGACAAGATTCGTGAAGTGATTGGCAAGGGTGGCGCAACGATTCAGGCTTTGACTAAAGAAACTGGTTGCAGCATCGACATCAAAGATGACGGAACAGTCACGATTGCTTCCACTAGTGCTGAAGGCATGGCTGAAGCGAAAGCCCGTATCGAAGGTATCACTGCTGAAGCTGAAGTTGGCAAGATCTATGAAGGTCCAGTAGTGAAGTTGCTTGAGTTCGGTGCTTTGGTCAACATTCTTCCTGGTAAAGACGGACTCTTGCATATCTCTGAAATCTCCAATGAGCGTGTAAAAGAAGTTAAAGATTACTTAGCAGAAGGCCAAGTGGTTCGCGTGAAGTTATTAGCCGCTGATGAGCGCGGTCGTTTGCGCTTATCTCTCAAGGCTGCAATGGCTGATGAAGGTGGTTCGATTGCTCCTTTGGCTGGTGCTGCAACTGAAGCCGCTCCAACTGACGAAACTGCTTAAGTTAATTTCAGTCGGAGTTTTCAATGCGCGTAATTGAGATCAAAGAATTTGGTGCACCAGAAATGCTGGTGCCTAGTACTCGCCCAGACCCAGCGGTTCCGACTGCTGGAACTGGCGAGGTTTTGATTAAGGTCCTCGCAGCAGGAATTAATCGCCCTGACGTTTTACAGCGTAAGGGTCATTACCCAGTTCCTGCTGGTGCATCCGATATTCCTGGTCTTGAAGTTGCTGGTGAAATTATTGGTGGTGATTTAGTTCACGCAGATAATGCATTCGGCCTCAAGGTAGGTGACAAGGTTTGCGCCTTAGTTCAAGGCGGTGGTTATGCAGACTTTTGTATTGCACCGATTGCCCAGTGCTTACCTTATCCAACCGGATTTACTGATCAAGAAGCGGCAGCATTGCCTGAAACTTTTTACACCGTCTGGAGTAATGTCTTCATGCGCGGTGAATTGTCAGCAGGTGAAACTCTCTTAGTCCAAGGCGGTTCAAGCGGTATTGGCGTTACCGCTATTTTGCTTGCTAAAGCTATGGGACATAAAGTGTTTGTTACTGCTGGTACCGATGAAAAGTGTGCCGCATGCATAAAGTTGGGCGCTGACCTCGCTATTAACTACAAGACACAAGACTTTGTAGAAGAAGTGAAGAAGGCTACTGACGCTAAAGGTGTTAATGTCATCCTCGATATGGTGACTGGCGCTTATGTGCAGCGTGAAATCGATTGCTTGGCTGATGATGGTCGTATTGTGATCATTGCGATTCAGGGTGGATCGAAAGCGGAAGTGAGTACCAATCAAATTCTGCGACGTCGTTTGACGATTACTGGTTCAACCTTGCGTCCACGCCCAGTATCATTCAAAAAACACATTACCAAACAGTTGCATGATCATGTTTGGCCTTTACTTAATGCAGGTAAGTTAAAGCCGGCAATCTATAAAACCTTTACGCTGGATCAAGCGGCAGATGCGCATCGATTGATGGAGTCCTCTGAGCATGTTGGCAAAATAGTTCTCACGGTGTAATTCAATAAAACTTATGCGTCCACTCATCGTCATCGGCAACTGGAAAATGAATGGTAGTCTTGCAGGTAATCAAGATTGGGTTAAAACCGTTGCCCGCGGTATGGAAAGCGGCATGCCTGCTGGTCGCAAGTTTGCTGTATGCCCACCGTCTCCTTATTTAGCTCAGTGCGCTCACTTAATTAAAGAACATTCTTTGGCGTTTTTAAGCTTAGGCGCTCAAGATGTCTCGGCACAAACTTCTGGTGCTTACACAGGAGAGACAAGCGCCGCTATGCTCAAAGAGCTCGGCTGTCAGTATGTCATTGTTGGTCACTCTGAGCGTCGTCAAATGCATCATGAGGTGGATGAGATTGTTGCAGCAAAGGCACTTCAAGTATTAGATAGCGGTATGACTCCCGTGATCTGTGTTGGTGAGACTGCTGATGAGCGCAATTCTGGCAGAGCTGAAGAGATTGTTTGTGGTCAGATAGCCAAGCAAGTCTCAGTGCTTCAGGATCGCTTGGCTGATTGTCTCATCGCTTATGAACCAGTGTGGGCGATTGGTACTGGCAAGGTTGCCAGTGCGCAGCTTGCTCAAGATATGCATCGTCATATTCGTTTGCAATTGGCTGAGTTTGATGAGGATGTCGCATCACATGTAGGAATTTTGTATGGTGGCAGCATCAAGCCTGACAATGCTGTTGAATTGTTTGCCATGCCCGATATTGATGGTGGATTGGTGGGGGGTGCTGCGCTAGACCCTCAAGATTTTCTAGCCATCTGTCAGGCATAGATTTTTTATTTGGAGAGAAGCTGTGGAATGGTTTAAGACTTTATTAATCGTGTTGCAGGTAATTTCAGCTTTGGCTGTGATTTTGCTAGTGCTATTACAGCAAGGCAAGGGCGCTGATATGGGCGCTGCTTTTGGCTCTGGTTCCTCAGGGAGCTTATTTGGCGCTAGCGGTTCGGCCAATTTTTTATCCCATACAACAGCCGTCTTTGCTGCAGTCTTTTTTATCAGCACTTTGGGGATTACTTGGCTTGGTAACAAGAAGGAAGTCAGTCCTGGGGTTCTCTCTGGAACCGTGGCTCCTGCAGTAACGCCAGCTGCTCCGACCGCTCCTGCTCAAGATCCAAGCAAACCAGCAGTTCCTAAGTAAAAAAGTAGGTTTTTACTGATTTTTCTGCCCGATATTTAGGGTGGTTTAGTTGTGCAATGCAGTAGAATTGACAGGTTTTGCAAGATGCCGACGTGGTGAAATTGGTAGACACGCTATCTTGAGGGGGTAGTGGCTTAGGCTGTGCGAGTTCGAGTCTCGCCGTCGGCACCAAGAAATGATGTTTAGCTAGAGTTTTGCTCTAAATCAACAGGTTTAGATGTGGATTATTTGATAATTTGTTTTTTTTGAAGAATCGCCAGAAGAACGACTCAGGACCATTTTGAATCTCGCTAATTACTTTCCTGTTCTGCTTTTTATCCTTGTAGGTATTGGGGTGGGATTAGTCCCCATGTTCCTCGGAAAAATTTTGGCTCCCTCGAAGCCTGATGCCGAAAAACTCTCTCCATATGAGTGCGGTTTTGAAGCCTTCGAAGATGCCCGTATGAAGTTTGACGTGCGCTATTACCTGATTGCTATTCTCTTTATTTTGTTTGATCTTGAAACCGCATTCCTCTTTCCTTGGGGTGTTGCGTTACGTGATCTTGGCTGGTTTGGCTACGCCTCCATGGTGATCTTCCTGTTGGAATTCATTGTGGGATTTGTGTATATCTGGAAAAAGGGCGCTCTCGACTGGGAGTGATCGATATGGCATTAGAAGGCGTTCTCAAAGAAGGATTTGTTACCACTACTGCAGACCAGTTAATTAACTGGACTCGCAACGGCTCTTTATGGCCCATGACCTTTGGTTTGGCCTGTTGCGCAGTAGAAATGATGCACGCTGGCGCATCTCGCTATGACTTAGATCGCTTTGGTGTCGTTTTCCGCCCCTCTCCACGTCAATCTGACTTGATGATTGTTGCCGGAACCTTATGTAACAAGATGGCACCAGCTTTGCGCAAGGTGTATGACCAAATGCCAGAGCCACGTTGGGTAATCTCTATGGGATCCTGCGCAAATGGCGGTGGTTATTACCATAACTCCTATTCTGTAGTGCGTGGTTGCGACCGTATTGTGCCAGTTGATATTTATGTTCCCGGTTGTCCTCCAACAGCAGAAGCCTTGATTTACGGCGTTATTCAGTTGCAATCTAAGATTGCTCGCACCAGCACGATCGCGCGGAAAGCCTAAGCCATGTCAGATCGTTTAGTTCAGCTAGCCGCTAATCTCGAAAAGGTTCTTGGTAAACGCATTCAATCTGTTGAGCTTGCTTTAGGTGAGGTGACTGTTGTACTCAATGCGGAGACCTATTTTGAATCTGCGATGTTGCTGCGAGATGATGCATCATTAGCGTTCGAGCAATTGATCGATTTATGTGGCGTTGACTACCAAGACTTCCGTGACGGTGCCTGGGGTGGGCAGCGTTTTGGTGCGGTAAGCCATTTACTGTCTATCAAACATAACTGGCGTCTAAGGGTACGGGCTTTCGCTCCTGATGATAGTTATCCACTGCTAGCCTCTATCACCCCAGTTTGGAATTCAGCGAATTGGTTTGAGCGCGAAGCATTCGATCTCTACGGCATTATCTTTGAAGGTCATGAAGACTTGCGCCGCATCTTGACTGACTATGGCTTTATTGGCCATCCATTTAGAAAAGACTTCCCAATCAGTGGCAATGTAGAAATGCGCTATGACCCAGAGTTAAAGAGAGTTGTTTATCAGCCAGTCACGATTGAAGCGCGTGAAATTACTCCCCGGATCGTTCGCGAAGAGCAGTACGGAGGCCCGGTTTAAGTCATGGCACAAATTAAGAATTACACCCTCAATTTTGGTCCTCAACATCCTGCGGCGCATGGCGTATTACGTTTAGTGCTTGAGTTAGATGGTGAAGTGATTCAGCGTGCTGATCCGCATATCGGTCTATTACATCGTGCAACTGAGAAATTAGCAGAGACTCGTACTTGGATTCAGAATGTTCCTTATATGGATCGTTTGGACTATGTGTCCATGATGGCCAATGAGCATGCCTATGTATTAGCCATTGAGAAGTTATTGCAAGTAGACGTTCCATTACGTGCGCAATACATTCGCGTCATGTATGACGAGTTGACTCGTCTGCTAAATCATTTACTTTGGATCGGCTGTCATGGTCTAGACGTTGGTGCAATGGCGGTATTCTTGTATGCCTTCCGTGATCGCGAAGATATTTTCGATATGTACGAAGCGGTATCTGGTGCTCGTATGCATGCTGCTTACTATCGTCCGGGAGGTGTATATCGCGATTTGCCAGATCAAATGGCTCAATACGATAAGTCTAAGATTCGGAGCACATCCGCTGTAAAACGCTTGAATGAAAACCGTAGCGGCACCTTGCTTGACTTTATTGAGCAATTTGCTAGCGGCTTTGATGCCAATGTAGATGAGTATTGCAATCTATTAACTGACAACCGCATTTGGAAACAGCGTTTAGTGAATATTGGTGTTGTTACTCCTGAGCGTGCATTGCAGCTGGGCTTTACTGGCCCAATGTTGCGTGGTTCTGGTATTGAGTGGGACTTGCGTAAAAAGCAGCCATATGAAGTGTATGACCGCCTATATTTTGATATCCCAGTGGGCGTTAATGGCGATTCATACGATCGTTATTTAGTGCGTATGGAAGAGATGCGTCAATCTAACCGCATCATTAAACAATGCGTAGCTTGGTTAAAAGCAAATCCAGGTCCCGTGATGAGCGATAACCATAAGGTTTCTCCACCGAAACGCGTGGACATGAAAACCAATATGGAAGAATTGATTCACCATTTCAAACTCTTTACTGAAGGTATCCATGTACCTAATGGGGAAGCTTACTCTGCGGTTGAGCATCCAAAAGGTGAGTTTGGAATTTACTTGATTTCTGATGGTGCTAATAAGCCATATCGTATGAAGATTCGTGCTCCAGGATTTGTACATCTTTCAGCGATGGATGAGATGTCACGTGGTCACATGTTGGCGGATGCTGTAACCATTATTGGTACGCAGGATATTGTGTTTGGGGAGATTGACCGCTAATCAAGCGTGCCAAGGATGAATTAATGACAACAACCCTTCAACTATCCGACAAAACGCTGGCAGATATTGCCCGTAACGTTGCTAAATATCCGCCAGAGCAAAAGCAGTCTGCCGTGATGGCTTCCTTGATCGCCGCACAAACTGAAGTGGGCTGGGTCTCGCCAGAGGTGATTGCTACCGTTGCACAAATCCTAGAAATGCCGACGATTGCTGTAGAAGAAGTGGCCACTTTCTACAATATGTACAACACCAAGCCAATTGGTAAATTTAAGTTGGTGATTTGCACGAATCTGCCTTGTCAATTAACCCATGGTGAAACTTCAGCCAACTACTTGAAAGAAACTTTGGGTATTGGCTTTAACGAAACGACAACTTGTGGCACCTTCACATTAAAAGAGGGTGAGTGTATGGGTGCCTGCGGCGATTCGCCGGTCATGCTCGTCAATGACAAGCGTATGTGCAGTTTGATGAGTAAAGAGAAGATTGATGCCCTTTTAAATGAACTCCGTGCAGAAGGGAAAACAGCATGACTAGCTTGCACGATCGTCACATTAAGCCCTTGATCCTTGCAGGATTGAATGGTGATAACTGGCGCTTAAAGGATTACGAGAGTCGTGGTGGCTACCAGCAGTTACGTCGTTTAATTAATGATAAGGTTGCGCCTGATGCAATCATTGCTGAATTAAAAGCGTCCTCATTGCGTGGTCGTGGTGGTGCAGGCTTTCCAACCGGCTTGAAGTGGAGTTTTATGCCACGTCAATTCCCAGGACAAAAATATTTAGTTTGTAATAGTGACGAAGGTGAGCCGGGGACTTTTAAAGACCGTGACATCATGCGTTACAACCCACATGCCTTGATTGAGGGCATGATTATTGGTGCATACACCATGGGGATTTCAACAGGTTATAACTATATCCACGGCGAAATTTGGGAAGTGTATTCACGTTTCGAAGAGGCTTTAGAAGAGGCGCGTGCTGCTGGTTACTTGGGCGACAAAATTCTTGGAAGTGATTTCTCATTTCAATTGCATGCCACGCCAGGTTGGGGTGCTTATATTTGTGGTGAAGAAACCGCTTTGCTTGAATCCTTAGAGGGTAAAAAAGGCCAGCCGCGCTTTAAGCCACCATTCCCAGCTAGCTTTGGTTTGTATGGCAAGCCAACTACTATTAATAACACTGAAACATTTGCTGCTGTGCCATTCATTTTGGCTATCGGCGGCCAAGCTTATTTGGATCTTGGTAAACCCAATAACGGCGGAACGAAGATTTTTTCTGTATCGGGTGACGTAGTGCATCCTGGTAACTATGAAATTCCATTGGGCACACCATTTGCAGAGCTCTTAAAGCTTGCTGGCGGTATGCGTGAAGGTAAGGCTTTGAAATCTGTCATTCCTGGTGGATCATCTGCACCGGTAATACCTGGCACGCAGATGATGGATCTGACGATGGATTACGACAGCATTGCGAAAGCAGGATCTATGCTGGGTTCTGGTGCTGTCATTGTGATGAATGAAACCCGTTGTATGGTTCGTGCTTTAGAGCGTCTTTCTTATTTCTATCACGAGGAATCTTGCGGCCAGTGCACACCATGTCGTGAAGGTACCGGATGGCTGTGGCGGATTGTGCACCGGATTGAACACGGCCAAGGTCGCCCCGAAGATTTAGATTTATTAAATGATGTTGCTGCCAACATCCAAGGCCGCACGATTTGCGCTTTGGGTGATGCAGCTGCAATGCCAGTGCGTGGCATGTTGAAGCATTACATGGATGAATTTACGTATCACGTAGAACATAAGCGCTGCTTAGATTCTGTAAAACCTTTATAAGTTATTGAGCACGGGACATCTTAAAGTGAGCATGGTAGAAATCGAATTAGATGGTAAGACAGTAGAAGTTCCGCAAGGTTCGATGGTGATGCACGCTGCGAACAAGCTGGGTAGCTACGTACCTCATTTTTGCTATCACAAGAAGTTATCCATAGCTGCTAACTGCCGTATGTGCTTAGTGGAAGTTGAGAAAGCACCAAAACCATTACCTGCTTGCGCTACACCAGTAACCCAAGGTATGAAGGTGTTTACTTATTCTGCAAAGGCAGTAGAAGCACAGCGCTCAGTGATGGAGTTCTTGCTGATTAACCACCCACTCGATTGCCCCATTTGCGATCAAGGTGGTGAGTGCCAATTACAAGACTTGGCAGTGGGCTACGGTAAATCGAACTCACGTTATGACGAAGAGAAGCGGGTTGTATTTCATAAAAATGTTGGCCCCTTGATTTCGATGCAAGAGATGAGTCGTTGTATTCACTGCACCCGTTGCGTGCGCTTTGGGCAAGAAGTTGCTGGCGTCATGGAATTGGGCATGATTAACCGTGGTGAGCATTCTGAGATCTCGACATTCCTAGGGCAAACAGTAGATTCAGAGTTATCTGGAAACATGATTGATTTGTGCCCAGTAGGCGCACTCACTAGCAAACCATTCCGTTATGAAGCCCGAACTTGGGAACTGGGTCGCAAGCGTTCAGTAAGTCCACACGATAGCCTGGGTGCCAATACAACAGTACAAACTAAAGCTAATAAAGTCATGCGAGTGGTTGCTTTGGAGAATGAGGCGATTAATGAATGCTGGATTAGCGACCGTGACCGCTTTTCCTATGAAGGCTTAAATAGCCAAGATCGTATCACTACACCCATGGTCAAGCAGGGTGGTCAGTGGTTAGAAACTGATTGGCAATCTGCTTTGGATTACGTTGCCCATTCTTTGAAGACGATTTCTGCTGAAAGTGGTGCTCAGTCTATTGGCGCATTAGCCCATCCAATCTCCAGCGCAGAAGAATTGCATCTCTTGCAAAAGATTGTGCGCGGCCTCGGCTCCGATCAAATTGAAACCCGTTTACGTCAGACTGATATTCATGGTGCAGCATCTGCTCCTTGGTTGGGTATGCCG
The DNA here is from genome assembly GCF_035012965.1 of Polynucleobacter sp. AP-Sanab-80-C2. Lineage (NCBI taxonomy): Bacteria > Pseudomonadati > Pseudomonadota > Betaproteobacteria > Burkholderiales > Burkholderiaceae > Polynucleobacter > Polynucleobacter sp. AP-Sanab-80-C2. Next base: position 350,924 of record NZ_JAYGQS010000002.1, read on the forward strand.
GTTGCTCACTTAAGCGAACTTGATCGCGCTTTGGTCATTGGCAGCTTCTTAAGAAAAGATCAACCAGTACTTGCTGCGCGTTTGCGCACTGCATCTAAGCGTGGACTGCAGTTATCTCGGATTGACTCCGGTGGTGATGATTGGCTCATTTCAGCTACTGGCATTGCTGCTGCTCCAAGCGCATGGCTAAATATATTAAGTGAAGTAGCTTTGGCAGTTGCTAAAGCCAAGTCAGTCTCCACTCCAGATGGCACTCCAAATGTTCCAGTTTCAGCTCATGCACAAAAGATTGCTGACAGCTTGCTATCTGGTGCTAAAGCAGCGGTATTGATTGGATCAGCCGCTATTGCCCATCCTCAAGCTTCTGATTTGCATGTCTTGTCACAATTTATTGCTCAGCAAACTGGCGCAACCCTTGGTTTCTTGCCGGTTGGCGGAAATGCGGTTGGCGCATCTTTAGTTAAGGCCAATGGTGCAGGTGTTGAATCTGTATTGTCAGGCGATCGTCGTGCCGTGATCTTGATGAATCTCGAACCGGACATTGATTTGCCTAATCCCGAACAGGCTAGAGTAGCTTTGGCTAAAGCCAATACTGTGATTGCCATGACTGCCTATAAATCAGCAGACTTATTAGAATTAGCTGATGTCATTCTGCCAATTACTCCATATACAGAGACCGTTTCTACATTTGTTAACGCAGAAGGTAGGGCTCAGACGGTTCAACCATCTGTTAAACCTTTAGGTGACTCCCGTCCAGCATGGAAGGTCTTGCGTGTACTTGGCGGTCTCTTGAGTTTAGATGGCTTCCTCTTTAATTTGCCAGAGGAAGTTTTAGGAGAGGCATTAGGTGATCACTATTGCACCCGTTTGAGCAATCAAAATACTATCAATACAGTAGTTAATGGCAGCTTAGCACCATCCAATGGTCTTGAGCGTGTAACAGATATCAATATCTATGCTGGCGATCAAATTGTGCGTCGTTCATCTGCACTGCAATTAACCCGTGATGCAAAACGTGCCAATCAAGTTGGTTTAGGGCAAGCACTCTTCTCAGAATTCAGCCTGAAAGAGGGGGATGTTGTTCGCGTCACTCAGGGTAGCCAATCCATTGATTTGCCAGCGACACTAGAATTGAATTTAGCCCCTGGTGCCGTCAGAATTTCTGCAGGCACCGTGGCGAGCACACGATTGGGATCCATGTTCGGTCCTTTAACAGTTAGTAAGGTGTAGAGGGTCGAGATGAATGATTTCTTGAACCTCATTACCACCCAAGGGGAAGCTATTTTTGGTTCCTTGTGGCCACTCATTTGGGCCTTGGTCCGAATTGTGATTATCGTTTTGCCCATGTTTGCTTGCGTCGCTTACTTGACGCTTTGGGAACGTAAGTTAATTGGTTGGATGCATATTCGTATTGGACCTAACCGGGTTGGACCTTTAGGTTTGTTACAGCCAATCGCTGATGCATTAAAACTCTTGATGAAGGAGATTATTGCTCCTGCACAAGCTAGTAAGGTGCTGTATTTCATTGCGCCAATTATGGTGATCATGCCGGCGTTTGCTGCCTGGGCAGTGATTCCATTTCAAGCCAAGATGGTCTTAGCCGACGTCAATGCTGGCTTGCTTTACATTATGGCAATCTCATCGATTGGTGTTTATGGTGTGATTCTGGCTGGTTGGTCTTCAAACTCCAAGTATCCATTCCTTGGTGCCATGCGCGCATCTGCGCAAATGATTTCATATGAAATCGCCATGGGCTTTGCCTTAGTGACAGTATTGCTAACTTCAGGCTCTTTGAACTTGAGCACTATCGTAGCTTCGCAAGAGCAGGGCTATTTTGCGAGCCTAGGCTTGAATTTTCTCTCTTGGAACTGGTTGCCATTGTTGCCCATGTTCTTGATCTACTTTATCTCTGGCGTTGCTGAAACGAATCGTCATCCGTTTGACGTGGTTGAAGGGGAGTCTGAGATCGTTGCTGGACATATGGTTGAGTATTCCGGTATGTCATTTGCCATGTTCTTCTTGGCTGAATATGCCAATATGATTTTGATTGCAGCAGTAGCATCCATTATGTTTTTAGGTGGTTGGTTGCCAATCGTTGATTTGCCTATCTTGCGTGATATCCCAGGATTCTTCTGGTTGTTCGGCAAAACTTTCTTCTTGCTGTCTTGCGTTATTTGGTTGCGTGCGACATTACCTCGCTATCGTTATGACCAGATTATGCGTTTGGGCTGGAAGATCTTTATTCCCATCTCAGTATTTTGGGTGGTTGTTATCGGCGCGTGGGTTGTATCCCCATGGAATATTTGGAAATAAGTTGATCAATCATGTTTAAGAAAATTTCCCAATTCCTTGACAGCTTGATGCTCAAAGACATCTTGACTGGCATGTCAATTACTGGTCGTTATCTCTTTAAGCCCAAAATTACTATTCAATACCCAGAAGAAAAGACGCCTTTATCACCGCGTTTCCGTGGCTTACACGCATTGCGTCGTTATGAAAATGGAGAAGAGCGTTGTATCGGTTGCAAACTCTGTGAAGCAGTATGCCCGGCATACGCCATCACTATTGAGACAGCAGAGCGTGATGACGGTACTCGTCGTACTTCTCGTTATGACATCGATTTAACGAAATGTATTTTCTGCGGCTTCTGTGAAGAGGCTTGCCCTGTAGATGCTATTGTCGAAACCAATATCTTTGAATATTTCGGTGACAAACGGGGTGATCTGTATTTCACGAAAGAAATGCTCTTGGCTGTGGGCGATAAGTATGAAAAAGACATTGCCGCTAACCGCGCTATTGACGCACCCTATCGCTAATCGAATCGAGCACCTATCACTATGACATTCGATCCCTCCACTTTATTTGCTGTTTTCTTCTATGGCTTTGCAGGCCTATTGGTTATTTCTGCATTGCGCGTGATTACAGCGCGTAACCCAGTGCATGCCGCTCTGTTTTTAGTATTGGCCTTCTTCTGTGCTTCTGGTCTTTGGATGTTGCTCAAAGCTGAATTCTTAAGCTTGGCTTTGATCTTGGTCTATGTTGGGGCGGTGATGGTCTTGTTCCTGTTCGTTGTGATGATGCTCGACCTTGATCTGGAGCATTTACGCCGTGACTTTAAGAAATATCTGCCGGTCGCTTTCTTAATGGGTGCAGTGATTGTGCTTGAGTTATCAATCGTCATTATTCGCAGCTTCATTGGCACTAATGCACCTGTGCAGCCAATGCCTGAAGAAGTCATGGCCAATAATACCCAAGCATTGGGTATGCTGATCTTTGGTGACTATGTCTACGCCTTCGAAGTTGCCGGTGTGATCTTGTTGGTAGCCATTATTGCGGCAGTTGCCTTGACTCTCCGTAATCGTAAAGACTCCAAGTCGCAGAATATTCATGAGCAAGTGAATGTGGTTGCTGCAGATCGCATGCGCATTGTCAAAATGGGTTCAGACATGGCAGCAAAACAAGACGTTAGAGGAGGGAAGTAATGAATATCACTCTAGCGCACTACTTGGTACTGGGTGCGATCTTATTCGCAACTAGTGTTATCGGAATTTTCCTGAACCGCAAGAACGTGATCGTGCTGTTAATGGCTATTGAATTGATGTTGCTTGCGGTCAACATGAACTTTGTTGCCTTCTCGCATTATTTGGGTGATATGGCAGGTCAAGTATTCGTATTCTTTATTCTGACTGTAGCAGCTGCTGAAGCGGCTATCGGTTTGGCAATTCTGGTTGTGCTCTTCCGTAAGGTTGACACCATTAATGCCGAAGACCTTGACCACCTCAAAGGCTAGTCATGCAATTGACCCTAAATATTCCCGTGCTCTGCGCAATTCCATTGGCTCCTTTAGTGGGTTCAATCATTGCCGGCTTCTTTGGCACCAAGTTAGGTGGTAATCGCATTGGTCGCGGCGCAAGTCAGTTCGTCACTATTTTAGGCGTAACGATTGCTTTCATTCTGTCATGTAATGTTTTGTCGCAAGTCATGGATGGTTTCTACTTCAACGGCACCGTCTATCGCTGGATGCAATTAGGTGAACTCAATTTAGATATTGGCTTTCTAATCGATCCTTTGTCGGCAACCATGATGTGCGTGGTGACCTTTGTGTCCTTAATGGTCCATATCTACACCATTGGCTATATGCAAGGCGAAGAGGGCTACAACCGCTTCTTCTCTTACATTTCCTTGTTTACTTTTGCCATGTTGATGTTGGTAATGAGTAATAACCTCTTGCAACTCTTCTTTGGTTGGGAAGCCGTAGGTGTTGTGTCTTATCTCTTGATTGGCTTCTACTTTGAGCGTCAATCAGCGGTCTTTGCCAATATGAAGGCTTTCTTGGTGAATCGCGTAGGCGACTTTGGCTTTATTCTCGGCATTGGGCTATTACTAGCCAGCACAGGCTCCATGCAATATGACGTGATCTTCGCGCAAAATACTGCCTTAGCTGCGCAAACATTGCCTGGTACCGGCTGGAATCTGCTAACGGTTGCTTGTATTTGCTTATTCATCGGCGCTATGGGTAAATCAGCTCAGTTCCCATTGCATGTCTGGCTACCTGATTCCATGGAAGGCCCAACCCCAATTTCTGCTTTGATTCATGCTGCAACCATGGTAACTGCTGGCATCTTCATGGTCTCACGCATGTCACCATTATTTGAGCTCTCCGATGTTGCCTTGAGCTTCATTTTGGTTATCGGCTCTATTACCGCGCTTTTTATGGGTTTCTTGGGGATTGTGCAAAACGATATCAAGCGCGTTGTGGCGTATTCCACATTATCGCAATTGGGTTACATGACGGTAGCTTTAGGTCTATCTGCATATCCAGTTGCTATCTTCCACTTAATGACGCATGCTTTTTTTAAGGCCCTGTTGTTCCTTGCTGCTGGTAGCGTTATCTTGGGCATGCACCATGAGCAAGATATGCGCAAGATGGGCGGTCTTTGGAAATATATGCCTGTTACTTGCCTGATGATGCTATTGGGTAATTTGGCTTTAATCGGCACACCATTCTTCTCTGGTTTCTATTCTAAAGATTCCATCATTGAAGCGGTTGCTGCAAGCCATATTCCTGGTTCAGGGTTTGCTTACTTTGCAGTTATGGCAAGTGTATTCGTTACGGCTTTATATTCCTTCCGTTTGTATTTCTGGGTTTTCCATGGCAAAGCACGTTGGGGTCATGCTGATTCACATGATCACCATCACGATCATGCAGAGCAGGGTGATGATCACGCTCATCACGGATTATCCCCAGGTGAGAAGCCGCATGAATCTCCTTTAGTAGTGACCTTGCCTTTGATTCTGTTGGCTATTCCATCCGTGATTATTGGTTTCTACACTATTAGCCCATTATTGTTTGGCACCTTTTTTGGCGATTCCATCTTCATTGATTTGGCTCGCCACCCAGTGATGAAAGAACTTGAAGATGAATTCCATGGCCCAATCGCCATGGCAATACATGCATTTACTTCTCCTGTATTAGGTCTAGTAGTGCTTGGCGTTTTAACGGCTGCCATTGGTTATCTCTGGGCTCCGAAGTTGCCTGCAGTTGTTGCGCAAATATTTGCTCCACTCAAAAAATTATTTGATAACAAATACTATTTAGATGATTTAAACCAAGCTGTATTTGCTAAAGGTCTGATTTGGATTGGTAGTGTCTTGTGGCATCGCGGCGATCAAAAGGTTATAGATGGCTTTTTTGTGAACGGCAGCGCCCATACAGTAGGGCGCTTTGCTGGCGTGATTCGTCATTTGCAATCCGGTTATGTTTACCACTATGCGTTTGCAATGATTGCAGGCCTTGCGGTATTGCTAGCTTGGGTTTTGTATGCTTACCTGCCTTTTGTTCGATAGGCCTTTGTTACTTAAGTAGCCACTATGATTCTTTCTTACACCATTTGGACCCCAATTGTTTTTGGACTCATTATTTTGTTTTATGGGTCTGAGAAGCCGTCTGCTGGAGTACGGTGGTTAGCCCTCATCGGTTCTATTGTTGGATTTATTGCAACTCTTCCCTTGATTATTAATTTTGATATTGCCAATCCAGGGATGCAGTTTGTAGAGAAGATCAGCTGGATTCCGCGCTATGACATTAATTATTTCCTTGGTATCGATGGTATTTCCGTTTGGTTCATCGTACTGACTGCCTTCATCAATATTTTTGTCGTGATCGCTGCTTGGGAGGTTATTGATACTAAGGTTTCACAGTACATGGCTTCGTTCATGATCCTATCGGGATTGATGATTGGTGTTTTCTGTGCGCTTGATGCCTTATTGTTTTATGTCTTCTTTGAAGCAACCTTGATTCCGATGTACATCATCATTGGTGTGTGGGGTGGTCAGAACCGGATCTATGCGGCTTTCAAGTTTTTCTTATACACCTTGCTTGGCTCCTTATTGACCTTAGTAGCCATGCTTTATCTTTATAACGTCACCAATAGCTTTGATATTTTGGTTTGGCAAAATGCTCGGCTTGATATCGTTGAACAAATCTTACTGTTCTTTGCATTCTTCATGGCCTTTGCAGTGAAAGTGCCCATGTGGCCACTGCATACCTGGTTACCAGACGTTCACGTGGAGGCACCTACTGGTGGTTCTGTAGTGTTGGCTGCAATCATGCTGAAACTCGGGGCTTATGGCTTCCTTCGTTTCTCACTGCCAATAGCGCCAGATGCAAGTCAATATCTTAGCCCCTTTGTGATATTCCTCTCCTTGGTAGCTGTGATTTATGTCGGCGCAGTGGCCTTAGTTCAAAAAGATATGAAAAAGCTGGTTGCTTATTCATCTGTGGCTCATATGGGATTTGTTACTCTCGGCTTCTTCCTCTTTAGCCCATTAGGTATTGAGGGTGGCATCGTGCAAATGATTTCACACGGTTTTGTGGCTGGTGCGATGTTCCTGTCTATTGGTGTTTTATATGACCGGATGCATACCCGTCAAATTGCAGATTACGGTGGCGTAGTACACCGTATGCCGGCTTTTACTGCTTTTGCAGTTTTGATGGGCATGGCTAACTGCGGATTACCAGCTACATCAGGCTTCGTTGGTGAATTCATGGTGATATTGGCTGCAGTTGATTACGACTTTGTGATCGGTGTCTTAGCAGCAACTGCATTGATCCTTGGAGCTGCCTATTCATTGTGGATGGTCAAACGCGTATTTTTTGGCACTATCAACAACGTACATGTTGAGACACTCAAAGATCTCAATACCCGTGAATATTTCATGATGACTGTATTGACGATCTGTGTGATTGGAATGGGTGTATATCCAAAACCATTTACCGACATCATTCATCCAGCCGTAATCAATCTGCTGCAGCATGTTGCTGTTAGCAAACTCTGAGTAAAAGCAAATGCAAGCATTCGACCTATACGCTATCCTGCCGGAACTCGTTTTACTAATTGCTACCTGCATATTGCTGGTAGCCAGTGTTTATGTTCGCGAAACAGTCACTTCAACCCCTGGAGTTGAGCAAGATATTTTCCATACACCCCGTGGTGTAGGTTTTGTTTATTTCTTCTCTTTAATTCTGCTGATTTATTTGATTTTTGCTTTTGTGGGTCGTTTGGGTGACGTGTCTTTAGTGGCAATGAACGGCTTATTCCAGTCCGACCCTTTGTCAAATCTGCTCAAAGCATGTTCTTGTGTGGCCGTATTAGTGAGCTTGATTTATTCCAAGCAATATTTATCGGATCGTGCTTTATTCCGTCCAGACTTTATTGTGCTGGTGCTGTTGGCTCTATTGGGTCAACTGGTATTAATCTCAGGCGCGAATCTCTTAACCCTTTATCTTGGTCTCGAGCTCATGGCTTTGCCGATGTACGCCTTGGTCGCGATGCGCCATACTAGTGAGAAGAGTGTAGAGGCTGGTATTAAGTATTTCATCCTAGGAGCTCTTGCTTCAGGCTTTCTTCTGTACGGTATGTCCATGCTGTATGGCGTGACGGGTTCTCTAGATTTAATTGAGATTTTCAAAACAGTTGCTGACCCTCGCGTTAACCACTTAGTCATGGCTTTTGGTCTGGTATTTATTGTTTCTGGTTTGGCATTCAAGTTAGGCGTTGTACCTTTCCACATGTGGGTTCCTGATGTTTATCAAGGTGCGCCTACTGCAGTTACCCTCATGATTGCTGCGGCCCCTAAGTTAGCGGCATTTGCATTGTTATTCCGTTTATTGATTAATACCTTATTGCCGTTGATGGGCGACTGGCAGCCAATGTTAGTGCTGTTGGCTGTTCTATCCTTAGTTGTTGGCAATGTGACTGCGATTGCTCAGACTAACGTGAAACGTATGCTGGCTTACTCAGCGATTGCGCAGATGGGTTTTGTACTGCTTGGCATGTTGTCGGTGTTTGATGATCATGCCTTTAGTGCATCGATGTTTTACGCCATTACGTATGTTTTGACTACCTTGGGTACCTTCGGTCTCTTGATGGCGCTCTCGCGCAAAGGATATGACTCTGAGACCTTAGAAGGGCTCAAAGGTTTAAATAAGCAACATCCTTGGTTTGCCTTTATTGGCTTAGTCATGATGTTCTCATTGGCAGGTATTCCGCCTACAGTTGGTTTTGCAGCTAAATTGGGCATACTAGAAGCCTTGGTGGATGCTGAGCATACCTTCTTGGCTGTCATTGCCGTAATGGCCTCTTTGATCGGTGCTTTCTATTACTTGAGAGTGGTAAAAGTCATGTACTTTGATGAACCATCTCACGAAGTTACAGTCTCAGGCTCTGGATTTGCCAAGGGATTATTGAGTCTGAACACGATCTTGGTATTATTAATCGGTATTATTCCTGCCGGATTGATGAGTGTTTGCTTAGATGCAATGCGCCGAACTTTATTGGGCTCATAATTTCATTTGCTGGATGAATTAAAGGCTCCCATGGGGGCCTTTCTTGTTTTAGGTAGCTCGTATGACATTTGAATGACATAAGGCCTTTGTACGATTGCTTAATTATTGATTGAACCCATTGAAAGATTCTCCATGACCGAAAAATCATTCAAAGACCTACCTGTAGGTGATGAGCATTTACGCGAAGATCGAATTTCTGGCGAAGATATCTATGGCGGCATCTTTTTAAATATGAAACGAGACCAAGTGCGTCTACCAGATGGTGAGTTAGCAGCTCGAGAGTATTTAACGCATCCTGGTGCAGTGGCAGTCCTTGCATTATTAGAGGATGGTAGGGTTCTGCTTGAGCGCCAGTACCGGTACCCTATTGCAAAAGCTTGTATTGAAATCCCAGCTGGAAAATTAGAAATTGGTGAGGATCATCTCTTGTGCGCAAAACGAGAGTTAGAAGAAGAGACTGGCTATACCGCCAGAAAATGGAGTTACATTCGCCGCATTCATCCAGTCATTTCGTATTCAACAGAATTCATTGATATCTATTTAGCGGAAGACTTAGTTCCCGGTAAGAGCAAATTAGATGATGAAGAGTTTTTAGACGTCTTTGCGGCGCCTTTAGAGCAATTACTTGCTTGGGTGGAAGAGGGCGAGATTACAGACGTTAAAACCACGATTTCGACCTATTGGCTGGATCGTTATCGCCGTGGCTTGATTAGCCCTAGGCCTATTGAATAGGTCATTTTCAAATCCTATTAAAATAAGACCTATTGATTTTGGTAATTTTGCCCCTATATAGGTCTTATGAAAGTCTACAACCTCGCTTGCCCCTTGGATCATCGCTTTGAGGGATGGTTTGCCTCAGAGGACGATTGTCTTGCTCAGCAGGATAGGGGTATGCTCGCCTGTCCAGTTTGTGATAGCCCTGAAATCACGCGTATGCCTTCTGCACCTCACATTGCAAAGACCACCTCCACAGCGCTAACTACTCCCAATGAGAATATTGGCTCTACCAGCGGCGACGTGGTTGCCTTAACTGGAAATGATCATTCCCATCTGGAGGCCCAGGTTCAGGCTGCCTTTTTGAAGGGGATGCGTGATTTGATGGGTAAATCTGAAGACGTTGGCACTTCGTTTGCTGAAGAAGCTAGGAAGATCCACTACAAAGAGTCACCGGAGCGGAGCATCCGTGGACAAACTACCCTAGATGAGGCTGAGTCTTTAAGGGAAGAGGGTATTGAGGTCTTAGCCGTTCCTTTAATGCCGGCTTTCAAAAATACCCTGCAGTAATTTCTTGGCTGCAATATAAAAAATAGCGATCCGAGATCGCTATTTTTATTTGGATTGATGAGTGCTTATTTTGAGGTCGGCATGACAAACTCTGCGCCCTTGGCAATACTTTCAGGCCAGCGCTGCATGACACTCTTTTGCTTGGTGTAAAAGCGAACACCTTCTTTGCCATAGGCATGCATATCGCCAAACAGAGATTTTTTCCAGCCACCAAAACCGTGCCAAGCCATGGGTACAGGAATAGGCACATTGATACCAACCATGCCAACTTGCACGCGTCGAGCAAATTCACGGGCGATATTGCCATCGCTAGTGAAACAAGCAACACCGTTACCAAATTCACAAGAATTGACGAGGTTTAGCGCCTCAGTGAAATTGGCCACACGCAAGCAAGAGAGAACTGGCCCAAAGATTTCCTCGAGGTATATTTTCATATCGGGGGTCACGTTATCAAATAAGGTGCCGCCCAAGAAGAAGCCATTTTCATTGCCGGGAACTTTGAGTCCACGACCGTCTACAAGTAGTTTGGCTCCAGATGCAACGCCACTAGCAATATAACCAGTGATGCGCTCTAAAGCGGCTTTAGTAACGATAGGACCCATCTCAGCATCAAGCTCCATACCATTTTTCACTTTGAGTGTCTTGGTGCGCTCAATTAGCTTAGGCATAATCTTCTCAGCAGCATCACCAACTAAAACAGCAACAGAGATTGCCATGCAGCGTTCACCAGCGGATCCGTATGCTGCGCCTACCAAAGCATCAATGGCTTTATCAATATCAGCATCAGGCATGATCACCATATGGTTCTTGGCACCACCTAATGCTTGTGAACGTTTGCCAAAGTGGGCGCAACGCTCATAAATATAGTTCGCAATGGGTGTCGAGCCAACAAAACTGATGGCTTGTACGTCAGGATTTTCGATCAAGGCATCAACCGCTTCCTTGTCACCCTGAATCACGTTAAATACACCATCAGGAAGACCTGCTTCTTTTAGTAACTTCGCCATGAGCAAAGATGCGGAAGGGTCTGTTGGACTTGGCTTCAGGATGAAGGTATTACCGCAAGCAATCGCAACCGGGAACATCCACATCGGGACCATGACCGGGAAGTTAAATGGTGTAATACCAGCGACAACTCCTAAAGGTTGGCGCATGACCCAGTTATCAATATCAGTTGAAACCTGTTCGGTGTATTCACCTTTGAGGAGTTCTGGAATCCCAGTAGCAAATTCCACGATCTCAATCCCACGGGTGACTTCACCTTGAGCATCTGTGAATACTTTGCCGTGTTCAGCGGTAATGATGGCTGCTAATTCATCTCGGTGAGTGTTGAGCAGATCAAGATACTTAAAAAGGATGCGAGCGCGACGCAGTGGGCTAGTTTGACTCCATGAAACAAAAGCCTTTTGGGCAACGGCAACGGCAGCGTCTACCTCCTTACGACTAGCTAATGCAACCTTGCGAGCAACTGAACCCTTTGCTGGGTTATAGACATCCGCAAAACGACCATCTTTAGGATTAACAATAGAGCCGCCAACAAAGTGGCCGATATCTTCTTTAGATTCAAAGGCTTGGGGTGCATTCATAGTATTTTTTGCTTGGTTTGGATAGTTTTTCAGGGTAGAAAAGCCGGATGCTAGGTTAGCCTGCGCGACTTTGCTGTCTCGTATATTCTGGTTTTTAGTATTCTATCGCTTTAAGGCATTTTTAGTATTTTGACCCATTTTTCGACCTTTAAGACACCTTTATGAGCCTGCTGTTTTCAAGCTATACCCTTCATTCTCCGCGTGGACCCTTAGCGCTGGCCAATCGCATTGTTGTCGCCCCCATGTGCCAATACTCAGCCTCTAATGGCGAGGCAACAGATTGGCATTTAATGCATTGGGGTAACCTGCTCAATAGCGGGGCAGCATTATTTATTATTGAAGCAACAGCGGTTACTCCAGAGGCTAGGATTACCCCGGCCTGTTTGGGATTGTGGGATGACCACACTGAAGCAGCTCTAAAAGACAAGCTGAGTCGTGCACGTCAATTGGCCCCAGCAACCCCAGTGTTTATTCAGTTAGCTCATGCTGGCCGCAAAGCCTCGAGTGCAACACCTTGGCATGGTGGTCAGCTATTGCCAGTTGGTCAGGGTGGCTGGGAAACGGTAGCTCCTTCAGCGATCCCTCAGCTAGAGGGCGAGCGTTTGCCGCACGAACTCTCAAAAACAGAGCTTAAAGAATTAATTGATGCATTTGTGATTGCGGCTAAACGCGCAGATCGCATAGGCCTTGATGGGATTGAGCTCCATGGTGCCCATGGTTATTTACTCCATCAATTTTTATCGCCGATTGCCAATCAACGAACCGATGAATACGGTGGCTCTTTTGAGAATCGCATCCGTTTTCCCTTGGAATTGTTTGCAGCAGTAAGAGCTGCCTATTCAGGTGTATTGGGTATTCGTATTTCAGCCAGTGACTGGGTGGAGGGCGGCTGGACTCCTGAAGAGACTGCGAACTTTGCAAAGCAACTCAAACCTTTGGGTTGTGACTTTGTTCATATTTCTTCAGGTGGAATTTCGCCTAAACAAAAAATTGCCTTAGGACCAAACTATCAAGTGCCTTTTGCAAAGATTGTCAAAGATCAATCTGGTTTACCAACCATGACGGTTGGTCTAATCACTGACCCTCATCAAGCCGAAGCTATTTTGCAAGCTGGTGATGCTGATTTTATTGCCTTGGCTCGGGCTTTTTTATACAAACCGCGATGGGGCTGGGAAGCTGCAGCAGCTCTAGAAGGCACAGTGAATGCGAATGAGCGTTATTGGCGTTGTTTACCACGAGAGGCTCAAGCAGTTTTTGGTAACGTTAAGGTAGGCCAGAGATAAGCTTATTCAAGAAATGATCAGGAGATAGACATGAACACATACACTCTTACAAAAAAAGTATTGGCAATCTTCAGTTTTATGGCGGCTACCAGTATTGCTAGCGCGCAATCCTATCCCGATAGGGCAATCACCTTGGTCGTACCAAATCCTCCAGGTGGTTTGGTTGATACCTCTGCCCGCTTACTCAGTGAGCCGCTTACAAGAGTGATTGGTCAAACTGTTGTGGTGGACAATAAACCAGGTGCCAGTGGAAACATTGCCTATCAATACGTGGCCAATGCAAAACCAGATGGCTACACATTATTAATTTCATACTCTGGTTATCACGTTGGTAATCCAGCCTTGATGGATAAATTGCCCTGGGATCCTGTTAAGGATTTTTCACCAATTGCTTTACTGACTGTGTCGACCAATGTGATCGCAGTTCACCCTTCAGTACCAGTCAATAATTTGAAAGAATTCATTGCCTACGCAAAAGCCAATCCAGGTAAGCTCAATTACGCCTCACAAGGTAACGGTTCTGTTTCTCATATTGGTACTGAAATGTTTAAGCAAACTACTGGTATTGATATGGTTCACGTTCCCTATAAGGGCTCTGGTCCAGCGATTCAGGATGTATTAGCAGGGCAGGTGCAGGTATTTATCTCTACGCCACCGTCAGTCATGCAACACGTTCAGAGCGGCAAGTTGAAGGGCTTAGCGGTAACTGGTAAGAATCGTCACCCTGGTATGCCTAATGTTCCAACGACTGCCGAAGCTGGTTTACCATCATTTCAGTTGGAATCATGGGTTGCATTATTTGCCCCTGCTGGAACTCCTGCTCCAATCGTGACAAAGCTCACTGATTCTGTCAAAAAAAGCTTAGTGCTGCCTGAAGTGAAAGAGCGTGCGGATGCAGCAGGTGTGGAATTACGTTATCTCACTCCAGCTCAAACTGAAGCTTTGGTAAAGAAAGAATTGCCTTATTGGAGCAAAGTCATTAAGTCAGCGAATATCACCTTGGACTAAATCTTTAATAAATGAAGCCTGATCTCGTGCTTAGGATCCGGGATCAGGTAATGAAGAGGATTGGGTAACTTGTGATGTGCTTACCCTTTTCAGACCTTCCGCCCATTCTATTGTTGGTGGCGCATAATCGTCGTTTACCTTTTTTCTTAATCTAAATCTTTATATAAATGAAGCAACATTCTGTTCGTGAAGCATGGTTGGAAGATGCCGTGAGACATCTTGAGCCAGTATTTTCTAAAGCCGGTTATGCTATTCCTCCTGTCAGAGTTTCTTGTGGTTTTCCTGCATCTAGTAGCCCCAGAACGACTTTAGGGCAATGTTGGCCGCGTGAGCGATCTGGTGGAGGAGTCAATGAGATTTTTATTTCTCCTAAGATTGATGATCCAGTTCAACTGCTAGATACCTTGGTGCACGAGCTCTGTCATGCAGTAGATGATTGTTTCAGTGGACATGGAGAAGATTTCAAGGGCATTGCGCAAACCGTTGGCCTTGAGGGTCCTGCCAGAATGGCTCATGCCACTGAAGAACTCACCGTCAAACTCATGATGATTAGCCAGGAGCTCGGTCCGTATCCTCATCAGGCTATCGTTTTTCCACCACCAAGACCTAGCAATGCCAGTCGTAGCAAAGCGAAATGTGGTCAATGTGGTTACGAGGTCACATTATTAAAAAAATGGGCCAGTTATGGTGCGCCTATCTGCCCAAAAGACAATATTCGGATGCTAGAGGATGCTCCTGAAACAATTGAAAATACCAGTGATTACGACAGTGATTCTGTCGGCAAGGGTGGCAAAGCCCCGCCTGATGAGATCCGTCGCGCTATTAGCTAGTGATAGATAAGTGGGTAAAATTAAGGTTTTATGCCAATTATTTGGCCAACAATCATTACTTGAGACTACTAACAAATGAACGCCAAAAAAATATTTAAGAATCCTAAAATTGCAGTAATCCCAGGCGATGGAATTGGTAAAGAGGTTATTCCGGAGGGTGTGCGTGCGCTGGAGGCTGCCAATCGTAAATTTGGTATTGGTATGCAGTTCGATCACTTTGATTTTGCAAGCTGCGATTACTACCTCAAGCACGGCAAGATGATGCCGGATGATTGGTTTGATACCCTAATGAAGTATGACGCTATTTTCTTTGGCGCAGTGGGTATGCCTGATATTTTGCCGGATCATGTGTCATTGTGGGGTAGCTTGATTCAGTTCCGTCGCGGATTTGATCAATATGTCAATTTACGTCCAGTACGTCTATTGCCCGGAGTACCTTGCCCGCTTGCAAATCGTAAACCAGGTGATATTGATTTCTTCGTAGTACGTGAGAACACGGAGGGAGAGTATTCCAGCGTTGGTGGAAAAATGTTTCCAGATACTGACCGCGAGTTTGTGATTCAAGAATCGGTCTTTACAAGACAGGGCGTTGATCGTATTTTGCAATATGCCTATGATTTAGCCCAGAGTCGTCCTAAGAAACACCTCACTTCAGCTACTAAATCAAATGGTATTGCGATTACGATGCCTTATTGGGATGAGCGCGTAGAGTCGATGTCTAAAAAGTTTTCTGATGTAAGAACGGATAAGTACCATATCGATATCTTGGCAGCGCACTTCGTAATGAATCCTGATCGTTTTGATGTAGTTGTTGCTAGTAATTTATTCGGAGACATCTTGTCAGATTTAGGCCCTGCGTGTACTGGCACTATTGCGGTAGCTCCATCGGGAAGTATTAATCCAGAAGGCAAGTTTCCGTCACTATTTGAGCCGGTACATGGTTCAGCCCCCGATATTTACGGGAAGATGATTGCCAATCCCATTGGGCAAATTTGGAGCGGTGCAATGATGCTCGATCACCTGGGATATCCAGAGGCGGGTAAGGCGATTTTTAACGCCATCGAAAAAGTCTTATCAGCAGGCCCAGGCCATGCACCATTAACCCCTGATCTTGGGGGTACTGCTAAAACGGATGATCTTGGTAAAGCGATTGCTGCAGCAATTTAATTGCTTGATGAATTAAGCCATGGCTCAGCCCTACGCGCCATTACTACAGCAAATGATGCTGGAGTTTCAAAGCCAGCGGCTTGAGTCTGCAGAGAGAATAGCGCGCTCAATATTGCGCATTAATTCTAAAGATATCGTAGCTCTTCAAGTTCAAGGCCTATGCATGGCAATGCAAGGGCGAGTAGCAGAGTCTGTAGAGCCCTTTACTAGAGCTTCAGCATTAGACCCTAAAAATCCTGAGCTACTTACCAATCTAGCGAAGGCCCAGCATCAATCTGAACTCTATGATGCATCAACTAAAACATTTGAAAAGCTTAATCAAGTTACACCCAATAGACCACAGGTACTAACTGATCTGGGTACTGGGTATAGTAAACAGAGGCAATATGAAAAGGCGGCAGTTGCTTTTGACAAAGCAATTCAGTTGGACCCAAACTATTTTCTAGCATGGTCCAATCGAGGTAACCTATATGCAGACCAAGGCTACCCTGCTGAAGCGATTGAATGCTTTGAGAAAGCCCTTCAATTAAATTCAGGTTATGCTGAAGCTTGGTCTAACTATGGCAATGCTTTATTTGATTTGGGTAATTTTGAGGAGGCCTGTAAGGCACATGATCAATCTTTAGCATGTGATCCCAATTATGCGGAGGCTTGGTTTAATAAGGCAAACTCCCTAACTGAGATGAAGCAGGGAGAGTTGGCCCTAGAGAATTACTCTAAAGCCTACGAACTAAAGCCTAAGATTCCATTCTTGATTGGACAATTGATCAATTCACTGGCTACCCATTGCAGTTGGGAGAAAAATGGTGCGCTGATTACAGACGCGCTCAAGGCAGTATCTGAAAATAAATCTGTCGTTCCTCCATTTATATTGCTTCAAACACCAGCGTCTCCTCAGCTACAGAAACAAGCTGCCCAAATTTATATTCGCGAGCGTATTTCGTATATAAATCCTGCTAGCCAACCAGTAAAACCCCGAGCTGCTGGAAAAAAAATCAGGATAGGTTATTTTTCAACTGATTTCAAAGAGCATCCTGTTGGAATATTGATAGAGAATTTAATCAAACTCCATGATCGCTCAAGTTTTAAAATTTACGGATATTTTCTAAATAACAAATTAGGAGATGCTTTAGAAAATAGGCTTAAGCAATCTTTTGATAAGTCTATTGATTTGTTTGGCATTCATGATGTTGATGCTCATCAATTGATTGCTGAGCATGATCTTGATATTGCTGTCGATCTTAATGGTCACACGGCAGGAGCTAAAACTAGCTTGTTCGCAAGAAAAATTGCCCCAGTTCAAGTTAACTACCTTGGTTTTGCTGGAACGTCAGGGGCTAATTTTTATGACTATTTAATAGCTGACAAAGTAGCAATTCCACCGACCATTCAAGACTGTTTTACCGAAAAGCTTGCCTACATGCCACATTCTTTTTTCCCTGTGGATACTTTAGTCTCGCTCGAGGAATTTGGATCCCTTCCTACAAGGGAAAGTCAGGGGCTACCATCGGAAGGTTTTATATTCTCTAGTTTTAACAATTCTTATAAGATCACCCCGCAAGTTTTTGAGTTGTGGATGAAGTTACTTAAACAAGTCACAAGTAGCGTATTGTGGTTATCAACGCCATCGGAATTAGCTATTAAAAATTTACGTGAAAGTGCTGCAAAGTTAGATATTGATCCTGCGAGATTGATATTCGCGCATCGTGTTCCAGCAAGGAAGGATCATTTAAGTAGACTGCGCTTAGCTGATCTATTTTTAGATACACCGTTTTTTAATGCCCATAGCACTGCTGCCGATGCTTTATGGGCTGGTGTGCCTGTCTTAACGCAGCTAGGTCAGACCTTTGCAGGCAGAATAGCAGCTAGTCAGCTGTCTGCATTAGGTATGCCTGAATTGATTGTGAATACCCCAGAAGAGTATTATGCAAAAGCTCTAGAGCTTGCTACTCAACCGCAACTAATAAAAGATTTACGCATGAAACATGAGGCTAATCGCTTAACAGCCCCTTTGTTTAATACCAAAGAATATGTGAGAGATTTAGAAAAACTTTACACGGACTTTCTTGAGCAGAAGTCTTAGTTGCTAACATTCATAGCACTCCAAACGGGGTCTTTTTTGCTTGATTTAGCGATCTCAGCCAAAATCTTTTCATGCTGTTCCAAGTCTTCACTATTAGCTAGCATTAATTTTAAGCTTGTTGGCAGTGCTTTTGTATGGCCGGTTGAGTCAGCGCCTACTGTGTAATCGATTAAGTCAATGGAGAGGTCTTCCTGACCTCGAGTCATTGCGATATAGACTTCAGCTAACAGCTGAGCATCTAATAACGCTCCATGCAGAGTACGATGTTCGTTACTGATTGAGAAGCGATCACATAAGGCATCTAGAGAGTTTCGTTTACCCGGAAACATTTGCCGTGCATCTAGCAAAGTATCAATAATCTTAGAGGCTAGGCCACGAAATGGTGGTCTCTTGAGAAGTGCAAATTCATTGTCCAGAAATCCCAAGTCAAAGGCTGCGTTATGAATCACAATCTCAGCACCATCTACAAATTCAATCAACTGTTCAACAATACTGCCAAATAATGGCTTGTCAGATAGAAATTCCCTAGAGAGGCCGTGAACGGCAAAAGCTCCCGCATCAATATCTCGCTCAGGGTTGACGTAATAATGGAAGGTGCGATCCGTCAAGCGACGGTCGATAACTTCAACGCAGCCAATTTCAATAATGCGATCACCAGTTGCTGGATTTAAACCAGTAGTTTCAGTGTCTAAAATCACTTGACGCATTAGGTTCCCTCAAGAACGGATGGTGGAATTTCCATGGGACCATTACCTGCATATTTATCTAGATAGAGATAAATCACGGGTGTAATGATCAGAGTTACAAACTGAGAGAAGATGAGCCCACCTGCCACGCTAATGCCTAAGGGTTGTCGTAACTCTGCACCTGCACCAATACCAAATGCAATAGGTAGAGCACCCATCAACGCAGCAAAAGTTGTCATCATGATTGGGCGGAAACGCAAGATACAGGCTTCACGGATTGCTTTCTCAGGCGTCATGCCTTGGTTACGTTGGGCATCTAGAGCAAAGTCAATCATCAAAATCGCATTCTTTTTAACAATACCAATTAAGAGCAAAATACCAATCGAGGCAACGATGGTTAATTCAAAACCGAATAAGCGCAATGAAACAATTGCACCAATTGCGGCTGAAGGTAGGCCTGCCAAAATAGTCAGTGGGTGAATATAGCTCTCATAGAGAACACCCAGAAGAATATAGATCACACCTAAAGCAGCAAAGATTAATATCAACTGGCCAGATTGATTGCTCTTAAAGACCGCGGCATCACCGCCGTAGCTCGTGATGATGGAGGGTGGTAGGTCAATTTGCTTGGTGTATTCCTCTATCTTCTTGGTGGCGTCACCCAGAAAGATATCTGGAGCTAAATTAAATGACAATGTTACCGCTGGAATTTGCCCCTGATGGTTTACCGCAGTTGGACCAATGGTGCGCGTGAAGCTTGCTAAGCTAGATAGAGGGATTAATTTATCTGTTGCGCGACCACGTACAAAAATCTTATTTAGATCAGTCTCAAACTGACGATCATCCTCAGAAGCCTCAAGAATGACGTAGTAAGTATTTACAGGGGTATAAATGGTTGAAACTTGCTTCTCGCCATAGGAAGAGTAAAGCGCAGTTCGAATATCAGAAATGGAAACGCCAGCGCTAGCTGCCTTCTCGCGATTGATATCAATTTTGACATTCAGGCCCTTGAGTTGTGAATCCGAAGTCACATCCCGGAACGTGGGATCAGCACGCATTTTTTGCATGAGCTTGTCTGCCCACTCGTTAACGCCTTCAAAACCAACGCTTTGCAAAATGAATTGATAGCGAGATTTACTATTTTTACCGCCAAGTTGTAAGTTCTGAACAGGACGCATGTAAACCTGTAAACCTGGTAGCTCTCTAAATTTAGCACGTAGACCTTCCATCACCTTAGACATCTTCTGGCGATTGGCCTTGTCTTTTAAAATAATGAAGATACGGCCTGTATTGGTTCCAGAACTAGCGCCACCACCAACAACCGAGATCGAGCTGGCAACGTTAGGGTCGTTATTTACAAGTTCCGCAGCTTTATCCTGCAATTCCAGCATCGCTCTAAAGGATATATCTTCTGAAGCTTCGGTAGTCGCCTGAATTTGACCGATATCTTCCTCGGGGAAGAAGCCCTTTGGGCTATTGATGAACAGCACAACGGTAATGACAAATGTAGAGACTGCACCCCAGAGTACTATTTTGCGATTCTTGAGAGCAAGGTCTAAGTAGTGAATATAAGTTTTGAGCATCCAGTCAAAGAGGCGATCAAACTTTTTATTAATTGCATATTCTTTAGCATGCTGCCCGGGCTTTGGCAAAAAACGACTGCAGAGCATTGGTACAACTGTCAGAGAAACAATAGCCGATACCAAGATTGAAAGGGAAACTACGACAGCAAATTCTCTAAAGAGGAGGCCTATTGGACCAGCCATAAAGAAGAGCGGAATAAAGACCGCAACCAATGAAATCGAAATCGAAATAATAGTGAAGCCGACTTCTTTACTACCTTTAAGGGAGGCTTTGAGTGGATCCATGCCTTCTTCAACATGGCGCATGATATTTTCAAGAACAACGATCGCATCGTCAACTACCAAACCAACTGCCAAAGTAATGCCTAACAAAGAGATGTTATCTAAGCTGTAGCCTAAGAAATACAGTAAGAAAAAAGCACCAATCAACGAAATGGGTAGACTAATAGATGGAATGACAGTGGCTGATACATGTTTTAAGAACAAGAAAATCACTAGTATCACTAATGCCACTGTTAAGGCTAAGGTGTAGTTCACATCATGAATCGCCTCAATAATCGATAAAGAGCGATCATTTAAAAGCTGTAATTTGATGGACTCTGGCATTTGTTTTTGGAGTTCTGGCAGCAATTGCTTGACAGACTTGACGACTTCAACGGTATTTGCGCTGGGTTGACGCAAAATAGCGATTGCAATAGAGCGCTCACCATTGGCAGTTGCTAATGTTTTAACATCTTCGTAACTCTCAGTAACTTCAGCAATATCTTTCAAGTAAACCGGTAAACCATTTTTTTGGCTAATGATGAGGTTGCCAAATTCTTCAGGTCTAACTAATTGAGGATTTGCATAAATCGTAATTGCTTGACGAGGACCGTCCAGAATACCGACTGGACTATTGGCATTTGCTTTATTGATTGCAATTGCTACGTCATCCATTGTTAAGTTGCGATTCGCCAAGGCGTCAGGATGAGCGCGAACACGAACTGCATAGCGCTTTGCGCCGTAGACCAGTACTTGAGCTACACCGCTGATCGTAGAGATATTGGGTGACAGCAAGTTCTCTGCATAGGCATTGAGGTCAGAAAGGTTCACTGATGGAGAGCTCAAGCGAACTACAAGAATTGGCGTATCGGCAGGGTTGACCTTGCGATATGACGGTGGGATCGTCATTTCAATCGGCAATCGTTTCTGTGCTCGCAAGAGTGCGGCTTGGACGTCTACTGCCGCCTTATCAATATCACGATCATTATTAAATTCAAGCGTAATACTGGTGCTACCCAAAAAGTTTGTCGAGCTAATTACAGTAATACCGTCAATGGTAGAAAACTCTTTTTCCAGTGGTAACGCAACAGAAGCAGCCATGTTCTCTGGTGATGCTCCCGGGAGAGAAGCGCTGACAGAAATAATGGGAGAGTTAAAGCTAGGAAGGGCGGCTACTGGAATCTTTAAATAAGCTATTGTGCCAGCAACAACGGTCGCTACAGAAAGCAACACCGTCATTACGGGCCGCCGAATACATAACTCAGATAGCGTCATTTTTTATCTGTTGTGCTTTTTGCAGTTGTAGGGTTTGCGGTAGCAGGGGCATTTTTTTCAGTCTTAGCTTCAGCCTTGGTGTTTGACTTTGCTTCGCGAGTTTTGCCGCCTGGTCGTAAGTTCTGCTTACCCTCTACAACAACTTTATCACCCGCTTGTATGCCGGTGATGACTGAATTACCCAGATATTCGTAAACCACTTTAATGGGGACCATACTGGCCTTGCCATCTTTGTCTAAGGTGAAAACAAACTTGCCGCGGGGATTAATTACTACAGCCTGAGACGGTACTGATAAAGCATCTTTCAAGTCACTAGCAACTAAAGACACACGGGCAAACTGACCCGGAAGCAATGTCATCGCATTGTTTTGAATTTGTGCTTTCACGCGGACCGCTGCAATAGAAGGATCCACTTGGTTATCTATAACAAGTACCGTACCTTCATAAGCTTTCTTACTAGAATCTCCTACGGTCACTTGGACTTTCAGCGGCTCACCGTCAAGTTGATTTTCAAGCAGGGTTGGTATGTCTTTTTCCGGGATAACAAACTGAACATTGATTGGGTTAAGTTGAGTAATGGTCACCATCGAACCAACGCTTGAAGTGGCGGTTGAGCTGGTAGCAGTGGTAACCACGTTACTTGCTTGTACCAAGGATCCTGGGAATACATTCACAATACCAGCACGACCATCAATTGGTGAGCGAATGTAATCAAAAGAGAGTTGAACTTCTGCTGCTTTGGCAGCGGCCTGTGCAGACTTAGCATTGGCTAGGGAAGTTTCTAGCCCTGCTTTGGAAATAAAGTTTTTCTCAACTAACTCTTTAGCACGTAAATATTGCTTTTGAGCATCGTCAGCCAATGCTTTAAGCTTTTCGTAGTTAGCTTTATCGTTCCGATCATCGAGGGTAAATAGGAGGTCGCCAGCCTTCACCTCTTGACCATCTTTAATGTTGATTTTTGCAACAGTATTGGTAACCATTGGTCGAATATCAACAATACTGTTCGATACGATAGTGCCGGTAGCCTCAATGATGAGTGGCACATCTTTTTTCTCAACAACAATCGTGGTTACGGTAACCGGCCCACCGGCTTTATCTGCAGGTGGAAAGAAATAATCATACGCTTTAGATCCTGCGTACAAAATGATGATGACTATTAGGATCCGCCATTTGTATCGAATCGCAAAGGATTTGACAGTAGCAAAATCGAGCAGCTTTAACTTATCAGTAATGGGCGATAGTTTTTGCCAAAGTGCACACATACGGGCTTTGCCAACATTTTTAAGCTGGCCTAACTTGGCGACTAACTGATCGAGAGAAGATTCTATTTTTGACACAGTCTCGTTTTTCTAAGTTTTTTGTAGTTTAAATGCGGTTTCTGGCTAAATGATGCCTGCCCATTCTCTCATAAGCGGGCTTTAATCGCGCTGGGCGAGGGCTAATCTAACCTAGGGTAAAAACTCTTCAACACCCTTATTAGCAAGCTGATCAGCCAGCTCGTTTCCGGGATGGCCATTGTGACCCCTGACCCAGTGCCAAGAAATATCGTGGTCAGGGAGCAAGGCGTCCAATTCTTGCCATAAATCAGCGTTTTTGACTGGATCTTTGCTGGCGGTCTTCCATCCACGCTTTTTCCAGCCCTCAAGCCATTCAGTGACCCCTTTTTGGACATATTGGGAATCCGTCCAAAGCTCAACGGAACTTCGTTGTTTCAAGGCGCGAAGGGCAAAGATCACGGCACAGATTTCCATGCGATTGTTGGTGGTGAGTTTTTCACCGCCATGGATCTGCTTCTCATGATTACCTGAACGCAGGACCGCACCCCATCCTCCTGGCCCGGGGTTACCTTTGCAGGCACCATCGGTATAGATGACGATATGAGGAGGGTGATGTGCTGGTTTGGTATGAGGCATATTGCTAATTTAATTGACCTCAGTCTTGTTCAAGGAATCGCATAATTGATTACGTTCGGCAGCAGGGGCTAACTGGTTGATTGCTGGAAGGCGAACAGATGCCACTTGACCTATTAGCCTCATGCCTTTGTGACGCTTGATTGCCGAGACGATGAACACTGCACCAAAGATAGGCCACCAACGGTTGCCCATCGGTTCGAGAAAGTCCATGCGGTTCATGGCAGGTTCGCCGTGCAAAGGAAATTTGTAACACCCGAAGTGACCACGGTCGAGTGAATAATTCAATAGTTGCAGCCAATCTTTAATACGTAAGAGGCCAATAAATTGGCCATCCCGCGGTAGATAAGGATTGCCAACCAGCCTACTGAGATATTGTCTTGCGCCCCATAAGCTGGCAGGATTAAAACCAGAAATGACCAAGCGACCCTCGGGGAGCAATACTCGATCCACTTCACGCAAAATTTGATGGGGATCGGCTGCAAACTCGAGGACGTGAGGCAAAACAATGAGGTCAATACTTTCATTGGCAAAGGGGAGCTCATTCGCGTTACCTTCTATGACACGCCAACCAAAACGGTGCGCATCTTTTCGACTATCTTGTGAGTTCACCAAGAGGGCATGCAAGGGCATGCGGTTTTCGCTTAGGGCGTTAATTTGGGGTAGGCCAATTTGGACGGCATGGAAGCCAAAAACATCCGCAACAATGTGATCAAAGCACTTTTGCTCCCAGCCGAGCACATACTGCCCAGGAGGCGACTGGAGCCACTTCTCCCATGAACTCCAAGGGGGTGCTGGCATCTGCGAAGGAATAGGTGGGGTTGGTATCATCGGTTTATGGATAAGAATACTTTATTGCAAGTTTGGCCGATCCCGGCCTTTGATGACAACTACATCTGGTGCATCCATGATGGAAAGTCAGCCTTGGTGGTTGATCCGGGCGATTCTGCTCCTGTTCTGGATTACCTCTCAAAGTCTGAGCTGACGCTAAAAGGCATTCTGATTACCCATCATCATGCGGACCATACTGGTGGCATTCTCAACTTATTGAATGCATTGGGTCCCCAGATACCGGTATATGGCCCTGCCGGTAACGATATTCCTGGGCGAACTCAAGTGGCAAAAGAGGGCGATCAGTTTGAGATCGATTCCCCGCGTATTAGTCTAAAAGTTTATGAGGTGCCAGGCCATACCCTAAGTCACATCGCTTATTTTGCGGATATGCAATCTAACCTTGTCGAGCCTATGTTGTTTTGTGGCGATACCCTATTTGCTTCTGGGTGCGGACGCTTGTTTGAGGGCACACCAACCCAGATGACAGAGTCTTTAGCCAAGTTTGCTGCACTCCCTATGAATACATTGGTGTACTGTACCCATGAATACACTTTATCCAATATTCGATTTGCACTTGCAGTCGAGCCAAATAATGCGAACTTAATCTCTTGGTCAGAGCGTGCGCAGAAACTTCGTCAACAAGGTTTGCCAACGCTACCGACAACAATTGGACAAGAGCTACAAGTAAATCCGTTTATGCGCAGTGATCAGGCGGTGGTGATTGCGTCTGCCAAAGCGGCTTCTCATCAAGCAGATCTTCCGAGTCCAGCGCATGTGCTAGCAGTGATTCGTGCTTGGAAAGATCGATTCTGATGCGTTTGATCTATGCGGCAATCGCGGTTGCCGTTTTTTTATCAGGCTGTGCCAGCACGGGTGTTTGGTCATCGGATACGCCAGCTAAAGCAGGCTCTAAAGCATCCAAGGCTACTTCCGTTAATCTGAAGAATCAGTCTGTTAGTAAGGTGTATGCACCTTCTGATAATTTATGGATACGGATTCGGGATGGCTTTCAAATGGAGCCGATGAATACCCCATTAGAGATTGAGCAAGTTCGCTGGTTAAGTGCTCGACCTGATTATGTCAACCGCTCTATGACACGTTCATCGCGTTACCTTTTTTATATTGTGCAAGAAGTCAATGCGCGCAATATGCCAACCGAAATAGCCTTGCTTCCCTTTGTGGAGAGTGCATTTGTTACCCATGCTAAATCGAGTGCAAAAGCGGTAGGCCTGTGGCAATTTATGCCAGCAACTGGAAAAGATTTTCAATTAACGCAAAACGTCTTTCGCGATGAGCGTAGAGACGTTTTGCAATCCACCGATGCTGCTTTGGATTATTTACAGCGTCTCTATAATCAATTTGGTAGTTGGGAGTTGGCTCTCGCAGCTTATAACTGGGGTGCCGGCAATGTTGCTAAAGCCCAAAAACGCAATCTCGCTGCAGGCCTATCAACGGATTATGCGAGTTTGAACATGCCTCGCGAAACCCGCATGTATGTTCCTAAATTGATGGCCTATCGACAGATTGTTTTAGATCCATCAGCTTATGGCATCGTCTTGCCAGAATTAGAAAACCACCCTTACTTTGTTGCGCTAGATGTTGGTAATGATATTGATGTTGCCTTGGCGATTAAGTTGGCAGAAATTCCAGAAGATGAATTTCATAGTTTGAATCCCTCATTTAATAAGCCTGTAATTCTGAGTAATGCTAACCAACAAATCTTATTGCCGTTCGGCCATGCAGAAATCTTTCAAGAAAATCTCAAGAAGTACACGAAACCCCTGTCTTCTTGGACCGCAGTGAGGATTAGTAAAACTGAAAGCGTTGATCAAGCTGCCAAAACATTGGGCGTCAGTCCAGAGGCGCTAAGACAAGTGAATGCCATTCCGAGTGGTATGCGTATCAAGGCGGGATCTACCGTGATCATTCCTAAGGTTGGTAATCGTTCAGGAGATGTTTCTTCGGCGATGGCAGACAATGCCAGCCTGAGTCTAGTTAAGCCACCGCCACCCACACCGAATTGCCCTAAACCCGCTAAAGGGGTGAAGAATGTTAAAGCAGTGAAATGCGCCCCAGTTAAACCAAACAAAGGCGTTGAAACGGTTGCTAAGGCTAAATCTCCGCAAAAAAATGCTGCATCTCAGCATAAATCCGCATCGACAGGACTTGCAAAATCTGCGAAAAATGTTAGTTCAGCGTCCTCAAGCGGTAACCCTAGTGCCAAGGGGGCGAGTAAAAACCCGTAATTTCAGAAACTTTTAGATTAGGTTGACCATGTCTTATAAAGCACATCACGAACGCTCGATCAAAGACCCAGACGGATTTTGGGCTGAGCAGGCTAATTTGATTCATTGGGAAAAGCCCTTCGATCAGGTTCTGAACTACGACAACCCCCCATTTGCAAAATGGTTTGAAGGTGGCCTAACGAATCTTTGCTACAACGCTGTGGATCGTCACTACCAAGTCAACCCAAATCAAATTGCATTAGTAGCGGTTTCTACAGAAACCGATCAAGAGAAGGCGTACACATTTAAAGAGCTCTACGAAGAAGTGAATCGTATGGCTGCTATTTATAAAGCCAATGGCATTAAAAAAGGTGATCGTGTATTGATTTATATGCCGATGATTGCCCAAGCCTGCTTCGCAATGTTGGCTTGTGCCCGTATCGGGGCTATTCACTCAGTAGTATTCGGTGGCTTTGCTTCCCATAGCCTTGCTTCCCGCATTGATGATGCAAAACCAAAAATGGTGGTGACTTCTGAAGCAGGTATGCGAGGTGGTAAAGCGGTGCCATATAAGCCACTATTGGATGAGGCAATTACTCTCGCCAGCTACAAACCAGAAAAAGTATTGATCGTAAATCGTGGACTGTCTGAGTTCACTACTGTGGCTGGAAGAGACTTGGACTATGCGTCTGAGCGCCAACAACACCTCAACGATATTGTTCCGATTGAATGGGTAGATGCAACGCATCCTTCCTACATTCTCTATACCTCAGGAACGACCGGTAAACCTAAGGGTGTTCAACGTGACACCGGTGGTTACGCAGTGGCATTGATGTCCACCATGAACCATATTTTCTGTGGCAAAGCTGGTGAAACGATGTTCACCACCTCAGACATTGGTTGGGTAGTTGGGCATAGCTACATCATTTATGGCCCATTGCTCAATGGCATGGCAACGATCATGTATGAAGGCACGCCATTACGTCCCGATGCTGGCATTTGGTGGGAGTTGGTTGCCAGATACAAAGTATCCGTGATGTTCTCTGCACCTACTGCGGTGCGTGTTCTCAAAAAACAAGATTCTGCATTCTTAACCAAGCATGATCTTTCCACATTACGTGCTTTATTCTTGGCTGGTGAGCCACTCGATGAACCAACAGCAAGTTGGATTCATGATGCGATTAAAAAACCAATTGTCGATAATTACTGGCAGACTGAAACTGGTTGGCCAATGTTGGCGATTCAACGTGGCGTAGAAGTGATGCCCCATAAGTTCGGTTCACCAGGCGTGCCATCCTTCGGTTACAACATGAAACTTCTAGATGATGCTAGCTCCGCCGAGTTAGGCCCTGATCAAAAGGGTGTCATCGCGATTGAAGGTCCGCTACCTCCAGGTTGTATGCAAACTGTTTGGGGCGATGACAAGCGTTTCGTGAGCACCTATTGGGAAACGATTCCTGGGAAGTTAATTTATTCCACCTTCGACTGGGGTATTAAAGATAAAGATGGTTACTTCTTTATCTTGGGTCGTACTGATGATGTGATTAACGTTGCTGGCCACCGCCTTGGTACACGGGAAATTGAAGAAAGCATCTCTAGTCATCCCAATATTTCTGAAGTTGCGGTGGTTGGTATTGAAGACAAGCTAAAAGGTCAGGCAGCCATTGCCTTTGTTATTCCTAAAGATTCATCCAAAGCGGACAATTTAGAAAAAGAGTGCATGAAGACAGTAGATAGCCAGTTAGGAGCGATTGCTCGTCCCGGCCGTGTTTATGTCGTGACCGCATTACCGAAAACCCGTTCTGGCAAGATCGTGCGCCGCGCATTGCAAGCGGTTGCTGAAGGGCGCGATCCAGGTGATATCAGCACTATGGAAGACCAGACAGTGTTAGCTCAGATCAAGACCATTATTGAGCAAGGTGCAGCTGCTTAAACTCCAGCAGCAAAAAACACTTTTTTGCATCACCCCAGATTTCGAATTTGGGGAGGAGCCACCTCTAAAGCCCATTAGGCTGGGGATTCAAGGGTTTATGGACCAAAACTGGTATGATTGCAAGGTTCGAAACTTATTAAATACCCTAGCGCTTAAAGACACTCACCTCCCGCATAAACAAGCCTCGGGTTAGTCTTTTTAGGGGTTTTGAGCGTCGGATGGAGCAGGGACTGGAGATGGTTTGTCACCCTTGCTTCCTTCTTTTCCTCCTGCCGTGTTGGCTCTAGCCGATGGCACCATATTCCCCGGTTTTAGTATTGGCGCTCCTGGCGAAACTACCGGTGAAGTTGTTTTCAATACCGCCTTAACGGGTTATCAAGAGATCATTACCGATCCAAGTTATTCACGCCAAATCGTGACCTTGACCTACCCTCATATTGGGAATGTCGGCGTAAATCCACAAGATGCTGAATCAGATCAAATTCATGCTGCTGGTCTCGTGATTAAAGATCTACCAAAACGGGTTTCTAATTTCCGCTCTGAGGGGAGTTTAGATAGCTACCTCACTAAAGCCGGAGTTGTTGGGATCTCTGGAATCGATACCCGTAAACTCACCCGTATCTTGCGTGATCAAGGCGCCCAATCTGGCGCTATTGTGGCGGGTAAGTTGGGCGAGGATTACGAGGTCTTGTCTAAAAAGGCGCTTGAGCTAGCTAAAGCCTTTACTGGAATGTCTGGACTGGACTTAGCCAAAGTAGTGACAACTCCCAAAGCGTATGAATGGCGTGAAGCTGAGTGGGAATTACATGGTCCCGATGACAAACCAGTTTATAGAACTCTAGATAAAACCAAACCCACCAAAAAAGTGGTTGCTTATGACTTTGGCGTGAAGCGCAATATTTTGCGCATGCTCACTGAACGTGGATGCGAGTTGACAGTGGTACCTGCACAAACCTCTGCTGCTGAAGTTTTAGCAATGAATCCCGACGGCGTATTTTTCTCAAACGGTCCTGGAGATCCTGGTCCTTGTGATTACGCAATCGCTGCTGCAAAAGAAATCATTGAAAAAGGCGTACCCACTTTTGGTATCTGCTTAGGCCATCAAATTATGGGCTTGGCAGCAGGCGCTAAAACCCTGAAGATGAAGTTTGGTCACCATGGTGCAAATCATCCAGTGAAAGATTTGGATACTGGCCGTGTTGCTATTACTTCTCAAAATCATGGCTTTGCTGTGGATGCCAATACCTTGCCAGATAACATTCGCGTGACGCATGTTTCCTTATTTGATGGATCGTTGCAAGGCTTGGCTTGGAAGGATAAGCCAGCGCTTTGTTTCCAGGGCCACCCTGAAGCATCACCTGGACCGCATGACATCGCCTATTTATTTGATCGATTTGTGGAGCTTATGAATGCTGCCAGCAAGAAGGAGGGCAAATAATGCCTAAGCGTAGCGACATTCAGAGCATCTTGATTATTGGCGCTGGTCCGATTGTGATCGGACAGGCGTGTGAGTTTGACTACTCCGGTGCACAAGCTTGTAAAGCACTACGAGATGAGGGTTACAAAGTCATTCTAGTAAACAGTAATCCTGCAACTATCATGACCGACCCTGAGATGGCTGATGTAACTTATATTGAGCCAATCTCTTGGGAGGTAGTAGAGCGCATCATAGCAACCGAAAAACCAGATGCCATCTTGCCAACTATGGGCGGTCAAACTGCTTTGAACTGCGCATTAGATTTGCATCGCTATGGCGTATTAAAAAAATATGGCTGTGAATTAATTGGTGCTTCACCAGAAGCTATTGATAAAGCAGAAGATCGTCAGAAATTTAAAGATGCAATGACCAAGATTGGTCTTGGCTCTGCAAAATCTGGTATCGCTCACTCCATGGATGAAGCATTAGATGTCCAGCAGCGGATTCAACAGGAAACTGGCAGTTCTGGTTTCCCAGTAGTAATACGTCCTTCCTTCACCATGGGTGGATCGGGTGGCGGGATTGCTTATAACCGTGAAGAGTTCGAAGAGATTTGCAAACGTGGTCTTGATTTATCCCCAACTCGTGAACTCTTAATTGAAGAGTCGTTGCTTGGTTGGAAAGAATTTGAGATGGAAGTGGTGCGTGACCGTAACGACAACTGCATCATTGTTTGCTCAATTGAAAACTTAGATCCAATGGGTGTCCACACGGGTGACTCCATTACTATTGCGCCCGCCCAAACATTGACCGATAAAGAATATCAAATTATGCGCAATGCATCGATTGCGGTTCTCCGTGAAATCGGTGTGGATACTGGTGGCTCAAACGTTCAGTTCTCTATCAATCCAGTGGATGGTCGCATGATTGTGATTGAGATGAACCCTCGAGTTTCCCGCTCATCAGCTTTGGCATCCAAAGCCACTGGCTTCCCGATTGCCAAGATCGCAGCCAAATTAGCAGTGGGTTACACACTGGATGAACTGAATAACGACATCACTGGTGGCGCTACTCCAGCATCATTCGAGCCATCGATTGACTACGTAGTCACCAAGATTCCCCGTTTTGCGTTTGAAAAATTCCCACAGGCCGATTCCCGTTTGACAACCCAAATGAAGTCGGTTGGAGAAGTAATGGCTATTGGCCGCACTTTCCAAGAGTCTTTTCAAAAAGCCTTACGTGGCTTAGAGGTTGGTGTGGATGGTTTAGACGAGTTCTCGACAGATCTGGATGACATCATCAATGAAATCAATGAGCCCGGACCTGACCGTATTTGGTACCTTGCTGATGCCTTCCGCATGGGCATGGGTTTAGATGAAATCTATAACGAAACCAAAGTAGACCCTTGGTTCTTAGAACAAATTGAAGAACTCATTACGATTGAGACTGAACTGAAGCTACGCAAGATTGATAGTCTCTCAGCTGCAGAACTGCGTTTTGTAAAGCAAAAAGGCTTCTCTGATCGTCGCTTGGCAAAGTTACTGGGAGTTGACGCATCTTCCGTGCGTGCTGCACGTCATCGCTTAAAAGTAGTACCAGTCTATAAGCGGGTAGATACCTGTGCCGCTGAGTTCTCGACCAATACAGCCTATATGTATTCGACATATGAGGCTGAGCATGGTGAATGCGAATCTCGTCCCACAAGTAAAGAGAAAATTATGGTCTTGGGCGGCGGCCCTAACCGTATTGGTCAAGGTATCGAATTTGACTATTGCTGTGTGCACGCTGCCTTAGCGATGCGGGATGATGGTTATGAAACCATTATGGTCAACTGCAATCCAGAAACTGTTTCTACTGACTACGATACTTCGGACCGCTTGTATTTTGAGCCCCTCACGCTTGAAGACGTATTAGAAATTGTTGCGAAAGAAAAACCCAAAGGGGTAATTGTCCAATACGGTGGCCAAACGCCTCTGAAACTCGCTTTAGACCTAGAGCGCAATGGTGTACCGATTATTGGTACATCGCCCGACATGATTGATGCAGCGGAAGATCGCGAGCGCTTCCAAAAACTCTTGCAAGACCTAGGTTTGCGTCAACCGCCTAACCGGACTGCACGGGCTGAAGAAGAGGCATTGAAACTTGCCGAAGAAATCGGCTATCCCTTGGTAGTGCGTCCCTCCTATGTATTAGGCGGTCGCGCCATGGAAATCGTTCACGATGGTCGTGATCTTGAGCGATACATGCGTGAAGCAGTCAAAGTCTCTCATGACTCTCCAGTTTTACTTGATCGCTTCCTCAATGATGCAATAGAGTGCGATGTGGATTGCATTAGCGACGGTCAGAAGGTTTTTATTGGTGGCGTGATGGAGCACATTGAGCAGGCCGGTGTTCACTCAGGTGACTCAGCATGTTCATTACCTCCTTACTCACTCTCCGATGAAACAGTTCAAGAGATCAAGCGTCAAACTGCAGCGATGGCTAAAGGTCTCAATGTTATTGGTCTCATGAATGTTCAGTTTGCGATTCAGAATGTAGATGGTAAAGATGTGATTTACGTTTTGGAAGTTAACCCACGGGCATCTCGCACCGTACCGTTTGTCTCTAAGGCAACGGGTTTACAACTAGCGAAGATTGCTGCTCGTTGCATGGTGGGCCAATCTTTGGAGCAGCAAGGTATCAAGTCTGAAGTAAAGCCTCCATACTTCTCTGTCAAAGAGGCAGTATTTCCATTTAATAAGTTCCCCGGCATTGATCCTATTCTGGGACCGGAAATGCGCTCTACTGGTGAAGTGATGGGTGTGGGTAAAACCTTTGGTGAAGCGCTCTTCAAATCGCAATTGGGTGCTGGCATTAAATTGCCGAAGAGCGGTACTGTGCTCCTGACAGTGAAAGATAGTGATAAGCCCAAGACAGTTGAGGTGGCTAAGTTATTGCACCAGCTCGGTTTCCCAATGGTGGCTACCAAAGGAACGGCTGCTGCTATTGAGGCTGCTGGGTTGCCGGTGCGCGTCGTGAATAAAGTCAAAGACGGCCGTCCTCATATTGTAGATTTCATTAAAAATGGTGATATCTCCTTGGTGTTCACGACGGTGGATGAGACCCGGACTGCCATTGCTGACTCTAGGTCTATTCGAACTAGTGCTCAAGCAAATGGCGTGACCTACTACACCACCATTAGTGCAGCTCGTGCAGTCATGGATGGATTGCTGGCATCCCAAAATGGCAGCAAAGAGTCACTCGAGGTGTATTCATTACAAAACTTACATCGGACGCTCATTTAATCTAAAATCCAATCTATAGGCGCGTTTTGCGCCTGTTTTTAAGTTAGGTTAGTAGCATGAGCACAATTCCCATTACCAAGCGTGGTGCAGAACTCCTGAAAGAGGAGTTGCACCGCCTCAAGCATGTCGAACGTCCAGCAGTGATTAATGCCATTTCTGAAGCGCGCGCTCAAGGTGATCTTTCAGAAAATGCTGAGTACGATGCCGCTAAAGAAAAGCAAGGTTTTATTGAGGGTCGCATTCAAGAACTAGAGGGCAAACTCTCTGCTGCTCAAATTATCGATCCTGCAACATTAGATGTTTCTGGCCGTGTCGTTTTTGGTGCCACAGTTGATCTTGAGGATCTCGAAGACGGCACAAAGTTCACTTATCAAATCGTAGGTGATGATGAAGCAGATATTGCATCAAACAAAATCTCTATTAGCTCTCCGATTGCCCGTGCCTTAATCAGCAAAGAAGAGGGTGATGTGGTTGCTGTGCAAGCTCCTGGCGGCAATCGAGAAGTCGAGATCTTGTCAGTCCGCTATATCTAATTAATATCATGAGCGCTGCTCACTATTTTGGAGCGCAAAGACTCTTTACGCTAATAGCATCATTTTGGGTAGGTAGCCTTCTAACCGTTGGCTATTTAGTGGCACCAGCTATCTTTAGTGCTTTGACAGATCGTCAAGTTGCCGGAATGGTAGCGGGAGCCATTTTTAGAATTGAAGCGTACTTGAGCATTACCATTTCCATTGCATTATTGGTACTGGCCAATCTCTTGGTTAGACGTGGCCTGAATGCTTATCGCTTGGCTCGTTGGCTTTTGTTAGCAATGTTGCTGTGTTCTTTGCTGGGTGTGCTGGTCTTGATGCCTTGGATGAATACTCTTCGCGATCAAGCTTTAATGCAAGGTATGCCGGTAATGCTTTCGCCCTCCGCCGAACTCTTTGGCAAACTCCATGGAGCCTCTAGTGCGTTGTACTTAATACAGAGCGCGCTTGGCATCTATTTAGTCTGGCGCTTAATCGGTTCATATACCAAGCAGTATTAGATTGCTAATAAAAAACGCCGACTAGCGACGCTCTTTAAGAAAAAATTAAGCTCTAGGAGCCAAGAGATTTTTTCTTATTGCTACTCATGCGAACCTTGCGTCTCTTAATCGGGGCAGGTGCTGCAGCTGCCTTGCGATAGCCAGGTGAGGACCAGCCAATCTTAGACTCAGCAGCTTCTGAGCGAAGAACGCGCTTCTTAGGTGTTGAGGATTTGACGGCCGCCGCACGTTCAAATGGCGATTTATTGGACGCTGAACGACGGTCTGATCTTTCAGAGCTGCTGGTGCGAACACCCGATTTTGCTGGTGCACGATTAGGCTGACGTTTGGTGCGGGGTGCTTGCAAAGTTTTTTTAGTTTGTTTGCTGGAGCGACCTAAATTGGCATAAGCCTCATCAACGATATCTTTTGGTTTCCAAAGCACCAGTAATTTGCCAATGTGCTGCACTGGTGCGGCATCTAATTGCTCGCATAGCTCTTCATAGATTGCGATGCGAGCTTTACGATCATCACCAAATACGCGGACCTTAATTAAGCCATGATGATTGATGGCTAACTTTGCTTCCTTAATGACTGCTGGAGTGAGGCCGTCCCCGCCAATCATCACCACAGGACTTAAATCGTGTGCATCAGCTTTGAGGGATTTACGTTGGGCAGGGGTAATAGTCAGTGCTGTCATGGACTTGATGATAGAGCATTGATTGGTAAAAGCGCCTATTTAGACTGGATTTGCTTGGTTTTCAGTCGATTCCTTTTGCTTTAGGGGGCAGAAACTAGGAAAATGTAGGGCGAAAGTGGGTAAGTTGTGGCGAAGAATAAATTTAATAAAAGTTGGTTGCAGGATCATCTGACTGATCCTTATGTGAAGATGGCTCAAAAAGAGGGCTATCGCGCAAGAGCGGTTTATAAGCTCAGTGAAATCGATGAGCAAGATCACCTGATTAAGGCAGGGATGACGATTGTTGACTTGGGTAGCGCCCCCGGCAGCTGGTCTCAATATGCCCGTAACCGTTTGACTGAATTGGGCAAAAGTAATCCTAAGATTGAGTCAGGTAAACCCGATGGCCAAATTATTGCGATTGATATCTTGCCAATGGAAGATATTGCTGATGTGAGCTTTATCCAGGGCGATTTTCGTGAGGAGGAGGGTCTTGCAGCTCTCGAAGCCTTATTGCCAAAAAATGCAGAAGGCAAGGTTGATCTCGTTCTCTCGGATATGGCCCCTAATCTTTCGGGGGTCGGCGTAGCTGATGCTGCCCGCATGGCCTTTTTGGCAGAGATTGCGCTCGACTTTGCAGTTGATCACCTTAAGCCTGAGGGTGCCCTACTGATTAAATGCTTCAATGGCAGCGGCTATAGCCAGATCGTGGAATCGTTCAAAAAGGTCTTCAAAACCGTCGCCTCTAGAAAGCCCAAGGCCTCTAGAGCCAAGTCTTCAGAAATCTTTCTCTTGGGAAGAAACCTAAAATCTCCTAAATAAGGGAGCAATTCGTCCTAGAATAGTCCAATAACCCCCTGAAATGAATGGGTTTATCAAATAAACATCCCATTAGCCCTTGAAAAAGGCTGGTAGTAGAATCAAATACTTATGTAGCGATTCGCTTTAACTCCTGGTTTTCTCCAGAAAAGGACTCAATTTTGAACAGCAATATGTTCCAAAAAATCGGTGTGTGGCTCATTGTGGGCTTGGTGCTTTTTACTGTTTTTAAACAGTTCGATAAGCCTAAGGACCAGAATCAGGTTACCTATTCCCAATTTATGGATGACGCCAAATCCGGCAAGGTAAAGCGCGTTGATGTACAAGGTCGCACATTGCAGGTTACTCCTGCGGATGGTAATAAATATTCCATCATCTCTCCAGGTGATATCTGGATGGTGGGTGATTTAATGAAGTATGGCGTTCAAGTGACTGGTAAAGCAGAAGATGAACCGAATATGCTGGTTTCTGCTTTGTACTATCTTGGACCTACTTTATTAATTATCGGTTTCTGGTTTTTCATGATGCGCCAAATGCAAGGTGGCGGTAAAGGTGGTGCATTCTCCTTCGGTAAGTCGAAGGCTCGTCTTATTGATGAGAACAGCAACACCGTTACCTTCGCCGATGTAGCGGGTTGCGATGAAGCAAAAGAAGAAGTATTTGAGTTGGTCGACTTCTTAAAAGATCCGCAGAAGTTCCAAAAGCTTGGTGGACGTATTCCCCATGGCGTCTTGCTTGTTGGCCCTCCTGGTACTGGTAAGACCTTATTAGCGCGAGCGATTGCGGGTGAAGCGAAAGTTCCTTTTTTCTCGATTTCAGGATCTGATTTCGTAGAAATGTTTGTGGGCGTTGGTGCATCTCGCGTGCGCGATATGTTTGAAAACGCCAAGAAGAATTCTCCATGCATCATCTTTATTGACGAGATCGATGCAGTAGGTCGTCATCGTGGTGCTGGTATGGGCGGTGGTAATGACGAGCGCGAACAAACCTTGAATCAAATGCTGGTTGAGATGGATGGCTTCGAAAGCAATAGCGGCGTGATTGTGGTTGCCGCAACTAACCGTTCAGACGTGTTGGATAAAGCCTTATTGCGTCCGGGACGTTTTGATCGTCAAGTGCATGTTGGCTTGCCAGATATTCGTGGCCGTGAACAAATCTTGCAAGTACATATGCGTAAGGTTCCGATTGACCCAGATGTGAATGCTGCAGTATTGGCTCGTGGCACTCCCGGTTTCTCTGGTGCTGACTTAGCGAATCTAGTAAATGAAGCTGCTTTGTTTGCTGCACGCCGTAATAAGCGTTCAGTCGATATGAAAGATTTTGAAGACGCTAAAGACAAGATCTATATGGGTCCTGAGCGTAAGTCTGCTGTGATGCGCGAAGAAGAGCGTCGCAATACGGCGTATCACGAGTCTGGTCATGCGGTAGTTGCTAAGGTGCTGCCTAAGGCTGACCCTGTGCATAAAGTGACCATCATGCCGCGTGGTATGGCACTAGGCGTGACCTGGCAGTTGCCTGAATTTGATCGTGTAAATCTTTATAAAGATCGCATGTTGGAAGAGTTGGCAATTTTGTTCGGTGGTCGTGCTGCTGAAGAAATATTTTTGCATTCCATGAGTACTGGTGCTTCTAATGACTTTGAGCGTGCCACCAAAATGGCTCGCGATATGGTTACTCGTTACGGCATGAGTGATAGCCTCGGTACGATGGTGTATGTCGATACTGAATCAGAAAGTATTTTTGGTCGCAACAGTACTAAAACGGTTTCTGAGTTGACACAGCAAAAAGTGGATGCAGAAATTCGGATGCTGATTGATAGCCAATATGCTTTAGCAAGATCAATCCTCGAGCAAAACCGCGATAAAGTTGAAGCGATGGTAGCCGCATTGCTAGAATGGGAAACCATTGATGCTGAACAAATCAACGACATCATGGAAGGTCGTCCACCACGGACGCCTAAGCCACCACCTGCAACCCAGTTTGGTAACTCTGCTGGTACACCAGGTCCAGCAACGGGTAGCGCCCCAGCAACAGCATAAATATCAGTCTTAGTTAACAGGCTGTCTTTATGGACAAACAAGGCATGCAGTTAATGCCCACAATATGGCGTTGTGGGCGTTTTCTTTTTAACTTTCATCAACGCAAGCGTCCCCTCGTTATGGGGATTCTGAATACCACACCGGATTCGTTTTCTGATGGTGGCAAATTTAGAGTAGCAAAAGATGCATTGGCCAAAGCAGAGCTAATGATCACAAATGGCGTTGATCTGATTGATATTGGTGGTGAGTCGACTAGACCAGGTGCTGAACCTGTTTCTCTTCAAGAGGAATTAGATCGCGTATTGCCTGTTATCGAGGGTTTAAAGGATTGCGGCGTGCCGCTATCAATTGATACCTACAAAGCCGAAACAATGCGTCAAGCGTTAAAAGCTGGCGTAGATTGCGTCAATGATATTTGGGCATTGAGGCAAGAAGGTGCAATAGATGCCGTGCTAGAACATGCTAATTGCGGCATCGTCTTAATGCATATGCAACGTGACCCCCTCACAATGCAATTTAATCCGGAATATCAAGATGTGATTGCAGAGGTGAAGCAATTTCTTCAAGAGCGGGCTGAATTGTTACAAGCAAATGGTGTCGAGCGAAACAGAATAGCTATAGACCCAGGCTTTGGATTTGGTAAAAGTCTTGTACATAATCTGCATATGCTTTCTCAATTTCAAGCATTCTCAACACTGGGCTATCCTGTCCTTGCGGGGATATCCCGCAAATCAATGATTGGCAAAATTACTGGTAAAGATGCAAACGATCGGGTTGCCCCTAGTATTGCAGCAGCGATCATGGCTGCTGATCGAGGCGCAAATATTATTCGTGTGCACGACGTTGCCGAAACGGTTGACGCCTTAAAGCTTTGGGAGGCCATAAACACCCAGACTTAGATCTAAAAATCTAAAGTTCTGAGTTTTATAATGATATTTATGAAAAAACAATACTTTGGCACTGATGGTATTCGCGGCGAAGTAGGCACCTTTCCGATAGTTCCAGAATTCATGACCCGCCTAGGCTATGCCGCTGGCATGGTATTGAATCAGGATGTCAAAGCAGGTGAGCGTTGCAAAGTGCTGATCGGCAAAGATACCCGCGTATCGGGTTACTTGCTTGAAGCGGCCCTAGAGGCTGGCTTTGCTGCTGCAGGTGTTGACGTTCTGTTATGCGGCCCCATTCCAACTCCGGGCGTTGCCTATCTCACGAAAGCACTGCGTCTTTCTGCAGGCATTGTGATCTCTGCATCACACAATCCCTATCAAGATAACGGGATCAAATTCTTTTCCGCTAATGGCGATAAGTTATCGGATGAGTTTGAACTATTAATTGAGGCTGAGCTAGAAAAAAGCATGGGGTGCGTAAACTCCAAAGAATTGGGAAAAGCCTATCGCTTGGACGATGCAGCAGGGCGCTATATTGAGTTTTGTAAGTCCACTTTTCCAGGTGAATTAAATCTTAAAGGTTTGAAGCTGGTAGTGGACTGCGCCAATGGCGCTGCTTATCACACTGCACCTCATGTATTTCATGAGCTTGGTGCCGAAGTCATCTCTATTGGCGTTAACCCAGATGGACGCAATATTAATGATGGATGTGGAGCTACAGCACCAGCAGCCTTGATTGCTAAAGTTAAAGAAGTGAATGCTGATATCGGTATCGCCCTTGATGGTGATGCAGACCGCTTGCAAATGGTGGATGCTACCGGTCGTCTCTTCAATGGCGATGAGTTGCTCTACGTCTTGGCAAAAGATCGCCTAGATCGAGGCCAAAAGCTGGGCGGGGCAGTAGGCACCCTCATGACGAATTTAGCCGTTGAGAATGCTATTAAAGGACTTGGCATTCACTTTGAGCGTGCCAATGTTGGCGATCGTTATGTTTTGGAATTACTCAAGCAAAGAGGCTGGATCATTGGTGGTGAGGGATCTGGACACTTACTTTGTTTAGATCAACACTCCACAGGTGATGGCACGATTGCAGCATTGCAAGTCCTAGCGGCCATGAGTCAGAACAAGAAGAGCCTTGCCCAACTGCTGGAAACAGTGAAGATTTTCCCGCAAGTACTCTTGAATGTGAAATTCAAACCAGGGTACAACTGGAAGTCGGATGAATCTCTACAGCAGCAGATTGCTAAAGTAGAAAATGATCTCAAAGGTACTGGCAGGGTATTGATTCGGGCATCTGGCACTGAGCCTCTCTTGAGGGTCATGGTTGAAACCATGGATGCTGATGTTGCTATGAGTGCTGCAAAGAGTATTGCAGATCTAGTGCCTACAATTTAGTCATACATCATCATCGCTAATTCTGAATTTGGTTACCTATGGGCTGTTAGTGCAAACTTATCGTAACCAGTAACGAGAGAATTGCGCCACATCTCCCATAAGTAGATCTTCACTCTACAAACGAAATATGACACGTGTGTGTGGATTGCGTGATATTTCATGTAGTGATACGAATCTGATGCAGGATATCAAAAAATATGCCTTAGGTCTTAGGTCTTAGGGCCTAGGAAGACTCATATTCTGCCTTAACAGAATTGGCGTGAAACTAAATGGTTGCTCAGACTTAGGATTGACTTGGACTTTAACTGCTTGGACTTGTTCCGCACCCATTACTTCCAGGCGCAGAACATTTTCGACGACGTGTTTTTGGTCTATGGTTTTTAATGGCTGGTCTATGATGAGTCGATGGCTATCGCCATGGATTAAGAGAACGGGCTTCTTAAACTCCTGCGCATGTTTGCTGAGCGTGTGCAAGGTATCTCGATAGCCGCTTTCCGCATGAGTTGCTTGCGTAGGGGTATAAAACATATCGGCCTGATAGCAAAAGACAATGCCTAAATAGCCCTTCATCGAGGCAAGTGCAAAAGCACTTTGTATCCAATCTAGATTGGCTTGGTTTCGTTCATAGTATTCCGCTTTGGATTGTTCATCTCGCTCAAAATTATTATTGGATCCAGGGATATGGAGATTGACAAAGAGAAAATGATTTTTAACCCAGTAAGCATTCTCAACGAACTTTTTATTTTTAGGATCTACATCGGCTTGTCTGGTGAGATCAAGCGTTTGTTTGCCAAGACTCTTAGAGGTATTAAAGAAGATGTTTCTGAGCTTATCTAGTCGCTCAATGGGATCATAAGAACCAGCGAGCGGTCTATGACAATCAGTCCATTCATTATCACCAAGGCTGTAAATGAGAGGCGAGATAAATTGATTGAAATAGGTCTTAACTTTCTGATTGTATTCATCGCTACATGGAGTAGAGCCCGATTTTGTATCACCGATAAAGATGCTAAAGCTCGGTTTGGTTTTATTAATCTCAGAAATCAATCTCTCATAGCGAACATCATCTTCCGGAAGAGAGTAGGGCATGTCACCTAAGGCGACAAACTGAAAAGGCTCAAATGATTGGGCAGAGATAACGCCCGAGCAGGCGATGAACAGCCCAACTAAAAACGCTTTAAATAATTGCATATTTATTTGTGAGAGATAGGCGCATCAGTTAACTCCTTAATTTCCAGTTCGCCAAATATATAGGATTCTAAGCTACAGTGTTTCCAGCCGAGATCGTGAAAGACATCCGCATAATTCTTAGAATATTTGCGGTTACTTTGGTAAAAGATATCCGTGAGCTCATCTTGCTCATCTTCCCCGACAGTATCGGAAAAGTAAATCACTTTCTCTCCACCGTAAGTCTTGCTGATTGCGCCACCAGGAATATCATCGACGCAAATCCCAATATTAGGATCGTAAGCCTTGATGAAGGATGGCTTGATGCTGGTTAAAACGGAGCCTAATTTCCAAACTGTTCCACACTTAATCTCTTTATTTTCTTGCTGGAAGATATTGCGTTCTACTAAGGAGCCCATCTCTAGGGGAATGATTTGATAGTACATGGCAGACTCCAATTCAATGCATTAATGGTTAGAGTGATTTTGCTATGCGATTGTGACAATTTTGTAGCTGTTAAAAATAGATGTCGAGCTTACTCAGAATCTCCAAGTGATTCCGACTTCGCTGCGCGTGGCATTAGCTTGTTGCGATGCAAAAGTTTGACTGTAATTCATGCCGGTACGCATATAAGAAAGTCCTAAATCCAGGCTCTCAGTAAGTGAGTAAATTCCTGCGATCAGGGCGTAATGGCTGACATATTGTTCAACTGTCGGTGGGTTTGTTGTTACTCCAAGATCCAGTGCTATTTTCAAATCTTTGCTGATTGACCAAACAGGCGCTACTGAAACTAGAAATATGTTTGTACGATTATTGTCGGTAGCAAACCCTACGCTGTAATTGATGTTGTAGGGCGATCGCATATACATCGCATTCATATGAACTTCTATGTCATGCCAGTATTTTGAGGCGATAAAGTTAATTCCATAATTGAATGCTGCTAAGCCTAGTCCAGCCACTTGTTGCTGTTTGCCGGCCGGCAATACGACTGTGGGCTTAACGGCAAAGGCATAACCTAGTTGCTCGTCCTCATAAAACCGCCATTTACTTGCAAGGACATAGTTGGCAAACTTTGCGTAATATCCACTAGGTTGGTTGTAGTAGGTCGTGGAAACTGAGGCCTCAAATTGATCGCTTAAGCCACGGGTATAAGTAAAAGGAAAGGCTTTTGCATCTGTTCTGCCCGTATATTCCTCACCAGGCGTGTTCACGTCTGCTTGTTGATTGCCGCCATTACGATTAATCGAGAAAAAATACTGCTCTATTTGATTGCCACCAGCTTTTACCGTACCTGCATCATCCGTATTCAATGGTTCAAATCCATGGGACAGCATTGGGAGAAGCAGAAGAGCAAAGCAAAGGCGTTTCATGAGAATCTTGCAGGACGTACTAATGATTTAAAGATTTTTTATAGTCCAATTCCATGTCATTTAGATGTCTGATGCTTAGGGAGTTCTTTTGCCTCTCTTTGCTTGAAAAACATGCATAAAACAAGGTGCTTCAAGTCATTCATGATCATTTTCTGACCGAGTAATGAGTTTAATCAATATTCTGCAAGATATTGATTAATATAGATATTATCTGTAAACGTTGGCTTGTCACTAAATCGTCATAGTGAAAACGTATCGTCAATCCATCGCAATGTTGCGTTATTTCAATATCAGGACTAATCACATGAAATCTTTTTTGAAAAAGGCACTCGTTATCGGCGCTATTTCACTTGCTCCAGCAGCATTTGCTGT
The DNA here is from genome assembly GCF_035012965.1 of Polynucleobacter sp. AP-Sanab-80-C2. Lineage (NCBI taxonomy): Bacteria > Pseudomonadati > Pseudomonadota > Betaproteobacteria > Burkholderiales > Burkholderiaceae > Polynucleobacter > Polynucleobacter sp. AP-Sanab-80-C2. Next base: position 394,161 of record NZ_JAYGQS010000002.1, read on the forward strand.
GGACATGACCGGTGCAGGCGCAACATTCCCATATCCTATTTATGCTAAGTGGGCTGAAGCCTTCAAGGCCAAAACGGGTTCTAACTTGAACTATCAATCTATTGGTTCTTCTGGCGGCATCAAGCAAATCAAAGCAAAAACAGTTGATTTCGGCGCTACTGATAATCCAGTCAAATTTGATGAACTCGAAAAAGATGGCATGGTTCAGTTCCCAGCCATTATTGGCGGCGTTGTTCCAGTGATTAACGTGGATGGTGTGAAGCCAGGCGAGATCAAATTAGACGGACCAACATTGGCAGACATTTTCCAAGGCCTTATTTCTGATTGGGGTGATAAGCGTATCGCCATCATGAACCCAGGCGTTAAGATTCCTTCTGGTCCAATCACGGTAGTGACCCGTGCAGACGGTTCTGGTACTACTGCAATTTTCACTGACTACTTAGCAAAGACTAGTACTTTGTTTAAGGATTCAGTTGGCTCTGGTGCTAACGTGAAGTGGCCTGCAGCCTCTACAGTTGGCGGTAAAGGCAATGAAGGTGTTGCTGCAAACGTGACCCGCGTGAAGAACTCGATTGGCTATGTTGAGTACGCCTATGCCAAGAAAAATAAAATGACCTTTATTTCTTTGAAAAACAAAGATGGAAATTATGTTTCTCCTGATGACCTCACTTTTTCTGCAGCTGCAGCTGGAACTGACTGGTCAACTATTCCAGGTATGGGTACATTTATTACCAATGCTCCTGGTGCTAAATCATGGCCAATCACTGGTGCATCTTTCATCCTGCTCTACAAGAATCCTGAAAACAAGGCAAATGCTGCTGAAGTGATTAAGTTCTTCGACTTTGCCTTCAAAGATGGCAAAAAAATGGCAGAAGAGTTGGATTACGTTCCAATGCCAGACAAGACTACTGAATTCATTCGCAAGAATGTGTTTACGAAGGTTGTAACTAAGTAAGATTTGATGCTTGTTTTCTTAATCAATCATTCATGAGCAGCTCCACAACTTTGTGGGGCTGTTTCAATATTTAAATAAGCCAATCTCAATGGACATTACTCAGTCTCACTCGGCACCTACGCCGCAAGCTCTGAAAATCGCGAAATTACAGCGAGTACAGGATTTCTTATTCCATGCGGTCACGCAATTCTTTGCGGTGTCAGTTTTAATTGCATTGATGGGAATATTGATCTCTTTGGTGATGAATGCTTGGCCAGCCTTGCATACATTTGGCCCAGGATTCTTTTTCTCACAAGAGTGGGATGTTGTTAATGGTGAGTTTGGTGGACTGATTGCAATTTATGGCACAGTAATCACCTCATTAATTGCCCTGTTGATAGCTGTTCCTTTGAGCTTCGGCATTGCCGTCTTCTTAACAGAGTTATGCCCAGGCCCACTTCGCAGACCATTAGGTACAGCAGTTGAATTATTGGCTGCAGTGCCATCCATCATTTATGGCATGTTTGGCTTATTTATTTTTGCCCCTTTGTTTGCTGAATATATTCAACCAGTATTAGCTGGTACCTTAGGACAAGTTCCTGGTTTCGGAATCTTATTTTCTGGCGCCTTTAATGGCATTGGTATTCTTTGTGCAGGTTTGATCTTGGCAATGATGATTCTCCCTTTTATTGCCTCTGTCATGCGCGATGTGTTTGAAATCGTGCCACCAGTTCTCAAAGAATCAGCGTATGGCATTGGTTGTACTACTTGGGAAGTGGTTAAGAATGTTGTGTTGCCTTATACCAAGGCTGGCGTAATCGGTGGCGTGATGTTGGGATTAGGTAGGGCACTTGGCGAAACAATGGCTGTTACCTTCGTTATCGGTAATGCACATCGCTTATCAGCTTCTTTATTCTCCCCAGGCACTTCGATTGCTTCAACTCTGGCTAATGAATTTGGCGAGGCTGAAGCTGGTAACCATTTATCTTCTTTGTTTGCCCTAGGCTTGGCACTGTTCATTATTACCTTCGTTGTTTTAGCGTGCGCAAAGTGGATGCTAAATAATATGGAGAAGAAGCAGGGCTTGAAAACATGAACAATTCTTCTAACATCGACAAAAGCATTTTTGCTAAACGTAAAAGAGCCAATAAGATTGGCCTTACCTTGTCTATGGGTGCCATGCTCCTAGGAATGATCTTCCTTTTTTGGATTCTGGGTGTTTTGTTATTTAAGGGCTTTTCAGCTATTGATTTGAGTCTGTTCACTCATAGCACGCCAGCTCCTGGTTCAGAAGGTGGTGGACTAGCTAATGCAATCGTCGGCAGTCTTCTATTGGTAGGAACCTGTACCTTGGTCAGTACCCCCATTGGTGTTCTAGCAGGTCTGTATTTGTCTGAATACGGTGATCGCAGCCGTGTTGCGGCAGTGACCCGCTTTGTAACCGACATTATGTTATCTGCACCATCGATTGTGATTGGCTTGTTCGTCTATGCCTTTATTGTGGCGCAAGCAAGGCACTTTTCTGGCTGGGCAGGTACTGTAGCTCTTGCTCTGATTGCGATACCTGTTGTGGTTCGCACTACTGAAAATATGTTGCGTTTAGTACCAGGCAGTTTACGTGAGGCAGCTTATGCATTGGGTACACCCAAGTGGAAGGTAGCTTTTATGATTACTTTGCGGGCTGCGCAAAGTGGTGTCATGACTGGTATCTTGCTGGCCTTAGCACGTGTAAGTGGTGAAACAGCCCCATTGCTCTTCACAGCACTGAATAATCAATTTTTCTCAACCAATATGAATGCACCTATGGCCAATTTGCCAGTGGTGATTTTCCAATTTGCCATGAGTCCTTATGACAACTGGGTTGAGCTTGCCTGGGGTGGTGCCTTGCTGATCACGTTTGCCGTTCTCGGCTTAAATATTTTGGCACGCGTTGTATTCCGTGAGAAGGTCCAAGGATGATGAGTAATATGAAATCAATGTTTGACTTAAATAAGATTGATAGTCAAGGGGGTAGTGTGGAAACAACAAATCAACAATCAGGTCAAGCTGCGATTAATGCGCTTGAAGTGAGAGATCTTAACTTTTATTATGGCTCTTTCCAAGGTCTGAAGAATATCAATCTTGATATTGAGCAAGGTAAAGTTACTGCCTTTATTGGCCCATCAGGTTGCGGTAAATCCACTCTGTTGCGCACGCTAAATCGTATGTATGACCTCTATCCAGGTCAACGTGCAGAGGGTGAAATTAACTTCTATGGTCAAAATATTCTTGAGCCAGGCCAAGATTTGAATTTATTACGTTCACGTATTGGCATGGTATTCCAAAAACCAACGCCATTTCCAATGTCTATTTATGAAAACATTGCCTTTGGTGTTCGCTTATATGAAAAACTCTCACGCTCTGAAATGGATGAGCGGGTAGAGTGGGCTCTCAATAAAGCTGCTTTATGGACCGAAGCAAAAGATAAATTAAACCAAAGTGGTTTGTCTTTATCTGGCGGTCAGCAGCAGCGATTATGTATTGCACGAGGTGTTGCTGTGAAGCCATCCGTTATCCTGCTCGATGAGCCTACCTCAGCTTTGGACCCAATCTCTACTGGAAAAATTGAAGAGCTAATCAATGAGCTTAAGCACGAATACACCATTGCGATTGTTACCCACAACATGCAACAGGCTGCCCGCGTCTCGGATTACACTGCCTATATGTATCTTGGTAGTTTGGTGGAGTATGGTAAAACAGATGAAATCTTTATCAAGCCTAAGCGTAAAGAAACAGAAGACTATATTACCGGTCGCTTCGGTTAATTGGAGACATTAAATGCCAGATAAACACCTTTCATCCCAATTTGATGCTGACCTCAATTCGCTTTCAAGCCGTTTGCTTGAAATGGGCGGATTGGTTGAATCTCAAATTGCTACCGCTATGCGTGCCTTTACGCAAATGGATCTTGATACCTGCAATATCGTCATTGAAAATGAAAAGCTGGTAAATGACCTAGAGATACAAATTGATTTAGCTTGTACAGAAGTTATTGCTCGTCGCCAACCTACTGCTCGTGATCTTCGTTTAGTAATGGCAGTATCCAAAGCGATTACGAATTTGGAGCGCGCAGGTGATGAGGCGGAGCGTGTAGCTAAGAGAACCAAGCGTTTAATTGAGGCTGGTGCACCACATAACATCAACGTTGCAGAGATTCGTCTTTCAGGACAGATGGCTATTAATCTCTTGCGCCGTAGCTTAGACGCCTTTGCAAGGCTTGATACCACAGCTGCTGCTGAAGTTGTTGCTGAAGATCGCCAGATTGATGAAGAATTTAGAGGCTTCGTCCGCAAGTTGATTACATATATGTCTGAAGATCCGCATACCATTTCTACAGGCCTCGATATGCTGACGATTGCTAAGGCGATTGAGCGTATTGGTGATCACGCCAAGAATATTGCTGAGTTTGTGATTTATATCGCAAAAGGCTCTGATGTACGCCATATTCCGCACGAAGATTTAGTGCGCGAAGCGAACAAAAGCGATTAAATAAGTCCAACTATTCGCATGACTCACCGCATACTAGTTGTTGAAGATGAGCCATCGATTGCAGAGTTGATTGCAATCAACCTATCACATGCTGGCTTTGAGGTAGAGAAGGCGATGCAAACTGATATCGCCCAAGGTCTCATGAAGGAGCGATTGCCAAGCCTTATTATCTTAGACTGGATGCTCCCTGGAAAATCCGGCGTGCAGTTTGCAAAAGAATTGAGAGCAAATGAGCGCACCAGAGGTTTACCAATTTTGATGCTCACTGCCAAAAGCGAAGAGGCCGATAAGGTCTTAGGATTAGATTCGGGTGCAGATGATTATGTGACCAAGCCTTTTTCTCCTAAAGAGCTCATTGCCAGGGTTAGAGCCCTTTTACGCAGACAAACTCCAATTGAAGATACTGGCCCGCTGACCGTGGGTCCTTTGAGGCTCGACCCAAGTTCCCACCGGGTTTTAGCTATTTGGCCCAATACTGATCCAAGACCGATTTCTTTAGGACCTACTGAATACAGACTCCTTCAGTTCTTTATGAGCAATCCTGAAAGAGTCCATTCACGTACCAATTTACTTGATAACGTATGGGGCAATGAGGTCTACATTGAAGAACGTACGGTTGATGTTCATATTAAGCGTTTGAGGGCTGCACTAGCCCCGGTCGATTGCGATCGTTATATTGAAACGGTCAGGGGTAGCGGTTACCGGATTACCAAGACTCCTACAGAGTCTTAAATCCATCAATTTTTGTCCTTTTCGCTCATTTCCGTGGTGTTTCTGGAGATGATCTAAGATGGCAGCATGATTTCCGCCTTAACCCGCTTTTTTTTCATTGTTGGTCTTGCAATCATTGCCGCCTTCATCACCCTATTTAATCTAGGTGCTGAGTGGGCTATTGTTGTTGGGATTGCGCTCTTGGCGGTACCGCTCATCTATACCTATATCAACTTAGCGCGACTAGGTAAATATGTACAAGATGACTCCATTGAGTCCATGCCTTTGCCAAGCGGACTTTGGGAAGAGGTGCTTTATAAGTTGCAGCGTTTAGTGAAGAACTTAAAGCTAAGAATGCGCAATATTGAGCAGCAACACGAGAATTTTATCGAGGCTTTTCAGGCTTCACCTAACGGCATTGTGATGCTAGATGAAAATGATCAGATTGAATGGTGCAACTCCATCGCTGAAAGTTTCTTTGGTTTGAACTTTAGGCGCGATGCGATGCAAAGGATTAATTTTCTGATCCGTCGCCCTGAGTTTATTCAATATTTAATGAGACGAGATTTTGAGGAACCTTTGCTATTAGAGCGAATGGGGCCTCAGAGTAGTCTGAGCTTAATATTGCAACCATTTCCGTTTGGTAATCAACGACACTTGCTACTGGTACAAAACGTCACCGATCTGCAAAAAGCAGATGCGATGCGTCGCGATTTCGTAGCCAATGTTTCGCATGAGATGAGAACCCCGATTACTGTTTTAATGGGGTTTCTTGAAACAGTCCAAACATTGGATCTTGAGAAGAGTCAACGTGATCAGTATTTCGACATGATGATGTCTCAAGCGCAGCGTATGAAAAGCCTCGTTGAAGATCTATTAACACTTGCTAATCTAGAATCTAATTCGCTGCCTGCCACTACAAATAAGGTGAATGTCGAAACAATCATGGCATTACTTAGGAATGATGCGGAAGCTTTGTCTCAAGGAAAACATAGTTTTAGTTTTGAGGTGCTTGCTAAGGAAAATATCTTGGGAGATGAGCGCGAGATACTGTCTGCATTTAGCAATTTAGTATCCAATGCTATTCGGTACACACCAGATGCTGGGGAAATTCAGGTGCGATGGGATGTGAACGCACAAGGTCAGGGTGAATTTTCTGTAACAGATACAGGCCCTGGAATAGCGTCAGAACACTTATCAAGATTAACAGAACGTTTTTATCGGGTAGACCGGAGCAGATCTCGTGATACTGGAGGGACTGGCTTAGGCTTGGCCATCGTTAAGCATATTGCCAACAGGCATCAAGCTCTATTAAACATTGAAAGTACTTCAGGAAAAGGGAGTACTTTTACCTTGCAGTTTCCAAAAAACCGCTTAACTGCTTAAGCCTTTTAGAAAATCAATCCTTCTTTTTCTTTTTCTTTTTCTTGGATTCTTTTGGCAATTTATCGGCTTTGCCGCTGGCGTATAAACACCAAACCTTGATTTCTTCAAATAACTCGACAAGGTCCTCATGTGGGAGACTTTTTAAGTCAACTAGCCCAATTGCGCCAGTTTCTTGCAGTTGTTTAACTGCATCTTCATATCGATAATCACTCATGGCTTCAACTTGTCATTGTTAGGGATAGGCAATCCTACCAAACTAATATGACAAATCCCCCTTTTTGACTGTTTTAATGGGTTTTTAGTCCGGATCGTCAGAAACTTCTGACTCTCTTTTAACTCCGGTTAGCCCTGCCATCAGTCGCTCTAGAGGGCCGCCGATGATCAGGGTTAGCAAAATTGCTCCCAAGGATAATCCCCCCAAAACAAATTGCCCAGCCCCAAAAGACGCGCCAATCAGAGCGCATGCCCAAAGACTGGCTGCCGTAGTCAGGCCATGAACTTTTTGGGAGCGTTGCTCACGAATGATGACTCCAGCACCTAAAAATCCTAGACCAGTGATCAGTCCTTGGAGTACGCGACTGACAGCCTGTGCATCATCTTGGACAAAGTCACTAATCAGCATGACCGCTGTTGCTGAGCCAATGGCAACTAAGGAGTGAGTCCGAATGCCAGCAGATTTGTGATGAAGCCAACGGTTAAGGCCAAGAATAGCGCCAACTATCAAGGCTAGAGCTAGTCTTAATGCGATAGTGCTGTAAAGGCTCCAATCCATGATTCAAATTCCTTAATGAATGATTATCAAATCAGTGTATCCCAGTCACTTCAATCTGTCATAAAAACGCCTCTCCCTTGTCATTTCATTATCGAATAATCTGAATGAGGTTGTTACTGCATTTCCACACAATGGAAATGCCGAGATTAATCTTTCACCACAAGGATGAAATATGAAAAAATTGATTTTACGTTTATGGAACGCTTGGAATGAAGCAAGAGTAGGGTATGCAAATCGATATGCGAATCACCGAATTGGTAGCTAGTCATCAGCATGTCATTTATTAACGCTATATTTAATTGTCCGATATTTTCTGACCAAGACAAAGTGGTAGCACTTTCCCTTAGGCCCAGTTTCGACTGGGTTTTTTCTTTGATTGATATTAATAAAACTGAAATAAAGACGCACTAGGATAGTGTCATCTTCTCTTTAGAAAGTGAAATCGACATGAACACAAATCTTACTCAATATTTGTCTGATGTATTTCGCAACGAAGTCCAAGAAAAACCTCCACTAGACTCCGGTGAAGTTAAGCCTAAAATTGCCTACTTAAATGATCGAAAAACAAATCAATTTCTAATAGACGGAAAGTATGCATTGCGTCTCGATGAAATTATTTGAACTGAAAATTTATCTATTCATTTCTGATGACTCGCCCCTATAACATTCTCTTTCTGTGTACTGGCAACTCTGCTCGCTCTATTCTTGGAGAAGCCCTAGCTACGACTCTTAGTCATGGCCGCTTTATTGGCTATTCGGCTGGTTCAAAGCCAAAAGCCTATGTACATCCTATTGCTTTAAAACTTGCTAGGGAGATGGGTTATCCACTTGAATTACTGAGAAGTAAAACCTGGGACGAGTTTGGTAAAGAGGATTCACCTCAAATGGATTTCATCATTACCGTTTGTGATTCTGCGGCTGGGGAAGAATGTCCTTATTGGCCCGGTCATCCTACTACTGCCCATTGGGGCTTTATGGATCCTGCTGCTGTAACTGGTAGCGAGCATGATATGTGGGAAGCCTTTAGAAAAGTTGAAATGGGATTGCGTAATCGGATTGAATTATTAATTGATCTTCCAATAGATAAGTTGGATCACTTGCAGATCAAAGATGAACTGCATGCTATTCATCATCAATGCAAATAAGACGGATTAATAACAGATCTTAATATGGCGACCTATAGTGTTTATTACGCCGGCTTATCGCTGACAACCCATCAAAAATTCACCCTTGCCAAAGCGATCACCAAAATTCATGCAGATGTGACTGGTGCAGAGGCCTATTTTGCTCAGGTGATCTTTAAGCAATTAGATCAGCATGATTGCTTTATTGGTGGCGTTCTGCTTGATGAACCACATATTTTTCTAAATGGTCAAATCCGCATCGGTAGAAGCGAGCAAATGAAGAAACAATTGTTAGTTGAGCTCGAGATTGCTATACAAAGCACTACTAAATTAGCAGGGCACCAAATTTGGGCCTATATTGACGAAATTGTCCCCGGTCAAATGATTGAATACGGCCAAATCTTGCCTGCCGTAGGTGATGATAGTGTTTGGTTCTCGACTCTCCCGGCAAGTATTCAGAAAAAGCTGATTTACCTCAATTCTTAATCAACCCTCCTTATTTGTATAAGCATTAAGATGTGCAGGTAAGTTCATTGCCTAGGTAGCCCATGTCTTCTGAGAAGAAACCCCTATTTGCCGTTCTGAGGTCAGTAGAGTCCTTTAAAAATCCTCGCCCAAGTATCAAAAAGCGAATGGCCGATGGCAAGGCCTTACGCAAGCAGGTGAGCATTGCCGAGCAAGGGGTATATACAGCGCCAAAAAGCCGCATTGATCCTGTCACGATCTTGGAAGAGCAGGCCAAGCAACGCATTCAATCTTTAATTCCGATTCGCTATGAACGGATGCTGCAGTCTCCCTTCGCTTTTTACCGTGGTGGCGCTGCCATCATGGCACAAGATTTAGCCAATCAACCCACAACTAATATCATTGTCCAGCTCTGTGGAGATATGCATGTTTCCAACTTTGGTTTATTTGGAACAGCGGAACATCGATTGGTATTTGGTATCAATGATTTTGATGAAACGCTACCTGGCAGCTGGGAGTGGGATATCAAACGTTTAGTTTCTAGTGCTCTGATCGCATCAGAGAGTTTGGGTGGCGATAAGGCCTTGGGTAAAAAGTTGGTTTACCACATTGCATCAGAGTATCAAAAGCGGATTGAGCAATACGCCAAAATGCCTTATTTGGATTTGGCGCAAGAATTTATTGGTGAGAAAGATATTCGCAAGCACTTTAGTAAGGAGCATCAGAAAAAATTAGATGCCTACCTGAAGGAGACCAAGGGGCAGGGTAATATTCAGGTGCTGCAAAGTTTGACAACACTGGTGGGCAAGAATCGACGCATTATCAATAGACCTCCATTAATTGAACATTTTAAGAAAGATGCCTATGGCGTCTCCTTAGAATCCATGATTGATAAAGCCTTGTTGAATTACTCCAGCACATTATTGGTAGATCGACAAATCTTGTTTCAGCGTTACTCACTCAAAGATTTCGCCAGAAAAGTAGTCGGTGTTGGTAGCGTTGGAACCAATTGCATGGTCTTATATTTCGAGGGTGATAGCGAAAACGATCCCTTATTTCTGCAATACAAGGAAGCGCAAAAATCGGTCTTAACGCCCTATCTTGGTGAATCTATTTATCGCGATATGGGTCACCGTGTTGTAGCTGGCCAGAGATTGCTTCAGGGTGCCCCCGATATCTTCTTAAATTATGGCGCCGTTCAATACGATATCCATAGGAGTCAGGGTTTCTATTTGCGTCAATTGCGTGATATGAAAGGCGGTATTGGAGTTGGTACTGGTGGAGTGACTTTAAAAAACTTTCCTGATTATGCAAAGTTATTCGGTTGGGCCTTAGCCTTAGGTCATGCACGTTCGGGTGATGCTGCCATGATTGCGGGATACTGCGGTCAATCAGCAGAGCTCAATGAAGCGCTGTATTCTTTTGCCAAGTCTTATTCAAAGCAAAATATGAAGGACTATGAGCAATTCTGTAAGGCGGTTAAATCTGGAAAATTACAGACGGCAAAGAAAAAAATCGCCCTTTGAGACATATTACCGTTTAGTCATCAGACTGTCATTTTCTGGGTGGATATTGTAGTTTCCCCAAACTTTTTTCTTGCTTCATTCTATGAAAATATCCTATCTCATTAAAGCCGTACTCCCGATTTTGTTTACTTCCTTTGCGGGATTCATTGAGGCGGCTGCGATCTATCCAATTGATCAAGCTAGTATTTTGGCCAGCTCTAAATTCGATATCAAAGTAGAGTTCAATCAAGTAGTTGATCCCAGTAATCTCTCCATCACTATCAATGGAGCACCTGTCAATCAACTGATCACTAGCAAATCAGAATTTATCTCTGACGAAAACGGCAAGGGTAGCTCAGTGATCTATCGGGATGTGCAACTGCCTAAGGCAGGAAAATATGAGTTAGTAGCTCGTACACCACAAGAAAAGTTACAAGTGACTTGGGATGTTTATGCAAGCGGTCCACGTAAAGTAAAAAATGTCATTTTGTTCGTGGGTGATGGCATGACCATTGCCAACCGAACTGCTGCCCGTGTTTTATCCAAAGGCATCACAGAGGGTAAATATCAAGGTAGGCTGGCATTCGATGACATGCCTAGTACGGCGATGATTGGAACTTCGGGCTCTGATTCTTTGATTACCGATTCTGCCAATTCCATGAGTGCTTACACAACAGGACACAAGACTGCTGTTAATGCCATGGGCGTTTATGTTTCTCGTGCCAGCGATAACTTATCTCACCCTAAGGTAGAGACGATCACTGAGTTGCTCAAGCGCAAGACCAAGATGTCAGTAGGCATTGTGTCTGATGCTGAATTACAAGATGCCACGCCAGGAGCTATGGTGGCCCATACAAGACGTCGCGCTGATAAGCAATATATTGCTGATCAATTATTAGCCAGTGGTGCCGAGGTTATTTTAGGCGGTGGTGCTGCTTACTTTTATCCTCAATCGGCAAAAGCATCTAAGCGTAAGGATGAAAAAAATCTCATTGAAGCATTTAAAACCGATGGCTATCATCTGGCCTTTACTAAGCAAGAGTTAATGTCTGCTGCGGATAATAAAAACACGAAAAAATTATTTGGCGTGTTTCATCCAGACAATATGGACGGCTCTTTAGATCGCCTTTTTCTCAAAAAGAATACTGTTGCCCAATTCCCGAATCAACCTGATCTCACAGAGATGACTCAGTCGGCGATAGAGGTCTTATCTAGAAATCCAAATGGATTCTTTTTGATGGTAGAGGCTGCGTTAATTGACAAGTTCAACCACCCATTAGATTGGGAGAGGGCGGCTTTTGATACCATCATGCTGAGCAATGCTGTGCAAATCGCTAAAGATTTTGCCAAAAAGAATCCGGACACACTGATTATTGTGACGCCTGATCATACCCATAGTGGTTCGATCAGTGGCGTAGTTCATGACGATATACCGGGCCCACTGCGCGAGAAGGTGGGCACCTATGCATCGGCAGGATTCCCTAATTATCCTAAGGCAGATGTGCAGGGTTATCCCAATCAAATTGATGTGACTAAACGTCTGGCATTCTTCTACGGCAATTACCCAGATCATTATGAAACCATGCATCCGAAGCTAGATGGGACTTTTGTCCCAGCGGTCAAGAATGATTCTGGAAAATTTGTAGCTAATCCGAAATATATTCAGCTACAAGAAGATGCCATTCATGTGGGTGGCAATTTACCATCTCATCAGGATGTTGGTGTGCATACTGCAGACGATGCCTTGCTCAATGCAATGGGCCCAGGTTCAGAGAAATTCAAAGGCTTTATGGACAACACAGAGGTATTTAAAGTCATGGTGGAGTCTTTGGGTCTTGGCTCAAAATAAATGTCCTGATTTTGAGGTTTGTTACTCATATTAATTAGCTGTCATTGACTGAAACTGCATTCAGTCAATGACACAATACTGAAACATTCCTGGTTCAGTATTGCGCTGTGAATACTAAGCCTGAACTCCTAGAATCAATCCTTACCTGTCCTCATTGCCAAGCCTCTGAGGTCATCAGCATTGAAGTGGGTAGCTCTTACCACCTCTATCGTTGCCATTCTTGCAGTACGATTCTGAAGCCCAAGTCGGGTGATTGCTGCATTTTGTGTAGTTTTGCTAATCGCGATTGCTCAAGCTCTGAGCAAAACTTGGCTGCCTAAACGAGTCCTGCCAAGCCCAGCCCATTAGGCCTGCTGTCATTTTCATCAATGTGTCACGGTTTTTACATAAAATAGACATATTCGATACAGCATTCCATTTTTGGGGAATATTTTGGCAAGTCATCCCGTAGATCCTTTATCTAATCCTGCAGACCTCATTGCTGCAGTGGATTTGGGATCTAATAGTTTCCGGATGCTCATTGCTCAGGCAGTCAATACACCCTCTGGCACTCAACTAAGACCTATAGATACCTTGCGTGAGTCGGTGCGTCTCGCTGCCGGCCTTACAGAGAATAAATTACTTGGTAATGATGCTTACCAAAGAGGCTTAACCGCTATTCGCCGCTTTGGCGAGCGTATTAGAGGCTTTGATCCTGCCAACGTGCGCGCGGTTGCGACAAATACCCTACGGGTTGCAAAAAATGCTCAGCAATTTGTGGATGACGCTCAAATAGCTTTAGGCTTTCCAATCGAAGTGATTGCAGGGGTTGAAGAGGCGCGTTTAATCTATATTGGTGCCGCCCATGAAGTCCAAGCCGTGCAAGGCAATCGTTTGGTGGTTGATATCGGCGGTGGCTCGACAGAATTTATCATCGGCAAAGGCTATGAACCCAAGCTCTTGGAAAGTCTCTACATAGGCTGCGTTTCTCATAGTATGCGTTTTTTCCCCAAGGGAAATATCGATGCACATGAATTTAAAGAGGCGGAGTTAGCTGCCAGGCGGGAAATTCAAGTCATTGCTGGGGCTTATCTCAATTCTGGCTGGAAGCAGGCGATTGGGTCATCAGGTACGGCGAGAGCTCTGGCGGAGCTGATTTCCGCAAATGACCTCAATGGTCACGGGGATAGCCTGAGCATGGGTCGCGCGAATCCCAGCAGCGGTTTGATTACGCGTGAAGGCTTAAAAGCCCTTAAGAAACATTTGCTTAAATATGAGAATGTCAATCAAGTTGAGTTGGTAGGTCTTAAGGATGACAGAAGGTCTGTTTGGCCTGGTGGCTTAGCCATCATGCTGGCGGTATTTGATGAGTTGGGCATCGAAGAGATGGAAGTCACTGATGCGGCTTTAAGAAGCGGCGTCTTATACGATTTACTGGGGCGCTCACAACATCATGATATGCGCTACGTAACTGTTGAACAGTTTATGCAGCGTTATGCGGCTGATCGTGAGCAGGCTAATCGGGTTGGCAAACTGGCGGTTGATTTTTTACAGCAGCTACCAAAGCCTGAGGCAGAGAATAGAGCAGATAATGTGGCTTTGTTGCAGTGGGCGGCTAATTTGCATGAAATCGGCCTTTCAATTTCCCATAATGGTTATCACAAGCATTCAGCTTATATCGCAGCGAATGCCGATATGCCTGGTTTTTCGAAGAATGATCAAGCTAGATTGGCGGCCTTATTGATTGGCCATACTGGCAAGCTTGGAAAGCTTGCAAACAACCATAGCTTTTATGATTGGCGCATGTTGTTTTGCTTGCGCTTAGCTCAAGTGCTGTGCCGTGGTCGTAATGACACCAATTTACCGCGTATTAAAGTTTCTGAACACGATGGATCTTATCTAGTGAGCCTTTCTAAAGAGTGGGCCGCTGAACACCCTCTAACAGAATTTAGTCTAATTAAAGAGGCGGCTGAATGGGAGAGAGTGGGCCGCTCTTATCAAGTCAGCCTGAAGTAATCTGCTGCAGAATAAAAAAAGCCGCTTCACGTGGAAGCGGCCAATTCACCTGAAAATATTTTCTTAGAATTACATCCCCAAGAAATGCTTTGCATAACGTGGATTGATATCTGACAAACGCAGCATGGTCAGTAAGTCTGCAGTATTGAAGTCAGGATCCCATGCTGGAGCGCTACAAATCTTGGCACCCAATTTAAGGTAACCCTTAATCAATGGAGGAGCGTCAACTTCTAGACCACCATTGAGCTTATCTAAGGGCAATGGTAAGCGGGGGAAGGCATGAAACTCAGTTGGCGCCATTTGATCGCTGCCAAGTGAGTTATAGAGACTGGCTGCAAAGTGACCACCGTCTGCCATCGGAATGCTTGCGCAACCGAGCATGATTTCGTAGCCATTTTTCAGCATGTACTGGGCTAAACCACTCCACAGAGCCATGATGACAGCACCAGAGCGATAGTCCTGGTGAACACACGATCTGCCAAGCTCGACTAATTTAGGGCGCAAGTGATCTAAACGGGTGAGGTCAAACTCAGAGTCAGAATACAAGCGACCAATTTCCTTAGCCTTGTGTGGTGGCAGAACGCGATAGGTGCCAACCACCTTAAGTGTGTCTTGATCGCGAATTAATAGGTGGTCACAATAAGCATCAAACTCATCGACATCTAAACCCTCTGGGTTTTGAGAGAGATTTGCGCCCATTTCTTCTGCGAAGACTTTATAACGTAAACGTTGTGCTTCTTTAACCTCACTTGCGCTACTAGCCCATTGAATCTGAAAAGCAGGGCGTTTTGCTTTTGCTGCCTGAGGTACAACGGCAACTGCTTCAGCTGCCGCTAATTCAGCGCGGGCTTTGGTAGCAAATTTTTTCCCAAATAGCTTCTTGGCCAGCTTTTTAGAGAGCTTTTTAATGGGATTTAACTTAGATTGGCTTGGATCCTTTTTCTTTCTAGGAGAAAAGATCTCAAAGGCGCCAATTGGGTTTGGTATATCAGACATAGTTAGCCTTGTGTATGGTTTGTATGATCGTAGAGCGCATTTATTACGGTTTTAAGACAATCGGAATACAGACGGCAGACCACATCAGAACGGCAATAAACAGGGCTAACATGACCGCAGCAGAGCCAAAATCCTTGGCGCGCTTAGAGAGGTCGTGATGTTCAAAGGAGATGCGATCTATGGCCGCTTCAACGCTGGAATTGAGCAACTCAACCACCAATACCATGAGCAAAGAGGCAACTAGCAAAGCCTTTTCCAAATAACTAATTGGCAAAAGGAAGGCGACTGGCGTTAATAAAACGAATAGCGTTAATTCTTGTCTAAAAGCACTTTCTTCTTGAAAGGCATAAACTAAGCCACACCAAGAATTCTTAGCTGCATGCCATGCTCTAGCAAGTCCACGATTCCCTTTGTGGGGGTTTTGATCTATGTGATAGGGGGAGGTCAAAACAAGCCCTTATTAAGCAATGGCAGTAACATGCACATCAGTCGTTGGTACCGGCTTGAGATGTTTTGCAAACTCTTCAGAAGCGGCTCTCCATGAAAATTTCTCAGCGTGCGCACGGGCAACTTCACGAGGAATTTTTAATGCTTCGATACAGGCCACACGTAAATCTTCATTCATGGCGCCCGCTTTGGAATTCCCGAGAACATCAATGGGGCCGGTAACGGGATAAGCCGCCACAGGAGTACCGCAAGCCATGGCTTCTAGTAAAACAAGTCCAAACGTATCAGTCTTACTAGGAAACACGAATACATCAGCTGCTGCATAGACTTTGGCAAGCTCATGCTGTTGCAGAACACCAAGATAGTTCACTTCAGGATATTTTTCTTTAATGCCCGCCATCGCTGGACCATCGCCAACTACCCATTTAGACCCTGGTAAATCGATCTCTAAAAATGCATTGATGTTCTTTTCAATCGCCACTCGGCCAACATACAAAAATATGGGGTGTGCAGTATTAAGAGTCTTGGATTCTTGCATTTTGAAAATATCCAAATCAACACCGCGTGACCACAGAACCACATTATTCAGACCGTATTTCTCAAGGTCATCTTTCACAACAATCGTTGGTGCCATCACTGCCATTGAAGGGCCATGGAACCAGCGAATAAAGGCATAAGTGATTACCAGCGGAATACCAGTACGTGCTTTTACATACTCTGGGAAACGGGTGTGATACGCAGTAGAGAAGGGTAGATTGTTCTTAACAGCGTATGAGCGGGCAGATAAACCTAAAGGACCTTCTGTAGCAATATGCATGGCATCGGGAGCAAACTCTTTGATACGACGGGCTACTTCTTTGCCTGGAAATAAGGAGAGCGCGATATCTGGATAAGTCGGGCAAGGGATGGATTTAAATCCATTGGGCGTAATCATTTCAACCTCATGACCCATCGCAGTCAATTCAGCACGGGTTTGCTTGAGGGTGCGAACAACGCCATTTACCTGTGGATCCCATGCGTCAGTGATGATCATAATTTTCATAGCACAGCCTCTTTCAGAAGTGATTCAACAGCAGGTTGGAAGGCAATTTCAGGAGTTTCAACAGGTTCACCTTTGATATAGGGCCAGTGAACAATTTTTAGCTCACCCGTATGGGTTTCAACTAAGGCGGTTAAACTTTCGACCCAGTCGCCATCGTTGCAGTAGAGCAAACCATCAATCTCACGGATTTCTGCTTTATGGATGTGGCCACAGACAACTCCGTCGCATCCGCGCAGACGGGCTTCTCTAGCCATAATATGCTCGAAGTCAGCGATGTAACTCACTGCATTCTTGACTTGATGCTTCAAGTATTGAGAGAGTGACCAATACTGCAAGCCCATTTTAACTCGCAGCATATTGAAGTAACGATTAATATAGAGAATGAAGGAGTAGAGCGTATCACCAACATAGGCAAGCCATTTGGCGTACTGCATTACTCCATCAAAAAGATCGCCATGGGTAACCCAGAGCTTCTTACCATCTAAAGTGGTGTGAATTACTTCTTCAACAACCTTCACATCGCCGAAAGAGAGTCCAAAAAATTGACGGGCGCTTTCATCATGGTTGCCGGGTACGTAAATCACTTCAGCTCCCTTACGAGCCTTACGTAATAGTTTTTGTACGACGTCGTTATGAGCCTGTGGCCAGTAGAATGACTTCTTTAAACGCCAGCCATCAATGATGTCACCAACGAGATAAAACTTATCGGCTTCGTTATGCTTTAAAAAATCGAGGAGGTAGTTTGCCTGACACCCTGATGTTCCTAGGTGTACGTCTGAAATCCAGATGGCTCTGTAATGCATCATGAAACCGTATTAAGCCAAGCCACTATGTAAGCATCATGACATTTTTAAGTCAGTTTGATGACGCAAGGCATTTGCTTTATATTGAAGCCGTATATGAGTATTCCTCCAGCATTCATTGAGAAAGAAACCCCTTTTATTACCCGTTTTGGTCTATGGATGGCCATTTGGGCTCATACTCTTTCTGGGGTAGCAACCCTCTTCATGGTGTTTCCATTCGCTAATCTGAAAACCAGACACTTTCATATTCAGCAGTGGTCAATAAAGCTGCTGAAGATTTTTGGCATTCAATTGCGGGTGATGAACCCAGGTATTCTGCCGAGCAATTCCTATTTACTGGCGTCCAATCATATTTCCTGGCTAGATATTCATGCTATCAACGCCTTCAAACCCATTCGGTTTGTGGCTAAGTCTGAGGTAGAAAAGTGGCCTATATTTGGATGGATGGCAAAACAGTTAGGTACGGTTTTTATCAAACGGGATAGCTCTAGACATGCCCATGTGGTGGTGGGGGAGATGAGTGCCGTACTGAAATCGGAGTCAGTCTGTATTTTTCCCGAGGGCACTTCCACCATCGGTGAAACCGTGCGTTCTTTTAAGCCAAACTTATTCGAGGCTGCTGTGATGGCAGATTTGCCGGTCTACAACCTAGCAATTCGCTATTTGTCCAAGGCATCTGGTCAACGCTCAGATGTGCCTGCTTTTGTAGGAGATATGGGGCTTTTGGAGTCAATGAGCAAGATTCTCAAAAACCGGAATTTGATTGCGGAGCTCACCTTTTTTCCACCCCCTGCCGCAACGCCTGAGCAGCCAAGTGATCGAAAATGGCTGGCTCTGCATAGCCATGAGCAAATTGCCAAGTACCTAAGCTCGTCAAATACCTTGTAGTCTGTAACAATAATGTCATAAGTTAGGGCGTAAACTTCACATTATTCAGTGGAAATAAGATGACTTCAAAGCATACAGAGATGGCAGAGTGGTATCAACGTGCTCAAGAAGAGATTCTTGATAGCATGGATGAAGAGCTCGAAATGGAGCTTGATGACGATCGTCTCTCGCCTGATGGTGAAGCTGGTTCCCAAGTCCCTCGCAATGTTTACTTTAAAGAGCTCTTCAGATTGCAGGGAGAACTTGTAAAGCTCCAAGATTGGGTCGTTGCGAATAATGTAAAAGTAGCTGTGCTGTTTGAAGGTCGCGACTCAGCCGGTAAGGGTGGGGCTATTAAGCGGATTACCCAGCGCCTGAATCCGCGCGTTTGTAAAGTGGTGGCTTTGCCTGCGCCAAATGAACGTGAAAAGACGCAGTGGTATTTCCAAAGATATATTTCTCACCTGCCAGCTGGCGGTGAGATAGTGTTATTCGATCGCAGTTGGTATAACCGTGCTGGCGTTGAAAAAGTGATGGGCTTTTGTACTGACGCAGAGTATGAAGAGTTCTTGAGAACCGTTCCTGATTTAGAGCGCATGATGATTCGCTCTGGTGTTATCTTGATTAAATACTGGTTCTCAATCTCAGATGATGAGCAGTACAACCGTTTCATGATGCGTATTCACGATCCATTGAAACAATGGAAACTCAGCCCAATGGACTTAGAGGCTCGTCGCTTATGGGAGCAGTACACCAAAGCAAAGGAAACGATGCTGGAGCGCACGCATATTCCGGAAGCCCCTTGGTGGGTAGTAGCGGCCAATGATAAGAAAAAAGCCCGCTTAAATTGCATTACGCATTTACTAAACCAGATCCCTTATAAAGAGATCGATCACCCTGTGATTACGCTACCGGCCCGCGTTCACAACCCTGATTACCTCCGTGGACCGGTGCCACCAGAGATGTACGTCCCTCAAGTCTATTAATCCTCGCGGTATAGTGATAATCTCTTGCAAACAGAGGTTATTGTGAAAAAAATCCACCCGTCGATTACCAATAGAGAATTTAAGCTACTCATCAAGCCCAAAGGCTTAGATCGTCGCAGCAAAATCACCGCGCTTAGCGAACAGCTGATCAAGTTTTGCAAGAAAAACAAGGTTGATTTTTTTCATCTAGATAATGCTAATACCGGTTTGCGTAACATTTATTTTTATGACACGCCGGGCGAAGATTTTCGCCTGAACAATATTATTTTACGTGTCCGAGAATCACGCCAAAATGTTTGGGTGGATGATTACGCGGAGGTCACGCTGAAATGTCGTGCACATGAGATGGATCATGCTTCTAACTTTGACCCGACACCGCAGAAAAAGATCAAATCTCGGATTCGCTTTAAAGAAGAAATTCTCCGTGGAGATGGGCTGGGTACACAACGTCAAATATATTCAAATAATGCTATCTTAGATGCTGTTCCGATTGATGATCTTTTTGATAGAACGCTCAGCAGCGCTAATAAATTCTTTCCTGGTCTTGCTAAACTCGCCATTGATAAAAAATCACCGCTACGTATTGTGGGCGGATCAACCAATAAAATATTAGAGGCCTGCTTGCCATTGGGTAATCTCGTCTTTGGTGATGGCGTTCAGGCACATTGTGATATTGCTATTTGGATGAAAAGTGCGGGAGACCCTATTGTTGGGGAGCTGGCTTTTTCATATCGAGTCAACGATGAAAACCGAGCACAAGCTAAAGCCCATAAGCGAGCAGATAAATTCTTCAAACAACTTCAAATTGAGCTTGCCGATTGGCTAGAAATAGGGAGCACTAAAACTGCTTTGATCTATGGAAAGCCTGAATGAGCCTTGAAAACCCTAGTGGGGATAAAGTCAAGGTCACTCTGAGTGATTTATTTATACAGTTTTTGATTATTGGTGCAGTGAGTTTTGGTGGTGGAATCATTGCTTACGAGCGGATTCTTCTCATTGAAAAACGAAATTGGCTCAGCGCTGATGAATTCATGGGTTACTTGGCTATTAGTCAAACCATGCCTGGTTTAAATTCAGTGAACTTAGCAGTGCTCGCTGGCGATCATTTGCGGGGAATCTGGGGTGCAGTGATTGCTGCATTAGGATTAATTCTTCCGGGATCTCTTTTTGTCTTAATCATTGGCATTGCTTATACCAATAACAATAATCATCCACTCGCAAATCTGCTTTTAACTGGGATTGCCGCTGGCGCATGCGGTTTATTGGCTGCGATTACATACCGTATTGGCGATGAGCACTGGAAGCATTTGAAATCCGTCATCATCATTGCTTGTACCTTCGGACTTATGAGCATTGCAAAACTTTCTTTGCCTTTGGTTCTGTTAATCATGGCGCCGATTTCTATCTATCTATATAGGCCAAAACTACAGTCATGAGTTTGCTAGTTCAACTCGCACTCACCTTTAGTCTTTTATCGATCCTGGCTGTTGGGGGAGGTACTGCTGTCTTGCCAGAGATGCAAACTCTTTTGGCTCATCAATTTGATATTACTCATGCACAATTTGTTCATATCTATAGTATTGGTCAGGTAGCGCCTGGCCCCAATATGTTGATGGTGCTTATTATTGGTTTCAAAGTTGCAGGAATAGTGGGTGCGGGTATTGTGCTGCTGGCCTTTTTTCTACCTTCTAGTATTTTGTGTTTTTATGCAGGTCGCCTATGGAGTCATTTTGCTCATAATCCCTGGCGACGCACTATTCAGAGTGCTTTAGAGCCTATCTCTATTGGATTGATGGCATCTGGCGTGTATGCCGTTGCTAAGGCATCAATCGTCAGCCCAATGACTCTGATCTTGGCGCTGTGTACGCTTTACTTGATTCTGAGAACCAAGATCAATCCCGTTTTTGTAATCTTAGGATCAGGCATGCTGGGTTTTATTTATCTGCGATTTTTTTAAGTTAGTTCAAAACGCTGCTCTGACTCCAAGCATTAAGCTTCTTCCTGGTTGAGGCGCGTAGAGTCTTACTGCCATAGGTGATGTTGCATAGCGAATTTCCTCATTGAGAAGATTCTTCAGTGCCATATATCCAGTCCAATTGACTTTACCAATTCGCTCTGTGTAGGAGAGATTGGCATTTAAGAGCTTATAACTCGGGGTAGGACCAATTTCCCAGCTTGCTAGCCTGTTCTGTTGATAGCTATAAATATAGGTAGCACTGGTAAGCCAACCATCACGTTGATAAGCGAGTTCACTACCGAGTCTGGGTGCTGGCTGTAAAGGTAAATTACCACCAGCATCGAAGCTTCCTTGCGATACATCACCAAATAGCCTTCCACCAATACCTGTTTGATTCCAGTTATAGGTCAATTCTCCTTCGGCACCGCGGATATTGGCGTTTGCTTGGGAAGCTTGTACCACTGAGAAGTTGTCATTCGTACTGCTATAAGAGCCTGTATAAAAACCATAGATGTAATTACTAAATTGATTGCGATAGACGCTCACCTTGCTCCGCATGAGCCCTAAAGTTTTCTGAAAACTCAATTCAAGATTATGTGACGTTTCTGTACCTAAATTGGAATTACCGATGTCAAAAGTAGCAGTGGAATCATGCGGACCATAGGAGTAAAGCTCTTGTGGTGTTGGTGCCCTCTGTGAAACGGTATAGGCCAAACCCAAACCATAACCGCGAGCTACATCAAGCATGCCACCAGCAGAGTAAGACATCAGATTGAACTGTCGGTTTTGAATGGTTGGTGGTCCATAGGTATTTGGAGTAAATCCTTGTGAACTCGTACTCGGAAATTGTGTGGCTGAATTGGGATTTTGGGCAGCATAGTTATAGCGCGCTCCTAGACTGCTCTTCAGGGGTCCGTAACGACCTTCCTCAACCCAAAATAGTGCGGTGGAGTTCGATTTTGTCTGCGGCACGATAGCATAGTTATTGGTATTTAAATCCATCGCATTCAGAGTAGCTCCGATTACTTGTGCGCCAATCACTCCTTTCGACCCTAGCAGTTCTTTGTGGGTAAGCTCTAAACGCGCTTCCGATGCAGTGTTATTCCACTGCGTTGATGCCACACCATTGTTAGTAAATTCAGTATGTTGATAATTGGTGTTAGCTGCACTAATCTTGATCGATGAAAAACCGTCAAAGGGATCGTTGGCTTGATGGGCAAAGTCATAACGATTTTGTGACTGCTGAATAAATCCACCCTCAGCAGTGGGTATGCCGTAGTTATGATTCATACGTTCTAAGGAGACACCGGTATAACCGTCTGATCTTAAATAGGATGCGCCTAATCCCAAACTATTTTGATTGCTAAATGAGAATGGAAGCTTTCCACTATAGGGTACGTTCACGGTTTGCCCAGGATTGATTGACCAATTGGCATTGGGACCCCCTTGTTCAGCAAACCCCGGAATACGGTAATTATTTGAGTTGCTAATTGTCGAATCAAAATGTAATGCTAATGGGCCAGCAGGCGCATCTAATTCAATATTTGCGGTTTTACCTTGGTTGACTGTTTCATAGCTGGTATTCATGGCTCCAGACAGGGCATCTGGCATTGAGGTGACGATGCGATCATTCACCACATTCACTAGACCACCACTAGAACCCGATCCATATAGAAGGGCAGATGCACCCCGCAAGATTTCAATTTGATGCGTGTTTTGCATCGGATTAGCTACTGCGTGATCAGCGGAGATGCTTGATACATCACCAACGGATAAACCATTTTGCAAAATCTGCACTCGAGCACCTTCAAGTCCTCGTATTACCGGTCTAGATGCACCCGAACCATAACCCGTTGCTGAGATACCTAGCTCATTTGCCAGAGTTGCTCCAAGCGTGCCACTCAGTTTGTTTTGTAAATCATCACCTGAAAGCACCTTATTAGGTGATAAAAACCCTTTACCATCATCGAGCACGCCGCTGACATTGAGTTGCAATGATGGTTCAGCATTACTTTGCGGCCATGCTGAAAAACTAGCGATCGAAGTAGCTAGTAATAATACATATCGAAATGTGGAGTAATGCCTGTAATTCATATTTCATCCAAGATCACCAAAAAGTGGTGATGATTAAAACGGCAGGTATCCAACCTTATTAGTTGGTACGGGTTTTAAAGGATGTCAGCAGGGGGAGCGCGTGATTGGTAAGCCGATTGGGCAGCTTGCGCAAAGTGAAATTCTAGGGGGCTGGCTAGAACGAAGCTAGTAGTTTGAGATAGCAGCACTCCAATGAATGCTTCTGGTATGAAACCAGCTAAAGTTAAGGCATCAAGAAGATGGCAAATATCTGAGCTGTGAACCGATGTGGGAGCAAATTCATCTGCGGATGATGGGCTAATACTTTGTTGCTGAATACTTGCGTGGCTAATACTGTGAGCAAAGCCAATCCAATGGGTTCCCATCATGCAAGCCATAAGCAAAGCCACTGCGAGAGCAGCGTGAACTTGCTTTGTTAATTTGCTGGAAAAATAGGCAACCATGCTCCGAATCTTACAGGATTTGCCTGTAATAGCCCTGTCGGTGTAGAATGTTGGTTCCGTCGGAGTGTAGCGCAGCCTGGTAGCGCACCTGCTTTGGGAGCAGGGGGTCCAAGGTTCGAATCCTTGTACTCCGACCACTTTCCTGATTGTTCTAGATACAGACCCAGCATATTCTGCCCATAGCTCAGCTGGATAGAGCAACGCCCTTCTAAGGCGTAGGTCGCACGTTCGAATCGTGCTGGGCAGGCCAAATTCTCCTAATTAATAGTGTTTCAGGCTGATTGATTGTGGTCTATTGTTGCTAATCATGATCTAGCTTGAGTAGCGCGAGAGTGGCCTTGGGTGGGGCGTGGCGGATCCTGGGTGACTATTTGCGACTCAGACGAACTTTTGACCCTGGTGGTCGGGTGTCGGTTTGTCCCGACATTATTATGGGGCCTCTCTCTTTAACCCATAAATAGAGACCCAAAAAATCTGTTTATTACTTAATCAATACAGCTGGTGAGTTTGGAATACTTCACGATGATTTTGCCAATGCTTGAAATTGAGCTAAGAGATTTTGGCACTACTTTAGGGCAAGCACCTGCTAAGAGTCTTAGGGTAAGAGACTAGTATGGAGCGCTAATCTTTTAAGAATAATTGTGGTAAACATTACCCATAGTAATTTTTTATTTTATTAGGTTGAGATTTCACTCAAATAAAACTTAGTTTTTTTAAACCTTAAGGGACTTAAATGAAAAAGCAAACCAGTAATGAGCCTAAAAATCAATCTCGCCGTGATTTATTAACCTCCGGTGCAGCTGTTATTGGCGGCTCGTTATTGCCTGGAGGAATATCGAGTACGCAAGCACAATCTAGTTCTAACAAGCTCCCTCAGGTTGATGCACCTTCCGGTTACAACATCCTTTTTGTTTTGGTAGACCAAGAACATTTTTTTGATAAGTGGCCCGTTCCTGTTCCAGCCCGTGAAGCCATCAAGAAAAAAGCAATTACATTTTTAAATCATCAAAATGCTACTGTTCAATGTTCTTCAGCTCGTTCAGTTATATATACAGGTCAACATATTCAACACTCTGGAATATTTGATAACCTCAATTTTTTATGGCAGCCTGACTTATCCTCAAAAGTAAAAACCATTGGGCATCGTCTCAATGAGCTTGGTTACTATCCTGCTTACCAAGGCAAGTGGCATCTTTCTTATAATATGGATCAAGCAAAGCATGCTTACAATGCGCCTCTAGATACCTATCGTAAGATTATTGAAGGGTATGGCTTTCATGACTTTTTAGGTTTTGGAGATATTTGCGATAAAGAGTTGGGTGGCTACACTTTTGATAAAGCTAACGTTGCCTCTGCTGTTGCATGGCTTCGCAATCAAGGACAAAAATTAAAAGCAAAAAAACAGCCTTGGTATCTGGCTGTCAATATTGTTAATCCTCATGATGTCGCATACTACAACTCTGATTTACCCTCTGAAAATCAACAGCAAAACAGCGCTGCTATTCCGGTTCCTAGAGCGCCAACAGATGATTTATATAAAGCAACTTGGGATAGTTATCCATTGCCAGAGAGTCGTAAGCAGGCATTAGATGCCCCCGGCCGTCCTGCTGCTCACAAGATTTATCAAGAAGCTTGGAATGCAGTTTGCGGAAACTGGCCCAATGAAGATCGGCGCTGGAGATCGTTATTGAACTACTATTTCAATTGCATTCGTGATAGCGATGAGAATGTAGCCGCTGTTATGCAAGGCCTTAAAGATAGTGGTATGGAAGACAATACGATTGTTATCTTTACTGCCGACCATGGTGAATTAGGCGGCTCCCATCAAATGCGCGGCAAAGGAACTACGGCTTATAAAGAGCAAAATCATTTACCACTCATGATTATTCATCCAGCATTCCCAGGTGGCAGAGAATGCAAAGCTGTCACATCACAAGTAGATTTAGCCACAACAATTATTTCATTAACGGGAAAAGATGCCGCCTCTAGGAAAAAGGCTGCAGAGGGTCTTCCAGGTCGTGATTTGGTGCCGCTATTGAAAAATCCTGAGTCAGCTGATCTTGAGTCACTAAGACCAGGAGCTCTTTACAATTTTAATATGCTTTCGTTTGTAGACGCAAAGTGGGCAAGAAGAACGTATCCATGGATGTTTAGTGGCCATGTGCCAACGCAAGAGGAAATAAAGCTTCTGACAGTTAATGAACCAAATTTCTCAACACGCTCAGCAATGAGAAGCGTATCAAATGGTCGCTATCGTTTTTCTCGATACTTTTCCCCATTGAAATTTAATACACCAACTACCTTTGAAGAGTTGATAGCTAATAATGATTTAGAACTTTTTGATTTGAAAAATGATCCAGCTGAAATGAATAATTTGGCGATGAATCCTAAGCAAAATTCCGATCTTATTATGGCTATGAATCAGCTAACTAATGATTTAATTACAAAAGAAGTTGGTATTGACGATGGTAATTTCTTGCCGATCAGAAAGGGTAAATGGTATTTCCCAAATAAAAATCAGAGGTGATTGTAGACTTTATGCGGATATATAAGCAATTTAATTTTTTTAGATTTTATGTAGGCTTTTTGCTATGTATATCTGCTCTAAATGCGCAATCTGAATCCGATACTTCTTTCGCCGACTACTCTCATTCACATATTTTTAGTAGCGTAGGTAATGCTCAGTCAGCTAATCAGGAAACAGTTGCACTTGGTCAAAAAGGGCCACTGCCTATTTCAGCCTTTGGAAACGTACAGAAGTGGACCAACGGTCCTGCACCAGTTAATCTTATTACTCAAGTAGTTCAGGGCGCCTTTAAGGTTGATGATCATTGGAAAATAGTAGCGAGTGAGCTTTATCAAAAACAGGGGCCAATTAATCTAACTAATAGTGTCATAGGTTCAAGTTATAAGCCCAACAAAGACTGGAGTATTAATAGTTATGTTGGCGTGGGAACTAATATGCTTTATACCTATAAATACTCATTAATGCTTTCACCACAATACATACTTCCAATTGTCAAAGATGGTATGAAAGTATTTTCTGCTGAAACTGCAGTTAACTATCAAGTATTTGAGCTAGGTAGCTTTTCACAAATAACTCCAAAGATTAATTGGCAGGTTAGCGAATATTTGCCACCAATTAGCATTGCCTATGCTTTTGGTAATTTTCAAAATTCGACTATAACCACAATTAATAATTACAATGTACCAAAGATAATAAATGGTGCCACGATAAGCGCTTCCTTGAAAACTACTGAAAAATCTTTTTTAATGATCAACTATTCTCCAGAAAACAAACAATTGATCGGGGGAATGCAGTCTATATCCAATACTGTAGCAGCAACATTTAACTACATGATCGCAGATAAACTTCATCTTTCTGCATTTAGCCAATATGGAAATACTAGAGGCGTTGGTACTACAGTTGCCCTAGGCGGTGGTTTATCGTTTGCTTTTTAATGCTGTGAATTTCTCCTGATATCTGCCAAAGTCCGCTTTGGGTCTTAGCAGCTATCCATCGGTAGGTAGGGTTAAGGTCTGCTTTGCGATCAACAACAGCCCATCTCGGCCCTGACGCTGTGGTGTCGGTTTAACCGACTCCACATCTGTTGATGCCACACACCACATAGTCAATTCCACTTCGAACCACAGATCTCGGTGCCGATTGAACACCTAATCTTGCCAGGCTTATGTCATTGTCTAAGCTATTGATTAACCTCATTTTTAAAGCTTCTAAGGCGTAGGTCGCACGTTCGAATCGTGCTGGGCAGGCCACTAATTTAAGGTCCGTACCGGACACATGGTTTACATCCGGTACCGACCACATAGTTTACAGTTGCCGTTCACCCCAATACTTTGGGACCAAATGGATTCTCTAGGGCACTAACTTTATGAGATTCCATATCAAAGT